>NZ_JBHRSW010000017.1:0-139565 GCF_042646125.1 Agaribacter flavus
CCGTTATTCTGACTGACTTATCGCTATCTGAAGTGTTTACCCCTGACAGCGGAGGCGCATTCTACGGAAGAATTTTTCAAAAGCAATAAGTTTTTTAATAAATTTTTAAGCGTTTATTTGTTGCATCACTTATTCGATAATACAAGCCCTGATAAACAGTAGTATTTAGGTCTCGTAACGGATGAATCCTCTTTTAAAAATAAGAATAGTAATAATGATAGCTTCGCTTGTTTTTTACTCAACAGGCAGCTTATCGAACGATAAAGTCATTAATGCAGTTGTGAATATAGAATTTAATAAAGTGACTCCCTGGGATGATGGCTACAATTCTTCAGGAGTCGGGACAGGTTTTGTAATCGATAGTAAGCAAGGCTTAATACTAACAAACAAGCATATTTTGAATGTAGGTCCAGTCGTGGCTTATGGTGAATTCTCAAACAAACAGAAATTGGCACTTACGCCTGTATATCGCGACCCAGTGCATGATTACGGTGTATTTAGGTACAACCCAAGGGAGCTACAGGACCTAGAGATAATTCCAATAGAATTAAGTACAAAAGCTCAAGTCGGAGACCAAGTGCGCTTATATGGAAATGATGGGGGAGAAGCCTTATCAATCATCGAAGGAGTACTATCCAGACTAGATCGAACCGCACCCGACTATAATAGTACTACGACTGATTACAATACATTTTACATGCAGGCTGCTTTAGGAACCAGTGGGGGCTCCTCAGGTTCGCCAATATTAAATGAATCAAATCAAGCAATAGCGATAAACGCTGGCGGAAGGAGTGATACGGCAGCAGCATTTTTTTTACCCATGGATATAATATTACCGACGATAAAAAAAGTGTTAGAAGGAAAAGTAGTTCGCCGAGGCACATTTCAGTCTGTTCTTGAACATATACCTTTCAACCAACTTTCTGAGTTTGGTTGGAATGTAAGCGCAATAACTGCGCTCCGAGAACAAACGCCTGAAGCACTTGGAAGATTGAAAGTTAGGCATATTGTCAAGAACAGCCCCGCATATTCTCGATTGCAAGTAGGTGACTTGCTGCTCTCTGCAAATGGCCAACACATCAGTAATTTTGTTCAACTAGAAAAGACTTTGAATGAAAATGTGGGTAAAGAAATTGAATTATTAGTCTCTAGAGATCACAAAGAAGTTTCACTTACTCTGGAAGTATCAGATCTTTTTAAGTTGGTTCCTGACCAATATATAGAATTAGGTAAAGCCGTATTTATTCCTATTGGCTTGAGTACTGCAAGGCAATTTAATGTGCCGGTGGAAGGAGTTTTGTTGACCGCACCGGGTCGGTTTTTTGGTGGGCATAATATCAGTAGTTTTGCACGTTTAGAGGAAATCAATGGACAAGCCGTCTCGTCTTTAGATTCTCTTAAAAAGATCTTTCAAAAAATTCCAATTAACTCAACTTTTGGTATTAGATATCGCTATGTCTACAACCAAAAAGATCAAGAATACAAACGAGTGCGAAATTTAGCGCCATTTTTTATCAATAGGCATTGCAGAAATACCTTGGAGAAGAAAGTTTGGCAGTGCGAAAACATTAAATTTTCCGACGAAATAGCACAGTCTAAAAAACTCACTCACGGAAAACCCGTTGGTTCGCCACTTGTTGAGATAGAGGTATTTAGACCAATAGAGGTTAACATAAATCGAGAAGTGATCAGAAAAGGCAAAGGTGTCATCTTAGATATTAATCAAGGACTAATTCTGACAAACAAAGACATAATCGATTCTAGCCTTAGTCAAGTAAACGTATTTTTTGACAATGGAAACTCTTCTTCTGCCTCTGTTGAAGCTATACATCCTTACCTGAATATGGTGCTGATAAAAGCGAATTTAAGTAAGTTTAAAATTTCAAAAGATCTGATCCCCCAAGTCACCACTGAAAGGTTGGAAGAATATTCTAACAACGAAGTAAAACTCATAGGCAGAACCGCGCATCAAGATTTTACGACAAATGTCAGTATTGATTGGGAAGCAGTTTATTACGGCAAAACTACTTTTGATACTAGAGATGTAAGTTACATTCCAGATGAGTTTTCTATTTATATTAATAAAGACGGTGAACTTTTGGCGATTGCGCCAGGCTATGATGAAAACAACGGTATTTTAGGCATTATACCTTCAGAACTAATCGGCGCGTTTATCAATGACTATAAAATTAACAATCATCAAGTTTTTGAGATCAAGGACAAATTTGACTACATTAGCTACGCAAATGCTGTTGAACTCGGACTACCAACAAACGCTAGCACTTCAGTTGAGAGGAAAATATACGTAACCAAAGCTGAGGAACTAGAACAAAGTGGATTTGCTTCGGGAGACATAATTCTAAAGGCTCCTGATGATGCAAATTCTTTGAATAATTTGTATCTATCGTTTGATGAACCCACAGAAAACTTTACTATTTTGCGTGACGGAAAAATTCAAGATCTGAGTATTAACTTGAGAGAATCGCCTTATCTAATGCTAAATGAAGTCATTATATGGGGAGGTGCCGTTATACATGAAATACCTACCGTGATAAGCACGCCAGCAGGAATCAGAGACAAATGTATCCGAGTTGGCTTTAGATATTTTGGAGCACCACTATATACCGCAATGAATGTAGATCCCATATGCATACTGTCAATTGATGGACATATAATTTTAAACTTAACTGATGTGGTCAATGCCTTAGAGGGGAAACATTCAGGAGAGTTTACTTCGGTTGAAGCGATACGGTTGGATAAAAACTTTCAATTGTCAGAATACCAAGTGAGAGAAGAAAACTATTACTGGCCCACACTGTATTACAAGCGATTAAATAAAGTATGGGCATTTGAACCAATTTCTCAATTGGTACACTAAAAACGGTGAGCTTATAGTGACTCGTTTGGATTACTTCAGCTCGGAGTCTTCATCTGATGCAGTATTTTCATCAAAATCTGCATCAGCTTCCGTATCACCGACCAAATCCTCCAATGTGACCTTATCGACTGTTCTAAATGTATTGATGGGCCCTGCGACTGCATAAAGTAAAAATACAGTTAACAAAACGAGCGAAGGTGCCGTTGCAACGATGATAAACACCAACATAATCGCCAATATCGCCACAAATGGCACTTTACCGTGCCAATCGACTTCTTTAAACGAATTGTATTTAAAATTACTCACCATCAAGACACCTGTCATGCCAGTGATTAAGGCTACGAGATACTCATAGTCATGTCCATTCAAATCATAATCTTGGCAAGCCCACACCATGCCTGCTACAACCGCCGCAGCTGCAGGACTGGCCAAACCTTGAAAAAAGCGCTTATCAGCCGTTGCAACTTGCGTGTTAAACCTTGCGAGTCTCAGCGCAGCGCAAGAGACATACACAAACGCAGCTAACCACCCTACTTTACCTAGCTCGGTCATACCAAAATTGTACGCCACCAAAGCAGGTGCAATGCCAAATGAAACCATATCTGCCATTGAGTCGTACTCAGCACCAAAAGCAGATTGAGTATTAGTGATTCTAGCTACTCTACCGTCTAGGCCATCAAAGATCATAGCCACAAAAATTGCTACAGCCGCATGTTCGAACTTACCGTTCATGGACATAACGACCGCATAAAAGCCACTAAATAAACCGGCGGTAGTCAATAAGTTAGGAAGTAAATATATCCCACGTCTTTTAGTCATCTTATCTCTCTTAATACAATCCATCTAAATAATACATATTCGCAGACGAGTTTGAAAGGCGTGATACAACAGAATTAGTGTGTATAATTGACGATACTTTAAAATTAAACATAATAGCTAAAGTAAGGGCTAAATAGCTTAGTTTAAGCGACAGTGTTACAAAAATAGCGAGATGCTTTCAAAGACTTCCACAATGTTAAGTGAGCAATAGTGTGGTTTTTGTTGTGTCCATATTTTTTACACGAAGCAAAATTTAACAAACATTTAAATTTAAAATCATGCACTTATACATTGGAATACTTTTTGCTTTTTAGGCTATAGATGATTTTAAGGATTTCTTCTTTTGGGAAAGCAATGAAAAAAACAATATTAAGCTCAATTGTGACTTGTTGCAGCATTTTTGTCGCATCAAATAGTCATGCCGCGTTACGTGTTTTGGATTTTGACTTAGACGCCAATGGAAATGCTATACAAAACGGACAAATAATTGATGACGAATACAGCAGCTGGGGCGTGCAAATCAGCGGTTGTAATATCAATGGTGCAGTCAGCTCAGGCACAGATCAAATCAATGGTATTTGTGCAGATGATGGTGGTGACAAAGCACAACGCCAAACGACTTTTGACACCTCACTAGAAAATACAGCGGATCCAGATCTAGAGTTTTTCAACAATGGAACACAGTATGAGTCAAGAGAAGGTACTGACAGCGTAAAGAAATTTTATGACCCGCTTAGCGAGCGCAAAGAATTTTACGAAGATTTATACAGCGATGAGCGCAGAGAAACATATAAAAAACCGGGCAATGTGCTAATTATACATGAGAACAACACCTGTAATGGCAATGAATGTAGTAATCCGGACGATGAAGGCACCAGACCAGCAGGGTTCTTTGTCTTCGAATTCACAAACAACCCTGTAGATATACTAAGTTTAGACTTCTTTGACGTAGAAGTAACAGAGTCTCAATTCGGACAGCCAGCGACTAAATTGTATTTTTTCTTGACAAACAACACGGTTAGAGAAGCTGATGTACCCGGAATTGGGCATGGCCACTATCAAAGAGAAAACTACAGTAATATGTTCGGCGTGACTAAGTTAGTGGTGAATATGCCCGGCTCTGGTGCTATAAATAACCTAGTATTTAGAGACTCGACACCGCAATCAGCAGAAGTAAATGCGCCCGCAGCACTGGCGTTTCTTCTCATCGGATTTGGCTTTATTTATCTCCGACGTCGATAACAAACATGTTACTAACAAAGCGTCCCTCTCGTGGGACGTTTTTTTTTGCCGATAAAAATTTATAATTTAATCGACTGCGGTTACCATAGAAATTCCGTCATCCTTATTAGAGGTTAACTTGAAAGCACTATTTACAATTTTTGCACTACTATTCTCTGTAAATGTATTTTCACAAGTATCAGATACTTATGAAAAAGCACTTCAGAGTTATAACAAAAATGATGTGGAAAGTGCTTACATTTACCTAAAAAATGCGCTTCAACAATCTCCGAACCATTTGCCATCCAAAATACTCATGGGAAAGACATTATTTTCTAAAGGCTTTGCTCGAGATGCATTAATTGAATTTGAAGAGTCTATCGCAGCAGGAGCGGATGAAAATATAGTCGTTGTAGATTTGGCTAAGATACACTTGTATTTAGGCGATGAATCTGCAATTTTTAATTTAAAAGACGCAAGCCTTAACCAAAAAAACAAATTTGAATTGGCTTTAATAAAGGCAACCACCGCTTTCAACACCAACAACGACAAACTCGCTGAACAGTTTTACCTAGACGCGCTGGCAATCAATGCGCTTTCTCCAAGAGCGCTTCAATCCATTGCTTATTTTTATCTTTTTACTAAACAAAGCAGTAAAGCAGAAACCTACATCCAGCAACTGATTGCTATTAACGAAAATGACCAGCGTACACTGCATTTACAAGGGCAATTGGAAAAGAGCAAAAATAATAACGCAGAAGCGCTAATATATTTCAAAAAAGCCTTTGATATAGCCCCACAAGATCCGTTAATACAAAGAACGTTGGCTAGTGCATATTTGGCTGTCAATCAACTGGAAAATGCAAAATCAATAGTCGAAAGCATTATCGAGCAAACGCCTGATGATCCCTTTGCTTTGCTCTTATACGGTAAACTTATTGATTCGAGTGATACAATGCTAGATGAGGATGTGTTTTCGCAAATCAATCAAAAACTGTCATTACTGCCCGACGAAATCAAATCGGAAAGAGCAGAACTTAGCTTTGTAATGGCTTTAGCTACCTATATGTCGGGAAACTACCAACAGGCCGTCACAGAGCTTGAAAGCTATCTAATCAAAAACCGTAAAGACGTAAATGCGATCGGTATTTTGGCAGACGCTTACATAAAGATGAACCAATCTTTTAAAGCGCTGAATCTCTTAGATAAAAATCAAAGTATCATAAAAAACAACTTAACCCTGAATATCTTGTTATGTGACCTCTACATAGAATCCCCAAGAAACTTTAAGTGTGAGCTCCTGCTTGACGAGATAAGTAAAATACATAAGCCAAACAATCCAAATATTGTATTTGCAAGAATTAAGGCTTTACTGAAACGCGGAAAAAACAAAGAAGCCTTACAGCTCTTTGAAGGACTATTTGCAAACCAACTCGATCCAATATCTGTCTACACGGCAATCGATATTTACCGTGAAAACGACATGCTAAACAAAGCTCTGGATAAAGTGAATACGCTCATTGAAAGACTCCCAAATGAATCACAAGCACATATTATTAAGGCAGAGATTCTCATTGCTAAAACTCAATATCAAGAAGCGATAACAATACTCAACAATTTACTTGCGCATGATAGTGCTTCATATTCAGCTAGAAAAAACAAAGCGATAGCGCTCATTAACACAGGGCAATACAGCCAAGCCGAAAATATCCTCTCTCGCTTGATCGAAACAGATAACAAAGATGCATCACTCCATACTTTAATGGGGCAAGCCCTACTTGCACAGGATCTCCACGAGCGCGCTTTACGAGCATTGAATCTGTCTAAATCTCTTACTGAAGATGACACATATGCTTCTGAATTACTGGTACAAGTGTACAAGCGAATGGGAGAAAAAGAAAAAGCCATCTCAGAACTCGATGCACTCCTCAGAAACAGGTTCTTGTTTACGCCATATATTGAAGAAAAAGCCAAACTACTTATCGAGTCAAACGACTACCCCAAAGCCGCGAACGAATTGCGCGTTCTGTTTGGATTGTGGACAAAAGACCTGAATAAATTACTGCGACTTGCGAAGCTTCAAGTGGCTGCAAACGATGTAAATGGCGCATTAAAATCCTTAAGCACAGCTGAACAACTGGCCATTAACAAGGCACCTGTTTTAGTTGAAATGATTCAAGTATATTTACTTCAAGAAGATGTCGCGTCGGCCGAATCCTCACTAAAAGAACTACAAGCAACAGGCATTGAGTCGCCAGTTTTACTTCTATTAGAAGGTGAAATTGCGGCTATCGAAGGCAAAATAGAGAAAGCACACAAAGCATACAAAGCTGCTTACTCTATGAATAACACTTATGTAATAGCAGCAATAAAGCTTTATCAGCTAGCTCAAAAAGGATTCAAGGGTAAAGAGTTTGAAGCAATTGTGAGTAAAGCAATTGAGAGTGAAACCACGCCAATACTTATTTCAAACCTCCTAGCAGACTATTATTTACAGCAAAATAGAATTGAAGAGGCATTGTCTTTATATAAAACACTTGACCAAGAAAGCTATAAAAATCAGAGTATTGTCCTCAATAACATCGCCACGCTATATCTCGAAAAGCTCGACAATATAATGCAAGCTAAATACTATGCCGACAAAGCATTAAAAAAAGCCCCCAACTCTGCGGAAATAATTGATACCAAAGGCTGGATACTTGTTAAAGAAGGAAGACTAGAAGAAGGGTTAACATATCTAAGACAAGCGTACACCCTACTTTCTGATGATGCACAAATTCAGTATCACTTGGCCTATACTCTGCACAAACTATCTCGGATTGACGAAGCAAAAAACATGATACTTGAAGCGTTAAACAACCCCAATGTAACGCTTGTCGCCAACAAAATAAAAGAATTGAACGAAGATCTTCAAGCAGTTAAGGGTGAAAATTAGAGCGTACCTTCAATAACAGCTACCGTTGCGATTACAACAATGATTGCAAGGGCGCAATAAGTCTTCAACACCTGCGCATTGTGTTTATTTTCCTCTAGAACAAAAGACAAATGTTCAACCTGTCGTTTGGCATTCGTTGGCAAAGATATCATCAGTGTTTTGATAAAGCACAGGTAAAGGACTACCGCGGAAAAAATCCCAACTAATGATTCAGATACACGTGTATATAACTGATTAATATCGTCGAGTGTGCTTAACATTGAAGTCAAATTAACCAAGAGATAAATCGTACCTGCAGAGATTATCAATCTCCCCAGATAGTTTAAAAACATGTAGATAGCAATAACTTGCTGTTCCTCCTTTACGCCTTTGAACGCCCCCACTATCAACGGAAAACACGCGCTCCCATATGATGAAAAAGCACCTATACCCGCTATAGATAAGATGAACAATGCTGCCGGAATAGACATCACGCTATTGCTAAGAATTGATGTAGCGAGCATGACCACCAACAAAATTACGAACAATCCTAAAAGCCGAAAAGCGGATGCCTGTTCGCCATTTTGCTCAGTTTGATATCTTATTTCGCCGTGAATCAAAGCTCGGTTTATTAGCCTGTGTTTTTGTACCTGTAAAACCAATTCAGACAACACTACAGCATAAAAAAGAGAAATTTGAATAACGGCTAAAGCGGGTCCAATCATTTTAGGGATTGTAAGATTGACAACAATCAGTAGCAGCCCAACACCCAATGCAATATAAAACCCAATAAAGAAAACTGCGACATCGCATTAAAAAGAGCAATTTTATTTGACAGAATCGAAATAAGTGGTCATTTTTTAACCAAATACTAAAAGTCCATCTCCACTTCATTTTTATGACGTAGCCCTACAGAGCTATAAAAGTGTTCAGACATTAAGGAAAATTGATGAACCTGAATCTACCTTGCAAGCTATATTTAACATTTACATTTATATTGCTCACTGCCTGCGGAGGCGGAAACAGTAGCGCACCAACTAGTGACGATAGTAATGTAAGCTCTCCCCCTCCTTCAAGCCCTTCCCCCGTGTTGGTAAGTGGCAGATTATTCCCAATTGTTCAAGGGTTAACATACCAAGTTGGATCAGAACAGAGAGTCACGGATAGCGAAGGAAAATTCAATTATGAAGAAGGAGAAAGAATAACCTTTTCTTTAGGCGGAATCGAGTTTGGGGTAACAGAAGGTCAGGAATTTATTACTATTCTCGATATTGCAGACAGTAACACAGAAGATATTCGAGTACAGAATATCTACAGGTTACTTTTGATTCTTGACTCCAATGAAGATATTTCCGATGGTATCCAGATTTCGGATGAAGTTCGGGTAGTATCCCCAAACTTTGCTCAACCCGATTTTTCACAACTATTGCAAATTACGGTCACTCTGGACCACGCACATTGACGAATAGAACCAACAACACGTTTTGATTGGACCAACACTCTGAATCAAATGGACCAGAACTTACCAAATTAGTGGCACAGCCACCTTTAGCCTATTCAACCGCTATTGTTTACTTACCCCCTACCGAAATACGCTGCCTAGAGAATTGGACATTCTGCCCATAGCGGACATAAAAAATGCTTCACTATTGTGGCATTAATATTTAACTAAATGAAAACAATCAACTTTTCAAGTTCTCTGACCCCTTGGTACTCAAAAGGGTGGGTGTCCTGTTTAACGTTCCTCATATGGTTGTTGGTTTCAAGCCCGTTGAGATCTAATTGAATTAAAAAATACATTATTGGTATCAGACAGGTTTATTGCTTCACTAAGCAATTTTCTATACATATCCTCTGACATCCAACTTGGCTTGTTGTCTTGAATGACAAGTTCAGGATACTCTTCAAGAATTTGCTTTGAATTTTCCGCAATAATAACTCTCCAAATACCGCCTGAGCCGTAATCGTAACCAACTAAAAATTTGCGCATTAGCCTCCTCCCGATGATATAGGCACCCATTCAGCATTCTCGATACTTATTGGAGTTTCAAAAATGACTTCCGTTCCGCCTCCTGGCTCTCCATTCCAAGGTTCAACTTTTCCCACATGCGAAGGTTTTGGAGGGATGTTAGTCAAAGGGACTTTGTAGTATCCATCAGGGGTTTTGTCTAAAGCAAGACTAGCTCTAGCTTGCTCTCCAGTCGCATATGTATCTGGTGTCATCCATACCTTACCAGAATTAGGACCAGGTAAGATAGCCCCGGATTCATCTATTAAAGCTCTATTTTCATTAGTTGTATAATGATTCAAATGAGCATGTCTTCGCATTGTATCTTCTAATGTTAGTAGAGTTCCTAAAGTGCCTAGAATCTTCCCAAAAAATCGAGAAGCCCCCTTCGAGAAGCTTTTCCAACCATCTTGAATTGCTGTTGCTGAACTATTTACAGTGTATTGAATTGCTGCTGTAACCGCCCCATTTGCAAATTTACCTCCAGTAACCCGAGAGACAGTTCCTCCAACAATGGCTTGAATTGTAGCTCTGCCAGCTATTTCAGAAATACTCGCTCCTTTGCTAGCACCATTAAACATTCCAACGCCCTTCATTACGCCGGCTGTTACGAAACCGTGCCCAAAATTACCTCCCTGCAAATCCGAAATTATGCCGCCACCTAGCGCGTGTGCACCTAACGTTGTCTCTGCGCTCCAACCTGCAGAACCAATACCACCAAACACTGCCCCACTAAATGCGCCACGCAAGGCTCCCTTCAATGAACCTGTGCCAACGGCACCGGCCACAAACCCCGTGATTGCCCCCGCCGCCGCGCCTCCTGCCCAAGTCAGTGTGGCGGCGCTCGTCGCAGTTGCCGCCGTACCCCATGTAGCGCCCCATGTTGCGACCCAACCAGACGCAGCACCATAAGTTATGACGCCAACAACGGCAGCAACAAGCGGCCTCCAATATTTCTTAACAAATTTACCTAAAGCTTTAAAGAAATACCCACTAGGGTCCGTATAACTCAACGGATTATTCAGCACGTAACTGTAGCGGTTGAAACTTTGGCTGTTTGTAGGTGCCTGAATAAACGGATCAGCCTGTAAGAACCTACCCAAGCTTTGATCGTAGATCCGACCGTTCATATGGATACGAAGGCTCTACGATCCTATAATAAACCCTTAAGATTAAGTCTCTATCGTTACTTCATTTTCAATTAATGTAACAATTTCAGAGTACAGATCAATATCAATCTCTGGCGCTTCGAGTGAAATAAGTAAACTGTACCGCACGTCATTTTGCCAACGATCCAACCCTGTTTTATATTTCCACCAACCACCTACAGGGCAAATTGCAATTGTATGCATATCAGCTAAATCTTGGGGCGATCCCGTCCATATATCGGAATGTATACTACCCCGCTTTCTGAAATCGCTACCAAACTTCCAACCAGACCCGTCTCCCTCTGGTCCATCATAGTTATCGTCGGCCATTAATGCGTTCACTTTTCCTTTGAAATTGCTAATTGTTTGTCCTGGCCTTATCACTTCAAACCTTAATGCGTGCGACTGATAACTGTAACGTTGCTTAAAGCCTCTTCGACTCGGATTGGGTTCAATAAAATATGAGAGCGTCACCTTTAGTTTTACATTAATATTATTGGGTAAATCCCGCAGCACTGATGCAGGCCATGGCAATTGGTAGAGTTGCATATTTCCAAGTTTTGGATCGCTAGAGCCTTCTTCAAAAGGTGTGATAAAGTTTTCAGCTACCATGGTAAGTTCATTGGTTAAACTATACTTTGCACGCTCAAAATTTGGAACGCCATAGCCTACACTGCGAAGCATTGTTTCCTTCGCAACAGTTTGGGTGTGAGCTGTTTTGAGGGCATTAAACCTTTGCGACATTTTATCAGTCCAATTGGCTGAATGAACAAGTAGTCCCCTAACAGTTTCAGGCCACAATTCAGAGTATTCAGACATTAGTTGAGCTGCATAATTAGATACAATTGCAGTAGCCGCACTCGAATCTCTAGTGGTTTCAAAAAGTTGACCTGTTGTTCTACCTGAGGTTGTAAGCAACGATACAGTATCAGCTTCAGTCAGAGATTGTTTATCTGGTGATAACAATCTGTTGCCAGCTTCTGCAACTAATTCAGGTTTATAAGGTGCTTGACGCCTCCAGCCCCAATTAACAGAAGTAAGCGCGGATGGACTTACATCTCCTGCTTCAGCAAAAGGAGACCAATCGTCAAAGTCATATTCATCAACTGTCGTTAACTCTGTGTAAGCTCCTACCGTAATTGCATTCCATGCTTGCGCTGGGTCTTCAATTTGAGATAAGTGAGCTTGCTCCCAATAATCCACGTAAGGCGAGATTGCTCTATTATTACCTGTTGAAATTATAAATAATCGATTAAAATCTTCGCTAAAGTTAAATGCAGAATCGTCTAATTGAGAAGACCAAGACGAAGGTTGTCCTCCTAAGTATTCTGGATCGGATGTAACAGCCAACGAGTAAACTCTGCTAATGTTTGGATTATTGATCTCTAATTTGTTAAGCGTACCTAATGTAATTTCACCATAGAGTTTTGGGTCGTTGGTTCCAGTGGGCGGTAAAATCCTTCCAGACTCTATAATATGCGTTATCTCAATATTATCATTAGACAACGCTGCTTTTTGTAAATCACCGTAAGCTACTATACCTGCCTGTAATGAGCCATGGGGCGAGTATGGCGGGCTACCTAAAATATAATTATCGTAGTGCGGCCAAGTGGGAAGCCAACATTCCGAATAACTTGCATTGCTAAAAGGTGAAAGCAAGGGATTGTTATAGTTTACACCAGTATCAAGTATTACTACCGATGTGCTTACATCATTTGGATTGCTAATTCGTTGAAGCACGTTATTTGCCCATTCGAGCTGCTCTTGTGGCTCGCTAGATACGATTGGGACGGGAACTTCCTTTGCCCGGCGAAGTTCTTTTAAATTTGAGATCAGGTAAACAGCATTCTCTAGCTGAGATATTGAAACTTTAATCAAGTGAACAGTGCAATCAAAAAACGTTTGAGAAGAGTTTCCAAGCTCACCACCGAGCCTTTCAGCAAGCAGTGAGACAAATTCTTGTGAAGTATTACTATCTTTGCCTAGCCAAAGTTCTATCCAGACTTGCTGGTTTCTGTCTTCTGGAAAGTAATCCGGATTATCAGTCCAAAATGATTTGATATCGGCTAAGCGAACAGACCGAATACTGTCAATCAGCTTATGATTTCTCGGTTCACCCTTTTCATTCAATCGCGAGTTATCAAGATATTCCTCAATTTTTTTGTGAAACACATTTCTTTTAGATTCCGGCACGAACACGATGGCGTGTTCAATACTATCTTTGTTAGAAAGGCTTTTTAATCTAAAACTTTTATTGTCGATACTATCAAAAGGCAGTGGCAGGTTAGGGAAGCTAGTTAACTCAATGTAAATCCCAAGCTCTTCAGATAATGGGGAATCGATTGTTTGTCTTATTTGTTGATAGCTAGCTAGTGCATTAGAGAACTCACGTCTTAGGCTAGACCCGTGTTGGCCTCTATTTCTTAAAGGTACAGTAGCGCCTCTAGCAGTCTGCTTTGACTCATAATTCTCATTGGTGTAAAACCCTTGAAGTTTTAAATGGTGCTTCCTTTCACTCACAGACTACCTCATTAGTAATTAAATAAAGATTTTCCTGATTTTCTTCTTTCAAATGCAGCTAATAAAATTTCTTCATCAACTAGCGCATCGTTATGGAGCACGAATTCCTTGGCAGCATCTTCACAAGCTTGGGTCACTTCAGCAGCGCTTAAACCCGCAGCAGTATCTAAAATTGGACTCATGCTTACTTGGTCTAAATCGAATAACGCTAGGGTTCTTTCAATTAACTCAGCAATTTGGGGTTGGTCTGGTTTAGAAAAACTAATAAATTGATCAAAGCGACGGTTAAGCGCTCTGTCTAGCAACTCTGGATGATTAGTTGCAGCGACTATTAAACTATCTGAATTATCCTGCTCAACAAACATTAAAAAAGAATTTAAGATTCTTCTAATTTCTCCGACGTCATTTGCAGCGCCTCTTTGTGCACCTATTGCGTCAAACTCATCAAATAGATAAACCGCTCGTGTTTGAGCAATATGATCGAATATTGACCTTAGCTTGGACGCGGTTTCTCCCATAAAGCGCGTGATAAGTGAATCAAGAACAATCGTATACATCGGCAGCTTTAGTTCAGTTGCTAGCATCGAGGCAGACATAGTTTTACCTGTGCCAGGAGGGCCAACGAACATTAGCTTTCTACTTGGCGCTAAACCAAACCGACTCAACTTGTCTTTTTGCCTTTGTTCGAAAATGATTTTCTCAAACCTTGTTACTATTTCGGGCGAAAGAACAAGTTCGTTTAATCTGACTGAATGAGACGTATGCTCCAACAACCCCTGTAACTCACCTGAATTCACTTTTTTGAGTTGAACGGGTGCAGAAGAAACTGGTTTCATATTCGATGTTTGTGATTTTTCGATGATATTTTTTATGTCATCAGCGAGTTTAGTGTGGCCTTTTCTCGCTTCCTTTGCAGCCAATTGTATTGCAAGTGAATAAAAGCGAGTATCGTCACGGTCTGCATGACTTTTTAAAAGTGCTTTTATTTGTTCAGCCGTGGCCATAATGTGTCTTCCGTAATATTAATAGTCGTTAGCTTACTTTTGCTAAACCAAAATGTATTTGTTCTTGAGTTGGTGTAAGCTCTAAAAAACCACTCACCAATTTCTTAACTGGCGCAATATCAATAAGTATTCCCTCGGCATCAATATCCAATGTATCAGTAATAAAACATCTTTGACTATTTATATCCAAAAATATTCGTTCATGATCATTTATTGTTCGCGGTGAGCGAACCGTGTCATAAATACATTGTGATAATTTGGCAAATACACTGATAGATAGACCAAACTTCTTCTCAATATGTTGAACCGTCGCAAAGAACAATAGATCGCCCGTATCAAACCGACGAGCAGAGCGTGCATGAGTAGTTTGCTTACTGTATGGCGCTAGCGCATCAGTCCACGCTCGCAATTGATGTCGCTTAATATTCAGCGCTTCACAGATATCTTTTGTTTTCAAAACGGTCAAAAGTACTATTCACATATTTGTCAGAAACTGCGCTTAATTTAGCACAGTTTTGCTCAGGTATCTATGTGAGGTTGCTCGTTGGCAGCAGGATGCGACTTCTCATAAGTCCTTTCCAACTCTGGGTTAGTAATATGCGTATACACCATCGTAGTGGATATGTCAGCATGCCCCAAATAGACCTGTATTTGGCGAATATCCGCGCCGCCCTCTAGCATATGCGTTGCCGCGCTGTGCCTAAAAACGTTACAGGCAGCGTTGACATCATACCCCGCCATTAACAAGTATTTTTTGACCAATTCAGACAGCTGAGTTTCACCAAATTTACCGCCTGAATTACTTAAAAATAATGTTTGCCCCGAATGAAAAGTCTTTAATGACGGTCGGCTAAATTGCAAATACTGTCTTATCCACTCTCTTGCTCGTTTAGCAATGGGCACAAGCCTGTCTTTCGCGCCTTTTCCGTTGTTGACTCTCAGTTTCTTGGTTTTGAAATTGATGTCGCTTATCTCTAAGTTGCCTAGCTCCATTCGCCTTATTCCCGCTGCATAGTAGGTTTCTAGCATGGCGCGGTCGCGCATGCCTTTTAATCCATACATGAGGGTTTGTGCAAATACTTCCTCTATCTCTTCAAATGTTAAAAATGCCGTTGGTAAACGTTTAGGTACTTTAGGCAACTCAAAGGCTGCCAAAGGACTTGTTGCAATCACCTCCAAATACACCATTCGTGTGAACATAGTTTTAACGGCGGTTAGTCTGTTCTTGCGGGTGCCAAGCGACAATTGATTATTCGTCCTTGAATTGATGTAAGTATTTAAGTATCGTTTATATGCTTCTAACACTTTTTTACTAACCGCTGCCGGCGACGCAATGTCCTCGCTTAAGCACCATTTAACAAAAAGAGTTAAATTGCATCGTTTAATGCGGACAGTCCGCAAGGACTGCCCGCTTGCACAACAATCATCTAGGTAAAAATTTATCCATGCAGCAAAAGATTCAGGCTTGGTATCGCTCATTGCGCACTCCTACACTGCTTAGTGCTCTTGTTAGCCGTGCTTCGAAAACCTTCCACTGTAAAGCGTCCCACTTGCCAATATTCATGACTTTATAGGGTAAACGTACCTCGCACAGCATAATGTTGTATCTAGCAGCCAATGTTTTAGCGTTGTGCACATTAAAGCTTGCTCCCATTGGGTCAGAGAAGTAGACGATTATCGACACACCTAGTTGATGTAACATATCGCAGCTTAATTCCGACATTTCATCTTCAAGCTCCGAATAGCCATTTTGATAGCCGTATTTATCCAAAGCAATCACATCTAACGGGTGATTACACCGAAGTGCCACCGCCCCTAAACCTTGTAATGTGAATATAGGATTTACCCCAAAACAACTGTGTTTTGTTGGCGAAGCACCGCGTCTTGGGCGGTCATAACGTAAACCAAATACGGCGACTGGCTGATTGTCTTCGATTATTGGTAAGGTAATACACCCTCTCATGCTTTCATGACCAGTTGCATTTAATATCGACAATCGCTTCAATGAGCCTCGCAGTTTCTTGCCGTCTATCGCTTTAGGTCTTGGCAACTGAAGACTTAATGAGCGGTCAGCAAACCCGACATCATGGGTTTTAACTTGCGATAGCGAAAGCCCCAATGTGTTCTTGACAAACGCCAATGGTTTTGGGCTATCAAGTAAACACTCGTGGTAGTGCTTAATTAATAGCGGTATTTCCTGCTCAATAACAAACTTATCCCTTTCTAATAAAGGGTGAGTAAACAAACGAGGCGTCGTGTCCAATCGTGACGTATGCAACATTATTTATTCCCCTTTGACTGTGGTTTGGTAATACGTTCCTTGCTTGCTTTCGCTAACGCCGCACCTTTTCTGCGACGATAAGAGTCAGTGTCCCAATCGATTAATATTGCGTATGACACAATTCTGTCTAACACCGAATCGGCAACCACCTTGTCTTGAAAGGCATCGTGCCAAACATCCGTTGGATATTGCGACGTAATGATTAAAGACGAATTTTGGTCTCGCATTTCAATCAATTCAAACAACAAATGGCGCTCTTCGCTTGATAAGTGCTGAATGCCCCAATCATCAATGAGTAACACGCGCACTTTTGATAATTGCCTGCGTAGCTTAGTAAGCTCATCGTTTCCCGCCCGCTCGGCCATTTTTAAACGGCGAATAAGCGCTGGAAAATGCATATACAAAGCCGTATAACCCTGCTCAATCACAGACTGAACCAATGCGCACGCCAAGTGGGTTTTACCTGCGCCTGTGGGACCGGTAATAATGATGTGCTGAAAATTGGCTATCCAATGGCATTTAGCTAACTGCGCCAACATCTTGAAATCGACCGCTCGATGACTGGCTTCTTTAAAGTCTTCCAACGTGGCACTGCTCCAGCGCAACTTAGCTGTTTTGCGTAATCGCCCGACCTTAAGCATATGGTCGTTGTCGATTTGCAGTTGCAGCATGGCGAGAAAACATTCGTAAAAATCGATTTTTTCATCTGCTTGGGACATATACTCTATGAGTGCACGATACATGGGCATCAAGCGTTTTTGCTCGCAAAGCGATTTGATATTACTCAGTACCACTTCGTTATTAATTACTGCCATAGTATTGTGCTCCTCTAATATTTTTATGCTGAGGAAGCACAAGCGGCGCTTGCGTTTCGTTGTTATCTGAATGGATCTCTGTTTGTAATACCAACTCAAGCTCTTGCACTTGGGTAATAACATGAGTGTCTGCGTATTTACATGCACTTACAAATGCTTCATCTCCATAGCGTTTATACAGCTTCTGGATATAAATACACGCCTTGCCAGCAGGGCGGGAGTTCTCAGAGTTAACGCGCTCATATTGTCGCTCGACCAATTTAGCTATGCTTATATCAATAGCTTTTGCCCACTGCATGAAATACGCTTTATTTTTGTGCGATTGTGCAAGGTGAGCAGGCGATTTATGCGCATCAAGCATACGTCGTTGATTAACACCACAGAGCAGTTCATGCGACGCAATCAACTGATGGTTATGAAATACAGATAAGTTATTTTCTGTTATTTCAATGGTGAGCAATTGATTTCGTTTCTCAAAGGGTATGCTGTATAAATTACTTTGATAAGTCACTGTGCAGTTGGCCGAAGATGTTTGCGTAAAGCGTTTATCAAAGGGTGCATAAGCATGGATTGGCAAGCCCTTAGAGGCAGGTTTTTCATGCTTTTCAAATAATGCATTGCGCGAGACTTTTATTTTTTGTAATGGCTCATCGTTTAGCCTTTCTACCTCTGCTAACAAATGCGCATTCACCTCGTCAATGGTCGAAAAATGTAATTTACGCATGGGCACCAACACTCTATTTGATATGTGCTGAACGCCTTTTTCAGCTTTCGCGTTCTGTCGTGGACTCCCTATTTGGGAAGTATCCACCATTAAGTCATAGTGCGCGGACATGCATTGTGCTTGCTCGGTTAGCGTTGCTAATAATCCAGATTTCTTAACCATTTCACCATTGTCAAACTGCACAACACACGGACAAGCATCGAAGTGGGTGAAGGCTTTTACAAACCCTCTTACCCAGTCATTAGTGGTATGCCTTTTACTCGCAACGGCGAACATGCGATTTGAATAGCCCCATATGGCCACAAACACATCTAACAGTTCTGGCTTTTGTGGGGACTCAGGATAATAAATAAGCTTAATACCCGCATAATCTGCGCAAAGTACTTCTCCAGGCTCATATTCGAACAAGTACTCCAGTTTTGATTGTTTTATTTCTTGCCGTACTAAGTAATAAAAGTGAGAGATACTTAAAGCTGTTGATGGGTCTTGCGCTCGGTAGTTTAAGTAAATCGTTTTTATTTTCAGCCCTAATTTTTTAGGTCGCTTTGCGGCTTCATTCATAATTAAAGCGATAGGCGGTCTGCGTTTAGGTAACTCTTTATCTACCATTTTGGGATAAAACAAATGCAGGAGCTCGTTATCCGTTAGGCTGAGCAATTTAGTCTCCGGTAGCTTTTTGTGTATTGCTAAAAATCGAGTGACTGTGCGGTTAACCGTTTGATGTGAGCAATCAATAAATTCGCCAATTTTGCGGCTCGATATTGATTCCAATAATGCACTTTTATTGATTTGGTCACTTGTGTGACCGGCTTGAATAGCTTTTTGTCTCAGGCGCTCTAATACGCGCACTAAATTTCTAAATGATTGTGGATTAATCATAATGTACCTTTGTGTTAAGAAACAAACAAAGGCGCAGGTGAACAAACGAATGTTTTGACAAATCAAAATAATCGTCTATTCTATAAACATCGGAGCAAAATTCGATGTTTACTCAAAGCCCTGCGGTCGCCAAACTTAGCAGGGTTTTGTGTTTCTGCGCCGCCTCAAATTTTCTTTTCGATAAAACCTCCTGAATCAACGTTATTTATTTTTTGTGTCGCCAGCCATTTTGCAACATCATGTGATAGGGCAAACTTGCCTCGACGGTTTTTGATTTTGAAAACATCAATAGTAATGTGCTTACGTGCTGCAGCCTGCCTAAACGCTTCTGCGCTCGAGAATCCCAGCGCTTTATATAAGCTCTGTCCAAACAATAAAGGACCAAACTCTTTGTAGAGTGTTTGTTCAATCCTAAGAGTTAGCTCATTTATTTCATCATCCATCTTAGTTACGTCTCGTTGCGCCAGTGACTATTTACAAAGCTAGTACCTACGGCAAAGATTTGCAATGAGTCACGCTTTGTCACGCATGACTCACGAATTTTTGCTATATTTATGATTAAGGGTTTGGAATTTAAAGAAAAATTTTCGCCAAACGCGACATAACTTATTATAAATCCGTTAAATCAACGCTGAGGATCAGCCGAATTTTCAGTAAATTTATTTTTAAAAATGATCAAATCAATCGTTTTTGTCACTTTCGAGTGGACCACATAGACTATGCATACGAACATTGCGCCCAAATCAATACGTCACTTGGCAACTATTGCGGCATACGGGCATGCCTGTAATAAAGTAGGCATCTGCTTTAATGGCAATCAAATGGAGAGTCGTTTTAGTAATGGGGCACAGGTCAGAACTGGGCTGTTTAATAAACATATTACAAAAGGGATTAGACCTTCCTTCGATACCGTGGCCAGTATCGAAGATGAGGCGAACGGCACCATGAATATATTTTATTCACCAATTTGGGATGCTCTTGAGTTAGTTGAAAATGACGATAACAAAATATGCGATGTGCTTGAACTGCAAGATGTAAATGTAATGGCAGTGCTATTTGAAAAACAACGGAATTACGACCGCACTTTGCAATTGAAGCCTTTATCTAAAAAGGTGATTTGGGATTTAAGACGTATTGCATCGCAAAGCGCACTTGCAGCCCTTATTCTAATAAGACAACAGAAAAGTAAGTCATCCCCATCAGTGTCTATGTCTAAACATGAACTCGATGAAACGCTGATATTATTCTTGATAAACGCTTTCGTTTGCGGTCTCCTGCCTTATAAGTACTGCGGTAATTACATTTTTTCCTTTCTTGAAGCTAAATTTTGTTGGCAAAAGCCAGTAACTAATTATAGAGGTTTACACAACAATAGCGCATACAAAGAAATTGAAGAAAGAACAAACATAAGTACATTAATGAGGCGGTTTCGGCGGTCTTGGACTGAGCATGAATTTATGCTGTTTTTTAATAGAATGGATGAGGGAGTTTCGCATTTCATTAAAGATGAGCTAATAGACTTGTCTGCCAACTTAGACGTCCACGATACATTTGAATTAAGAGGATCGAGTCTTAGATGCCTTTATTGGGTAATGAAAAGAATAAACAGGAGCAGTCCTGACATAGATAAATTTTGCCTTGTTGAGCAGGACAAACGTTACTTCTTGAAGAAGCTTGATCATTTCAGTCTATGAGAAATTTCAGCGTCAATGGTCCAAAGTGATCGGTATATTGGTCCTTACAAATAATGTAGCTGCGCCCATCAAATCGGTGTGACAGTCCAATTAATCGTAATTAGCAACTATCATTTGAAAGTGAAATTATGTCAATAATTGCAGATGTAAATCAGGCAGACAACCGAAATGTAACCTTTCCAAGTGATGAAGAGACTTTAGAAGTTATCTCAGGCACCTCTTCTTGTTTAATATCAGGCGCATTTTCTGGTACTTTCGAAGGAGACGATACAGGAACATACATACTGTTAATTCAACATAAATTGTATAGTCCAGAAACATTTCCAGAAGCAACTATTGGAACCGGTGTAACAACTGGTTATGGTTACAGTAACACTGATGAGTTTCCTTTTTTCTTTCCGTCTAGGGAAGGTGTTAGCCTATCATCCGATAGAGCAGTAATTACTGGCGATGTAACGACAGGTGGCGCATTTTCGGGTGTGTTTAATAAAAGCTATACATCACTATCTGGAACTTGGACAAATTCGATTACTGATGATTCTGGCACCTTTACAGGAGAACGGATGGCGGGTGACTTATCTGCTGTGCATCGCTTGTCTGGCCTTGTTGTGTCCGACCCTGACGCTAGTGACGGCCCTGTAGCCTTGGTTCTTCGAGCATCGTTAATTGGCCTCGATGTGATGAGTGACAATAGCGTTAAGGGCACTTTAATATCTTTGCGTGGAATCGAGACTGCATTGTCAGGAGCTTTATCAGATGGAATTATTATTGCATCTGGCGGCGAGTTCACTTTCAGCTTATTTTTTGATCCTGATGGTGCCGATCCTACAAGCGGTCTACCGCAAGACTCAATTGGCGGATTTGCAGGCGTATTTACAGACAATAGCGTGGGAGGTGCGGTAATCGGTACCAGTTGTCAACTAAATTAGCATACTAAAATGAATTAGTCCGATCAATAAACTGCGATCGGACTAAAACTCTCTAAATAATTACCAGCTTTCCGTCTTTTACATCAATCCGTACTTTATCTGCCTCTCCAAGTTTTCCTGACAATAAAGTTTCTGCGAGGGGGTTTTCAATTTCTGTTTGAATGGCTCTTTTTAACGGCCGTGCGCCAAATACTGGGTCAAAGCCCGCTTCTGCAATTTTATCTAGCGCTGCACCAGAAATTTCAAATTTATAGTCCATTTCATGGAGTCGTTGACGCAAGCCTGCTAGCTGAATCTTCGCAATAGCTTTTATTTGCTCTTGTGCCAAAGAGTGGAAAACGACAATATCATCAACGCGATTAATAAATTCCGGCCTAAAATGCGCTCCCAAAACTTGCATGATGCTGTTTTTCATTTCAGCATAGTTTTCTTCCCCTGCCTGGCTTTGGATAATTTCTGAGCCTAGGTTAGAAGTCATGATAATCAGGGTATTCTTAAAATCTACTGTTCGCCCCTGTCCATCGGTTAGTCGGCCATCGTCCAAAACCTGTAACAATATGTTGAACACATCAGGGTGAGCTTTTTCTACTTCATCTAATAAAATAACAGAATACGGCTTTCTTCTCACCGCTTCAGTCAAGTAGCCACCCTCTTCATAGCCTACATAGCCTGGGGGCGCACCAACTAACCTAGCAACCGAATGCTTCTCCATAAACTCAGACATATCAATTCGGATCAAAGCATTTTCTGTATCAAACATAAAGTTTGCGAGCGCCTTGCAAAGCTCTGTCTTTCCAACCCCGGTGGGGCCTAAAAACAAAAACGATCCCGTTGGCTTTTCTGGATCAGCAAGCCCAGCTCGTGAACGGCGAATAGCATTGGAGACCGATTTAACCGCCTCTTCTTGACCCACAACCCGCTTTGCTAATACAGCTTCCATACTGACTAACTTCTCTTTCTCACTCTCTAGCATTTTAGCAACTGGAATGCCTGTCCATCGTGACAATACATCAGCAATTTCTACATCCGTGACTTTGTTTTTCAGTAGTTTATTGTCAACTGATTCTATTTCTGAGGCACTTTCTAAACGCTGCTCCAAGGCAGGAATTTTGCCGTACTGTAATTCAGACATTCGATTTAAATCTGATGCTCGTCGCGCAATTTCTAAATCCAGCTTGGCTTGTTCAAGCTCAGCTTTGATGCCTTGCGTACCCTGCATAGCATCCTTTTCACTGTGCCATATTTTTTCGAGTTCAGAGAACTTATGCTCGGCCTGCTCACGCTCGAGTTCAATAATTTCAAGGCGCTTGTGGCTAGCAGCATCCGTTTCTTTCGCAAGAGCTTGCTCTTCAAGTTTCAATTGAATGATGCGACGCTCAAGTCTGTCCATTTCTTCAGGCTTAGAGTCGATTTGCATACGAATACTTGACGCTGCCTCGTCAACAAGATCAATCGCTTTATCCGGCAGTTGACGATCGCTAATGTAGCGGTGAGACAAACTTGCTGCCGCAACAATTGCAGGGTCGGTGATGTCGACAGCGTGATGTAGCTCATATCGCTCTTTGAGACCACGTAAAATCGCAATAGTATCTTCTACACTGGGTTGATCGACTTGAACCTTTTGGAAACGGCGCTCTAGTGCCGCATCTTTTTCGATAAACTGCCGATATTCATCGAGCGTAGTTGCACCGACACAATGTAATTCGCCTCTTGCAAGCGCTGGCTTCAACATATTGCCTGCGTCCATTGCACCCTCTCCCTTGCCAGCACCGACCATAGTGTGTAACTCGTCAATGAATAGAATGACTCGCCCTTCTTCTTTTGACAATTCATTCAGGACGGCCTTCAATCGCTCTTCAAACTCACCTCTATATTTGGCACCAGCCAGCAAAGCTCCCATATCTAGTGACAAAACGCGTTTATTTTTGAGGCCTTCGGGTACTTCACCATTAATAATCCGCTGAGCGAGCCCTTCAACAATCGCCGTCTTACCAACACCCGGCTCACCAATAAGTACAGGGTTATTTTTTGTTCGCCGCTGTAAAACTTGCACAGTACGCCTAATTTCTTCATCCCGTCCTATAACTGGATCAAGGCGACCCTGCTCGGCTCGTTCGGTTAAATCAGTCGTGTATTTTTCAAGCGCTTGTCTTACGTCTTCGGCGTTTTGATCCGTGACTTTTTGTCCGCCACGCAATTTATCAATACTTTTTTCAACGGTATCCTTGGTCACAGCAAGCTGTTTGAATATACCACCCAGTGCCCCTGTGTCTTCCAATGCTGCCAAAACGAAAACTTCGGAAGTAATGAAGTCATCTTTCCTCTGTTGAGCTATTTTGTCACACATGTTTAAGGCTCGGACGGTATCTCGTCCAAGTTGAACGTCACCTGATATTCCTTGTACTTTCGGTAGTTTATCGATAGCTTCTGCCAACAGAGAGCGCAGTGAGTTCATATTGACCTGTGCAAGATCCAACAAAGGTCTCACCGTCCCGCCTTGCTGATTTAACAGCGCAGACATTAGGTGCACTGGTTCAATATATTGATGATCTCTGCCCAATGCCAAAGACTGAGCATCTGATATAGCGATTTGAAACTTACTGGTAAATTTATCGAGGCGCATGACTTTTACTCCAAATGCTTGATGCTTCAGAGATATGATTGGCTAGTGTTTATTTCAAGAGAGATAAATTTGATTTAGGTCAATTTAGGGTCTGTTGATCATTGCTGTACAAGTTTTTTACGGCAAAGATCAACAGACCCTAAGGATGAATGTTGCATTTCGTCCAGTAGACGCTTGCCCCTCATGTGTGGCCTTACGATGAGAAAAATACTGGTCATCTGCGTATGTACAATGATCGGAAACACCGATTTTGGATACACCACTCATTTGCAACTTTCTCTGGCATATCTCTTTCAAATCCAATAGGTATTTTCCATTTTTACTTTGATTACAATGAGCGTAAGAATATTTGTCAAATAGCTTTGCGACTTCCTCGCCTACTTCAAAATGCCTTTGACTGATTGCAGGACCAATCCAAACTTGAAGCTTGGTCGTGTCGTCAAAACAAGCTACTGCCTTCTCAATTATGCCATCCACCAACCCTCGCCAACCGGCATGAACCGCAGATATTTTTTTGCCATCTGTCAAAACAACGGGTAAGCAGTCAGCCGTCATCACCGCCAAAGGCATGT
This sequence comes from Agaribacter flavus, assembly GCF_042646125.1. Taxonomy (NCBI): domain Bacteria; kingdom Pseudomonadati; phylum Pseudomonadota; class Gammaproteobacteria; order Alteromonadales; family Alteromonadaceae; genus Agaribacter; species Agaribacter flavus. Next base: position 25,030 of record NZ_JBHRSW010000017.1, read on the forward strand.
TGACTCTTGAAGTCAATATTCCATCCATTGGCTTTGTTAAGTCATAGTGCCCAAGGTCAAGCTCACAGAGGCGTGTAGTATGTTGCTGATTCATATAAATTGATGGCAAGGCTTTGTGTGAGAGGCTTTGAATAAAGTCATCAATCGCTTGCCTGTTTTTGGCTACTAGCTCGGGCTTATCACCAACATGATAAGCCACATTCAAGCTTTTAAAGGGAGCTTCGCTATACCCACCCAAGCATGTCGTAGTGAAACAAAGCACATTTTCAGTCAAATAAAAGTGCTTGGCAATCAAGATTAGTATTCCATTAAATCTTTATTGTCGATAACATCATTTCTCATAATCAATAGTAAACTTGAAATATCTTGCGGCAGTGGTACTTGCCAAGACATACGTTCGCCACTGACTGGATGATTAAGTGTGAGCTGTGCTGCATGCAAAGCTTGACGGTTAAAACTTCGCAACGCATCTGCAAATGAGGCATCCGCTTTTTTTGGTGGGCGCGGCCTACCACCATATTGATTGTCACCCACTAACGGATGCTTAATGTGCGTCATATGGACTCTTATTTGGTGGGTACGCCCACTTTCCAGCTTAAGACGCAAATGTGTATGTGCACGAAATTTTTCGATAACGCGATAATGTGTGACGGCAGGTTTTCCGGTCTCGCGCACAGCCATTAGGGTGCGTTTTGTAGCATGTCTGCCAATGGGCGCATCCACATATCCACCTGCAATTAAATTCCCCATCACGATCGCTTCGTATTCTCGCCCCATAGTGCGGCTTTGAAGCTGCTCAACTAAACTTGTTTGCGCTTGTAAGTTTTTAGCAACGACCATTAACCCAGTAGTGTCTTTGTCCAAGCGATGAACGATGCCCGCTCTGGCTACTTTGTCTATCTCAGGTACATGTGACAGCAGTGCGTTTAACATTGTCCCACTGGCGTTCCCCGCTCCTGGATGAACCACTAAGCCAGTAGGTTTATTGACGACCAATATATCATCATCTTCGTAAACGATATCCAGCGCAATGTTTTCTGCCTTGTTCTCCACCTTCACTTCTTGAAGCGCGGATATTACGACATTCTCCCGGCCTTTCATTTTTGTCCGAGGGATGGCTATCACTTCACCATTCACGCTAACATGATTATTTTCTATCCACTCTTTAATTTTTGAGCGAGAATATTCTTGGAACATTTCAGCTAAGCACTGGTCTAGTCTTTTATTGAATAAATGTTCGGGAATGTTTCCCGAAAGGTGGATAGTTAAGTTATTGTCTTGCATGGCACCGGCTGTTTAATCGAATTGCCGTAAGTATAGCAAGCGCAATGGCTAAATTGCAGTGATAAGTAGAGGCTGTTTATCTTTGTTTATTTTTTGTGTTGGTTCTAAAATTGGATAAGACAAGGCGTAGTGGGTGTAGTTTGGTGGCTCCAAATAAACCAACTACAACGAAGTATTATCCAATTTTAGAGCCAACCCTTCGGGCTGTGGCCATTAATTCGCCACACTGCCTCTAAATTCACTCATTTGGAACCACCAAACCACGTGAATTTAGCGTTGTTTGACGAATTAATGACCTACAGCACAAATAATAAACAAAGATAAACAGCCTCTAATAATTCACCGATTTTAAACATCGTGTAGTAGACATATATCGTGTAAACTATGTGGCTAGGTAGAAAAAATAGAATATGAGCAATTTGAACATGAAATATTGGTTGGTCGCAGTTTCAGCGTTTGCGATAACAAGTTTAACTAGCTGCAGCAATTCAAAAGATGAACAGAGAGAATTAATAGCCAATCAAGGAGCCAATGCGCTCTATAAGGAAGCTAAACAAGATTTAGATGTAGGTAATTTTACGGGAGCCGCCCAATTACTAAGCTCTATCGATTCGCGCTTTCCGTTTGGAGAATTGTCCCATCAGGTCCAGTTAGATTTGATTTACGCCTACTACAAATCAGGCAATACTGACCAAACACTAGCGACCATCGATCGTTTTGTACGTTTAAATCCAAATCACTCCGATGTTGATTACGCAATGTATATGCGTGGCTTAACAAACATGGAAAGAGATTCAAATTTATTCCAAGATCTATTTAATGTTGACCGTTCCGACCGAGATCCAAGTAGCTCAAGAGAGGCATTTGAAGATTTTCGCAGACTAGTGGAACAATATCCTGAATCAAAATACAGCGACGACGCTAAACAACGCATGGTTTCAATCAAGAACCGTCTGGCTAAATACGAAATTGCTGTAGCAAAATTTTATATGAGAAGACAAGCTTGGGTAGCCGCAGCAAACAGAGGGCGCTATGTGTTAGAGTATTATGCGGATACCACATTGACACAGCCCGCACTAGAAATAATGGTTGAAAGCTATGACCAACTCGGGCTTGAGGAATTAAAGAACAACGCGTTAAAAACGCTAAAGCTCAACTACCCAGAGAGTGTATACATTCGTAACTAAGCTAGTCTTAGATTATACGACCCTTTTGAGTTTGAAAAACGCGTGGCTAAGCGGATTAATCAGTTTAGCCCAAGCTTGAGTAAAACTCAGCGGCTCATCCAGCACACAAAAAATTAAGCAGCCATCTGCTTCCTTCGTTGAGGGCGCGTGGGTATGAGAGCCATTAAAAGTAAGTAAATCACCTTTGCTGTAGGTACTCAATCCATCATGAAATTTTCCATGCAAAACTAATATATGCTCTGTTCCTTTGTGCGAGTGTTCTGGCACGCTTCCATCAGCATCTAAATACAGAAAATAGCCGATATGATTTCCGCCCAAATTAACACCAAGTTGCCACAATTTACCTAAGTGCTTTGACCATACTCCCCGTGCATCAACAAATTTTGTTAGTGTTCTGGGTACTAAAAACTCTTTACCATCTAATCGCAGTTTTTTAGTTTCAGTCAGATGTAAGTTGTGATTTTCATTCGCTACAGTGATTGATGAAGAAAGCTGCTGATATTGGCTATCAGACCTCGGACGCGCAACTATTTCGTCCATCATCTTGGCGAGGGCTAAATCAAGTCCGAGATTGTCGAGTGACTTTGATTCTAGAGCTTTAGATTGCCGGTGTTGAGCATTTTCTGCACGAATAGCGCAACATCGGCACATGTCAATATGTGCCGATATAAGTAAAGACGCTATGGGATCTAATTTACCCGCAACAAAATCTTCGATTTCCCATTCAGAGGGGTGGTGCTTAATCATGTTCCTTTAACATGTCTTTAAGTCGCTGAAGTGCGAGTCTTGTTCTAGATTTTACCGTTCCAAGCGGAATTGCAAGCTCATCCGCTACCTCTTGCTGAGACTTCCCATCAATATAAATCGCTTCTACAACTGCTTGCTGCTTGGACGGTAAATTCTCAAAAAATTGCCCTACCTGTTCAAGTGTTATTTGCTCATCCAAAGGTGCGGCGGTGGTGTCTGCAGTTTGCTCGCACAACACTGGCCATAAGTCGTCAGAGCAAATATCTTCTTTTCTGTTTTGAAGCTTTCTTAGCATATCGAAGCGAATATTCCGCGCTATCGTAAAAATCCATGTAGAAGGGGAGCCTTTTTCAGAATTAAATAGATGTGCTTTTTGCCATACATTCGACATCGTATCCTGCACCAATTCCATAGCTAGCGCTTCATTCCCCATTTGTTTTAAGGCATAGGATCGAAGTCGTGGTGCGAAATAACCAAAGACTTTGCCGAAAGACAACTTACATCGTTTTCTTGCTACCGTGTCTAAATACATCGACATTTCAGCAGCACACTCCTTTGGTTTTACATCGTCCTTTTTTTTGTTTTCCAAGGGAATTCCAATCAACATGTCAGCATACCTTTAATAGAATAAATGGCAATTAAGCAAAGTATACAAAAATGACTATCAACTAAAAGTGAAATATATTTAATGTTAATGTAAGTTTTTTCGATGAATTAATTTAAAAAAAACCGAGTGCCTTGACGACACTATTCCATCAACTGAAAAAGATAATGCAGTACTTTCTGTGTGTCCCCAGTTTTCAAAAAATACTGTTTTTGTTCAGCCGCCACTGGCAGCAATTCTAACCAGCGGTTAATCACCCATTCGGGATCATCAAATTTTAACTCGTCGTATAAACTACTTACCTCGGGATAGTGAGAAAAAACCTCTTCCAACTTTTCATCTACCCCTGCCAAACCACTACTAGGCAGGTGCTTCTTCCAAACATCATTGGGCTCGCACTCTCCCACCCTCAGTCCGTCAAACTCAGTATGAATGTGCTTGACTAACACGCAATACTCTCCTTGCACCGTTACTCCCAATAAACCGTCATCAAGGATGTCGAAGTCAATCACCTTACAAAAGGTACCTATGGGGTGTATGTGCGTATTAGTGCTGCTTTCGCCATTGGTATTGATCATACATATCACGAATCCACTGTTTGCTTCGCAGACTTGCTTTACCATTCTTATGTAACGCGGTTCAAATATCCTAAGTGCCATCCTCCCTTGTGGCATCAAGTGAGAGGAAAGCGGAAAAAGTGGGATTTTCATTATTGCCATGTTTCCTGTTTTCCTATTCGGGCATTGATGCGTTTTTTTACTTAAATAACATGTGCTTGGATTTCTAATCGCTTAAATTAAATAATTTTAATTGATGATCTTCAAGCGAAGCGTTGTAGTAAAAAATTTACAAAAAAAGAAACTGACGCAGTAAATGAATATAATCGACAAATTTTCAATGTTTTACGTAGATCTAGCATCGATGAAAATTGATGGACTAGCCAACATCTACAGAAAAGACGTTGTATTCATCGATCCAATAGCGCAACATCAAGGTCTAGATGCCGTCGAACGATATTTCACGCGTTTATTAGGCAACGCAAAATTTTGCAAATTTACAATTCACAGTAAAGCGCAGTCAGACGAGTTCAACGCGACTGTATCGTGGACAATGTCTTATACGTCATCCAAGTTGAACAGCGGAAGACCTATTGACGTCGACGGTGTGACCGTAATAAAAATCGAGAATAATATGATTGTTTATCACCGTGACTACTATGACCTAGGCCAAATGGTATATGAACATATTCCTATTTTAGGCCGGCTCATAAGCAAGATAAAGCGAACCGTAGGATAATGGCTAGAGTATTAATCACTGGCGCTAGCTCCGGATTTGGAGAAGCGTTGGCTATCGAATTTGAAAATAGCGGACACAATGTCATTGCTTGTGGCAGAAACCAAGAAAAATTAAATGAACTGGCCAGCCAATATGCCATGGACATTAGAATCTTTGATCAAAACAACGGAAAAGAAACCGAACTTGCTTTGCGCGATGCAAGTGCTGACATTTATATTCTCAATGCGGGTACCTGCGAATATGTTGACGCCCAAAATATCGAGAGCGAACTATTTGAGCGCGTGTTCACCACAAACGTATTCGGTAATGTCAAAGTGCTACGCGCGATTTTGCCCCAATGTAAGCCTGGCGTCCAAATAATATTTGTCGATAGCCTAGCTCGTTTGCTGCCATTCACAAGAAGTCAAGCATATGGCGCAAGCAAAGCAGCACTGCATTATCTCGCGAAGAGCTTTGCCGTTGATTTAGCTAAAAAAAATATTCGTGTAAAAACGCTGTCACCTGGCTTTATAAAGACCCCTCTAACAGACAAAAACGACTTTGATATGCCGATGTGTATTAGCGCTTCAGAGGCGGCAAAATATGCATATAAGGGCATTTTTAGTGGAAAATCTAGTATATATTTTCCATTTAGATTTAGCCTTTTTCTGCGAGTTCTTGGCTTACTACCTGAATATTTTCAACACAAAATTTGTTTGAACATGCTTGGCAACAACACAGGATCCAAGAAGTGATGAAGAAAAAAATAGCCATTGTTGGAAGCGGCATTTCTGGCTTAAGTTGTGCCTATTTACTCTCACGGAGTGCTGAGGTCACGGTTTTTGAAGCAAATGACTATATTGGCGGACACACAGCGACAAAAACAGTCAGCGTTAACGGAAAAAGTTTCAACATTGACACAGGATTCATTGTGTTTAATGACTGGACGTATCCGAACTTCCTAAAGTTGATTGAACAACTAGGGGTAAGTAAGCAAGCGACAGAGATGAGTTTTAGTGTGCATAATGAAGCGACTAAAATGGAATACAACGGCAATAATCTTAACAGCTTATTTGCACAACGTAGAAATCTAATTTCCCCTCAATTTTGGCGCTTTGTGCGGGACATTTTGCGCTTCAATAAATTATGTAAGTTGGCACTTATTAATAACCAATACTCACCAGACATGACCCTTGGTGAATTCGTCCAATCCAAAGGCTTCTCCAAATTGTTTTTGAACAATTATATATTGCCAATGTGCGCCGCTATTTGGAGTGCAAGCTTGGAGCAGTCAGCAAATTTTCCCCTGCAGTTTTTTCTACAGTTTTTCAACAATCATGGCTTATTGAATATCACTAACCGTCCCCAATGGTACACGATTGTTGGAGGTTCAAATGCGTATATTCCTCCTTTAATTCAAGCGTTTAAAGACAAGCTATATCTCAATACACCAGTGAGTAGCATTGAATTCAATGAAGACGGTGTCAAGCTGACGGCAAACAATCAAACGTACCCATTTGATGAAATCATATTCGCCTGTCACAGCGACCAAGCATTAAAGATCCTCAATAAGTCTAACTGTCCAGACACATATCTGCGCAAAGTAAATGCTGTACTCGGTGCTATTCCTTACGAAACCAACAAGGTCGTTTTGCATACCGATACATCGGTACTACCTGATAGAAAACTAGCTTGGGCTAGTTGGAACTACCGTTTAAGCGGTGCAGAAAATGAGCATAGTTCACTTGCCAAAGTCTCATACAATATGAATATTTTACAAAAGTTAGACGCAACTGAGACATTCATCGTGAGTTTGAACGATGACGGCCATATCAGTGAGAACAAAATTTTGGGTGAATACCATTATGCCCACCCGCAATTTTCTCAAGCAATGGTCGCAGCACAAGGCAGAAGAAACGAAATCTGTGGAATAAATGGGATACATTTTTGTGGGGCATATTGGTACAACGGATTTCACGAAGATGGAGTGCGAAGCGCTCTAGACGTGTGTGCACGTTTTGGAGAAACACTTTGACAGCCCAATTTGAAAGTAGTCTTTACAAAGGTTGGGTGTTTCACCAACGGCTGCAACCAAAACTTCATAAGTTTTCTTACCGCATTTACTTGTGGTGGATAAAACTGGAAGAACTGGATGCATTGGCAAAGGAACTCAAACATTTTGACACCAATATTAAAAAACGCAGTTGGCTAAGGTTTTCGCTGTCGGACTATATGAACACCGACAAAAACCAACACAACGCTTCAACCCCTGAAGAACTAGAAGCACATGTTATTTCTCGAATGTCTGCGCTGGCTAATGATTCTTTGCGTGGGAGGGTATTTTTTTTAGGGCAAACTCGCACTTTTGGTAAATATTTCAGCCCCGTCAATTTTTGGTTTTTACAAAACGAAAAACAAGAATTTACCCATATGTTAGCCGAGGTATCCAACACACCATGGAACGAACGTCACCACTATCTGGTTGATTTAAACAAACAGTGTGACACGCAAAAAGCGTTTCACGTGTCACCTTTCAATCCAATGGATATGACATATAAATGGCATGTACAAACTCCGGGCAAGAATATGCGGCTGCACTTGAGCTGCCATCAGCAAAGTAAACAGTTTGAAGCAGCGATAGACATGACGAGGGAGACCTTGAGTAATGACAACTTAAGAAAAACACTGTTCTCGATTCCAAGTATGACAATTAAGACAATATTTGGAATTTATTGGCAAGCGCTAAAACTATTTGTGAAACGCGTACCTATTTATACCCATACATAGTAAAGGAAGTAGCAATGTCTCACACTGAGCAAACTTATCACGTTTCAACTAACATGACGTATTGGGAAAAGACATGCCGTTCTCTTTTCATTAGCGTGTTAAAAAAAATGCCAGCAGGATACATGGTCATCAAAGAAAATGGCGCTATTGTTGCAGAGCTCGGAAACCAGCACGACGACCTTAAAGCAGAAGTAAATGTTTTAAGCCCTGCGGCCTATCCTAGGTTATTGCTTGGAGGCAGTATTGCATCTGGTGAAACATTTACGGACAAACTTTGGGATACCCCAAACCTGACCAATGTCATTCGTATTTTTGCACGCAACCTACCAATGCTTGACAGTTGGGAACAAAAGTTCAAATGGCTGACAATGCCTCTACTCAAGCTCAAACATTTTGCCAACAGAAACAATACCACGCAAGCAAAGAACAACATTGCGGCGCACTATGATTTAGGAAATAAGCTGTATACCAAGTTTCTGGACGACAGTATGATGTATTCAGCGGCCATATACCCTGATGCAAACACATCGCTGGCAGAGGCACAACAATACAAGCTTAAAGCGATATGCGAAAAACTGCGACTGCAGCCTGAAGACCACTTGGTAGAAATTGGCACAGGATGGGGAGGCCTAGCGATATATGCGGCACAACACTATCAATGCCAAGTGACAACAACTACTATTTCTGAAGAACAATACCAATTTACAGCAAATAAAATACGTCAGCTTGGTTTAGAAAATAAAATTACGCTTCTCAAGCAAGACTACCGTTCACTACAAGGTAAATATTCAAAACTAGTATCAGTTGAAATGATAGAAGCTGTTGGAAAGGCCTTTTTACCTACTTTTTTCAAAAAATGCCAGTCCCTATTGAGCAACAATGGCATCATGCTCATTCAGTCTATCATCATCGACGACCGACGATATGACAGTTACGCAAACAGTGTCGATTTTATTCAAAAACACATTTTCCCAGGCGGTTTTCTACCATCACAATATGTGCTGAACAAACAAATTAAAAAATACACTGATATGAGTATTCGTGATGTTCATGACATAGGACTGGATTATGCACAAACACTTCGGGACTGGTTTCAAGCGTTCATGTCACAAAAAAATGCCTTAAATGAAGAGGGCTATGACGAACGCTTCATGCGAATGTGGCAATACTACTTAAACTATTGCGAAGGTGGTTTTCTAGAACGTGTAATTAGCACAGTGCAACTTGTCATGACTAAGCCAGGCTATCTTGAAGAGTTACAACGAGGATAGCAAAAACAATTGCTCTAGGGGAAACATAGCGGCTCTAAACCGCTATTGATTTATGATTCTGGCTGCGACAGAGATATGGGATCGGAGTACTTGGGCTTGCCCTGCGTAATGGCTATTTCTACTCGCCTGTTTAACGCTCTGGCTGCGGCAGTATCTTCATTACTCATAGGCTGCGTAGCTGCTTTCCCGATAACCCGCATTCTGGCTTCATCGAAGCCAGGCGCACGCCTTAACTCTTCTGCTACAGCAACCGCACGTTGTGCACTTAGATCCCAGTTAGAACTGTACAACTCATTTGATATCTGGATACCGTCACTGTGTCCAGTGATCTCAACATCCCCTGGCATATCATTAAGTAGTACGCCTAAGCGTCGAATAACTGGCACAAACTGCGGCTGTAAAAATGCTGAACCGGCAGAAAAAGAGCCATTTTCTCGAATCCTAATAATGATTTGTTGACCTAAATTTTCGACATCAACCGCACCGTCTTTTATTTCTTTTTGCAAAAGTTCTTCAACTTTCTTTTTGTTTTTTTCTTGGCGCTCTTTGTCAGCAGCAGCAGCGCCAGCCGTAGCAGTTTCATTCGCCGTTTTAGGTGACTGACCACCTCGGAAACTCCCCCGTTGTTTTTGTCTTCCGCCGGATGAGTCATCTTCACCCTCTTGAAAGTTTAGCATCGGGCGAGTGATGTCTTGAGTAACCTGTTGTATGGTTTCAATGGGTGTTGGATCAGGTTTACCGGGTCTAAATTCGAGCGCCACGACACTGGTACCTTTGGGGATATCTTTTAACTCAACTTTGTTTTGTACACCAAAAGCAAACTTCATCGAGCCTGCAATTTGCTTAAATTTTTTGACATCCATTTCTGAAAAAGAAAGCAACAATACAAAAAAGCACATCAACAAAGACATTAAGTCAGCAAATGTCCCCATCCATGCCGGTAAGCCCTCGGGAGGGCATTTGGGGCATTCTTGTTCTTCCATTATTCGGCCTCACTTGATTTGCGTTTACCTTCCGCAATATAGCCTTTGAGTACACCTTCAATAACACGGGGGTTTTGCCCATCGGCAATGCCTAAAATACCATCAAGAATCAAGCTTTGATTGAGTTTTTCTTCTCCACAACGGACTTGAAGTTTAAATGCTACGGGCAAGCAAAACAGGTTGGCAAGCATCGCACCATACAAAGTCGTGAGTAGTGCTACTGCCATTGCAGGTCCAATCGATTTAGGGTCATCCATGTTTGACAACATGGCAACCAAACCTATCAACGTACCAATCATTCCCATAGCCGGCGCGACATCTCCCATTGACTTAAAGATGACTGAGCCAGAATCATGGCGTTCTGTAGTATTTGATATATCCTTGGCCATTGTTGCTCTCACCACATCAACGTCATGACCATCGACTAACATATCCACGCCTTTTTGCATGAAAGGGTTTTCTATTTCGGCTTCTTCTAAGGCTAAAAAACCACCTTTTCGTGCGGCGTCTGCCATTTCTACGATTTTCTCTATCAGTTCTTCTGGCGCTTGAAGCTTAAAGGAAAATGCTTTTGCCACAACCTTGCCTGCCCCCAAAAACTGGGACATGGGGTATTGCATTAATACGACAAAAATCGAACCGCCAAATACAATAAGCACCGATGGAACATTGAAGAAAATAGTAATATCTCCTCCCAGAATCATCGCCATGACGACGAATCCTAGTGCGCCTAAAAATCCGACAAGGGTTGCTAAATCCACTGAAAACTCCTAAAAATTTTAATGCTTTGCAGTCAAAAAGGTGTAACAGACTCTACAGAAGTTAACGGCAAGCCCTAGCAATCCTTTATTAAAAAGAAAACTCCCGCAAACAACTCTGCAACAGGCAATGGACTGCGCGCTCACGCGTCATTTTTAAATTGAATTTACAGGCGGGTTTAGGTATCGTTCAGTCCAGTTTTTTATTGTGAAAAGACACGCTATCTAAATTATGAACACCGACAACCTTTCTTTTGAACAAGCCATGCAGGAATTAGAGCAAATTGTGTCTCAAATGGAACAAGGCGATATTAGTTTAGAGGCCTCACTTAAAAGCTTCGAGCGTGGTATTTCTCTTGCTCGACATAGCCAATCCTTGCTAAACAAAGCAGAACAAAAAGTAAAAATACTGACCAGCAATGGTATTGATGAAAACTTGCAAGATTTCACTGCTCACGACTAGGTTCTTATGAGTGAAACCTTAGCATTGCTGCAAGATGAAACTAACGCGGCCTTAAAACGCAGTTTTGAAAGCTTAGCTTCTAACCTTCAATATACCGATTCATACTTATTGCAGGCTGTTTCTTATTCGTTGTTAAATGGCGGAAAAAGAATGCGTCCACTATTACTGCGTCTGACGGGTAAAATGTTATCCGCAGATACCCAAGATTTAAACGTTGCAGCCTTGGCATTAGAATGTATTCATGCGTATTCATTAGTTCACGACGATTTACCAGCTATGGACGACGATGCACTGCGTCGCGGGAAGCCAACTTGCCACATTCAATTTAACGAAGCGACGGCGATATTGGCAGGAGATGCTTTACAATCGATGGCTTTCGAATGTCTCAGCTCAATGCCGATGAGCGAGTATGGAGAGAGTAAGCGAGCTAAACTGGTTGCCATTTTATCAAGAGCAGCCGGTATTAGAGGTATGTGCCAAGGGCAAAGCCTAGACTTACTCGCGACAGATAAAGCTATTTCTTTAGAACAACTGAGTGAGTTACACAGACTAAAGACGGGTGCTTTAATTGAATCAGCGGTCAGTATGGCAAGCTGTTTGTCTCCACAAGCTAGTGAAGAAACCGATGAACACTTACGCAAGTATGCAAGAGCAATTGGCCTCGCTTTTCAAATTCAAGATGACATACTCGATGTAACATCTGATACCCTAACACTAGGTAAACCTCAGGGGTCTGATGTCGAAAATAACAAATCTACCTTTGTCACACATTTAGGTTTGCAAGGTGCAAAAGAAGCCTTAAAGACACAGTATCAAGAAGCACTACAAGCATTAACGCAATTGCCTTACAATACCGAAGATTTACGGTGTTTTACTGACTATATGGTCGCCAGAATTCATTGATTCTGGTCACCGTTCAACAAGATATTAAATAAGACAAAAAAGCATGACCCTAGATTTATCACAGTATCCGCATTTAGCCCTTGCCAATACGCCCAAAGAACTTCGGCAATTGTCAAAACATCAGCTAAATAAAATAGCCAAAGAGCTTCGGCTATTTCTACTTAACTGTGTAAGTCAAAGTAGCGGTCACTTCGCTTCTGGCTTGGGTACAGTAGAACTGACCGTCGCCCTACACTACGTCTACAATACCCCCTTTGATCGCTTAGTTTGGGACGTGGGTCACCAAGCATACCCGCACAAAATACTCACCGGTCGTAGAGACCGCATGACTACTATTCGTCAAAAAGAAGGCTTACACCCTTTTCCTTGGCCGCCTGAAAGTGAGTACGATACTTTTGCCGTAGGGCATTCCTCTACCTCCATCAGTGCCGCACTCGGTATGGCCATTGCGGCGAAAAAAGAAAATAAGGGCAGGAAGGTCGTAGCGGTTATCGGAGACGGAGCGATGACAGCGGGTTTAGCTTTTGAAGCATTAAACCACGGAGGTGACATTAACGAAGACTTGCTGGTCGTGTTAAACGACAATGAAATGTCGATTTCAGAAAATGTGGGCGCGTTAAATAGTCACCTCACTCGGCTACTCACAGGCTCCCTCTTTAACTCTTTTCGAGACGGCAGTAAAAAGCTACTTAGTAACGTTCCACCAATCAAAGAACTCGCTAGTCGTGCCGAAGAACACATTAAAGGCATGGTTGCACCTGGTACAATATTTGAGGAACTCGGTTTTCACTATGCCGGTCCAATAGACGGGCACGATGTCACTACCCTGGTCGATACCTTAAGCAACATGCGAAAAATGACGGGACCGAAACTTTTGCATGTTGTCACTCGCAAAGGCAAAGGATACGAAAAAGCGGAACAAGATCCGATTAAATGGCATGCGGTACCTAAGTTTGACCACACGACTGAAAAGTTTCCTGAGAGTAAACCTGGTAAACCCACTTTTTCCGCAATTTTTGGAAACTGGCTATGCGACATGGCTGAACTTGATCCAGATCTAGTCGCAATCACGCCTGCAATGCGCGAAGGCTCGGGTATGGTAAGGTTTTCACAACGCTTTCCTGAGCAGTACATCGACGTTGCCATTGCTGAGCAACATGCAGTTACCTTAGCCGCTGGGTTAGCAAGAGAAGGCAAGCATGCCATTGTAGCAATATACTCGACTTTTCTGCAGCGCGCGTACGATCAACTTATTCACGATGTTGCCTTGCAAAATCTACCCGTATTATTTGCTATTGATCGCGCAGGAATAGTGGGCGCGGATGGACCAACACACCAAGGTGCATTTGATATCGCATTTTTGCGCTGTATACCCAATATGATCATCATGACGCCGTCTGATGAAGCAGAATGTCGAAATATGCTGTTCACTGGACATAAGGAAAATTCCCCCGTCGCAGTGCGTTATCCTAGAGGCGCAGGTATTGGCGTAGCGCCAGAAAAAACAATGACTCAAGTTGAAATCGGTAAGTCAAGAACCCTCAAAGAAGGTAAAAAGATTGCTATTTTAAACTTCGGCACATTGATAAGTGAGGCAAAGAAAGCAGCGAATCAACTGGATGCGACATTAATCGATATGCGCTTTGTAAAACCCATTGATACAGAAGCGGTTCTCAATGCGGCTGATACTCATGATCTGATTGTTACTTTAGAAGATGCCGCTGTAACAGGGGGCGCTGGCGCAGCCGTTCAACAATGCTTGACTGAACACAAGATCCTCGCGCATGTGCTTTGCCTTGGACTACCAGATAAATTTATTATGCAAGGCACGCAACAAGAAATGTATACCGAACTTGGCATTGATGCTAACGGAATTGTTGAATCGATTAAAAACTTCTAGTAGCTCTTGAAAGCTCTGTATCGAATACTCTCTAGGAAATAGTCTATAAATTGGTCTACTGGCAAAGTACTTGCTTGTATTTTAAGCACAAACAAAATGACGAAAAATCGTCACTATCTCTATATCACTAGATTTGTCTTAAATCAGGAAAGTCAATGAAGAAGCTAGCTGTATTATTTGCGCTATCTGCGTGTTTTTGCGTAAATGCCAATCCATATGAATCGATCGCGAATGCTATCAATATAGATAGTGACGGACTTGTACAAATAGAATTATTGGCTTTGGATGATGATTCAGCGGAATGCATTGATACGGGTTTGTATTTTAACCTGAATAGTGCTGCAAGTGAGGTTTGGCTTGACACGATTATCCTATCAAGACAAAGCAACCAACTTTTAAACTTTACTTTTGAAGAGTCTAGCTGTGAACTCACTCAACTCGGCTTACCTCAAATTTATACCGATAGCGAGAATACCCCAAGTTTAGGCCCCTTAACCGAAACCGGTTTATACGGAAATGTGGCGCTAATTGGCACAAATGGCATCGACGAAACGAGTATAACATCTAACAGTCACTACAAGCGAGACGTCGCTGCGGCTGCTTTCGATGGCTATCTATATACTCAAAAAACCAATGATGACGCAGGCGATCGTGTTGCTCGGGGAATTTGGTTGGCTCCTTTGGAGGAAGATGAAGCAGACCTAGATTTGAGCCCCACAATTACCGTCGACTTCCAGCTTGCTGTCGAGCTAAAAGGCATAGGCATCTTTATCAATCAACAGTCTCTGAGCCTAGGAAGATTGCCACGTCAAATGGCGATATCTGTCTCGCAAGATGGTCAGAATTTTGAACCATTGGTTGTTCACAACCTACAAAATAAAGAAGACAATATGTTTGAACTTCCTCAAAACACAAAGTTCCGTTACTTTAAAATGCAGTTTATTCAAAACTTTGGCGATGCAAAATTTGTTGAGGTCGATGAAATAGAGTTTTATCAGTAATAAGGAATTTCGATAAGCTTTTGCAGACGGTTTTATGAATAGATATCTAAATAAATTGATACCCGTAGTTGTCGCAGTCTTATTCGGGTCGTTGATTGCTTTTCTCGGCAGCTACATTACAGGATATACCGCAGCGCTGGTGATGCCAGTTTATTTCGCAAGTTTTATGATTTTATGGGATATCGTAGTCATTCAGTTTTTGGGTTTCGGGTTAATCACGATTTTAACTGTGACCACTTATGTAAGATATTTTTGTAAATCATACATTAACGCAGTTTTCGTAATATTTATTTCTTGTCAATTTGTTCTCAACTTCCCATTTACACAATCTATTTATTGGATTAATTTTGGGCTAATTTTCGCAATAGTAAATCTAAGCTATCTGTCGACTCGATTATTGACAAGAAAACAATACTACCAACAACACCTTTTAAGTATCATTAAATAAAATCAATCCACAACATCAATTGCATAAAGATGCAGGCAAAAGCGCCCGCAATCAAATCATCTAGCATGATGCCAGTACCGCCATGTACATGTTTGTCAAAAAAGCTAATGGGCCATGGCTTCAAAATATCAAAAAATCTAAAAAGAACAAAACCAATTAATATATTTATCCATGTCAATGGTAAAAACAAAAATGTCACAAGCATGCCTGCAATTTCATCCCAAACGATAGACCCGTGGTCATGCAGTTCCAAGGCTTCAGAGGTTTTCCCACAAAACCGAACACCTGACAAGCAAACGACAAAGGTTACCAATAGATACCATTCTATGCTGACATACGATAACAAAATTAAGATAGGGATAGCTGCGAGAGAGCCAAAAGTGCCGGGCATAAATGGGATCAAACCCGATCCAAAGCCCAAGCCCAAAAAGTGATCAGGATTTTTTAAGGAGACTTTAGCGCGTAGTTGAGGTTCCATAATAATCTAGTTTCCCCCAGACATACTCAATAACAGCTGCCTAAAAGTGTTGATAACCGCGCTGCAGTGTTTCAGGCAATTCATACTCTTTGTCATCCAATCGCAGATCTACTTTCCCATTTGCGCCTGTCACTTGACCAATGCAAGTACACGGAATATTGTAGCTAGCCATAGCTGATTCTACACTGACCCTGTGTACCTCGGGAACAGTAAACAATAATTCATAATCATCGCCTCCGGTGCAAGCGTAGCCCAAGGCCTGATCCAAATGAGGAACAGTCGAACCCAGAGCCCTTGAAATGGGTAGGCGATCGAGGTGTAAAATTACGCCCACACCCGAAGCCTCGACGATGTGTTGCATGTCTTGCAGTAAACCATCTGACACATCGATACAAGAGGATGCCAATCTTCTTAAGGTTTGTCCGGCTAGTATTCTCGGTGTGGGGAAATAGTGTCGGTTAACAAGGGCATGCTTGTGAGTAGGATCAGCGGCTTCCAACTTACCTAAAAGTATATCCAAACCGGCTGATGCATCACCCAGGGTGCCAGTAACAAACACCCAATCACCTGGTTTGGCACTGGAACGAGTCAAGGTGCTGTCTGACGGAACAAAGCCTTGCGCCGTTATTGTAATAGCCAAGCTACCTTTGACGGTGTCACCACCAATAAGCTGTACCGAAAAATACTCAGTTAATTCTTTAATTTTGTCCGAAAAAGCACGAAGCCAAATTTCGTCGGCCTTTGGGATAGATAACGACAAATTAATCCATGCAGGCTCAGCACCCATTGCGGCTAAATCACTTAGATTTACTGCCATAGCTTTGTGGGCAATTGCGGATGGCTGACTTTCCTTTAAAAAATGAACAGATTCCAGCAAAGTGTCTGTGGTGGTGGCTAAAAGTTGCCCTTCTGGGATCTGCGTTATGGCCGCATCATCACCAATGCCAATCAGCACGTCTTTGCGCTGGTTGTCGGATGTTTGAAAATACTGCTTGATCAGACTAAATTCGTTCAAAACTACTTTCTTTCGTCTTTACGAAGTGTTTTCACGGCTTTATCTAAAGCACCGTTTATAAACTTATGACTTTCTTCGGCACCATAAATTTTAGCCAGCTCGATCGCTTCGTTTATCACGACTTTGTAAGGAATATCGAGACGTTCGACTAATTCAAAAGTAGCCATGCGTAGAATAGTTTTTTCGATTGGGTCGAGCTCATTGGGTAATCGACCTAGATAGGGCTTAATAGCTTGATCAAGCACCTCAACATCCTCGGCTACACCCTCCAATAGAACCTTGAAATAACCCATATCGATTTTGGTCATATCATTGGTAGTGGCCAAGTGTAATTCGATTTGCTTGATATCATTGCCGCTCATCAACCAACTGTACAACGCTTGAACGGCGAGCTCTCTCGCCTTTTTTCTGGCTTGTGGCTTCACTATAGAGCCTCGTCAATAGCAGCCATGACATTTACCATTTCAAGCGCAGAGTGCGCAGCTTCAGCGCCTTTGTTCCCTGCTTTTGTGCCCGAGCGCTCAATTGCTTGCTCGATGCTGTCAGTAGTGATAACGCCAAATGCTACTGGTATCGTCGCATCCAAGGCGACTTGAGCCAAGCCTTTGTTACACTCACCCGCAACAAAGTCAAAGTGCGGAGTACCGCCACGAATAACTGCGCCTAGCGCAATAACCGCATCAAACTGCCCTTTTTCGACGAGTTTTTTTGTCACTACGGGTAGCTCATAAGCGCCAGGCACTCTTACTAGCGTAATATCATCAGGATTGACTTCTCCATGCCTTTCTAATGTATCAAGCGCACCTTCGACCAAGCTTTCAACAACAAAACTATTGAATCTGGCGACAACCACAGCAAACTTTTTACCTGTAGCACGAATATTACCTTCGATTATGTTCATAGATTAGTCTCCTGATAAAAACGGCGCGAAGTATAGCACATCTGCGCTGGATGCCAGCTTATTTTTAATACTCAATCGGATATATACTCGACAACTTCTAGGCCATATCCGGATAAAGCAGAGTATTTAATTGGTTTGCTCAACAAACGCATTTTCTGAATACCTAGTGAGGCGAGAATTTGGCTGCCGACACCAACAGTGCGTGATGACCCTTGCCAAGTTTTAGCTTTACCTGCAGCGCCGGAATCTTCAGCTTCAAATTGCTTTACCTGACCAATAAGATCTTCTTTTTTACCCAGTAAAAGCAATACACCGTTTTCGTCGTGAATTCGTTGCATCGCTTTTTGCAAGGACATAGAACGATTTATTGATCGCGTTGATCCCAATAAATCACTTAAAGTATTAAGCAGGTGTACTCTGACGAGCGTGGGCGAATCGGGTGTGATTTCCCCTTTTTTGAGCGCAAAGTGTAACTGGTTGTCAATCACATCTTTAAATGTAATCAGCTCAAACTCACCCACAGCAGTCGGTAGCTTACAAGTCGCCACCTGCTCAATCGTTGTTTCGTTTAGATTGCGGTATTCAATTAAGTCTGCAATCGTACCGATTTT
Source organism: Agaribacter flavus (assembly GCF_042646125.1). Taxonomy (NCBI): domain Bacteria; kingdom Pseudomonadati; phylum Pseudomonadota; class Gammaproteobacteria; order Alteromonadales; family Alteromonadaceae; genus Agaribacter; species Agaribacter flavus. The sequence continues at coordinate 43,646 of NZ_JBHRSW010000017.1, forward strand.
CAATCCATGCTTGTGCGCAAAAGCTTCTAGCTCGGGGCGTCTCGCCATACTGCCATCTTCGTTCAATATTTCAACAATAACAGCAGCAGGTTCACAACCTGCCATTCGAGCAAGATCAACACCTGCCTCCGTATGTCCAGCTCGGTTTAATACACCGCCTTCTTTTGCCACCAAGGGAAAAATATGACCTGGCTGAACAATGTCATCGGCAACGGCATTTCTATTAACTGCAGCAAGTATTGTTGTTGCGCGATCAGCTGCGGATATACCTGTCGTCACACCCTCTGCAGCTTCAATAGACACAGTAAAGTTTGTTGAAAACTGCGCCCCGTTGTTGTCGACCATCAAAGGTAACTTAAGTGCCTTACAGCGCTCTCGCGTCATCGGTAAGCAAACTAAGCCGCGAGCATGAGTAACCATAAAGTTGATGGCTTCAGGTGTCACATGCTCAGCAGCCATGATGATATCACCTTCATTTTCGCGGTCTTCATCGTCCATCAGAATGACCATTTTACCAAGCTTAATGTCTTCTATTATTTCTGCGGTACTATTTAACGCCATTTGATTCTCTTATTTTAAATACCCGTGTTTTGCTAAAAAAGCTAAACTAATATCTGACTCTGCCACTTCCGAAGCTTTTTCACCCAATAGAAGTCTTTCTAAATAACGCGCCACGAGGTCTACTTCTAGGTTTACTCTCGTACCCGCTTTGTAATCTCCAATTGTGGTCTCTTGCAAAGTGTGTGGAATCAGCCAGAGCATAAATGCTGCTCCTTTCACTTGATTCACAGTAAGGCTGACACCATCCACCGTAATTGATCCCTTGTGAGCAATATATTTTGCAAGCTCGTCTGGTGCTTTTACCCAAATTTCGACGTAACGACTGTGATCGGTAACGGATACCACTTCACCCACACCATCCACATGCCCAGACACAATATGTCCACCAAATCGGGTATCAGGACGCATGGCCTTTTCCAAGTTGACGCTACTGCCAGTTCGATAATGAGCAAATCCGGTATGCTTGATTGTTTCTTCGGACACATCTGCAGCGTAATAATCTGCTCCAACATCAACAACCGTCAAACAAACGCCGTTTGTGGCAATGCTATCCCCGAGTTTTACATCTGACATATCGAGTGTATTTGTATTTACAACTAAACGAATATCCGAACCATTATTAAATAATCGCTTAATTGTGCCTTTTGCTTCAATAATTCCAGTAAACATAGATTAAGATCTGTCGGTCTTGTTTGTTGAATCCAATTTGATTCTATATTTTACATCATTACCCACGCGAGTAATGCTCGAAAATGGCGCCGATATTGCTTTTTTTAAATCAGTCAGTTCAGGTAATACTAACAAATCTCTACCTTTATCACCCAAAATAAGGGGTGCCTGATATACAATGAGCTCATCTATCAAACCTTCTGACAAAAGAGCGCCACACAAGGACGCGCCAGCCTCCACCCATACCAAGTTAATGTGCTCTTCTATCGCTAAGTACTGCAATGCTTCATGTAGGTCTACGTGCTCACCAACTGATTTTATTTGGTGTTGCCGTGTACCGGGTAAGGATACAAGAGATTGATTTTCTTTGAGATTAAATACCAAATTCTGGTTTCCGTCCTTGAATAACTGAAATTGTGACGATAGTCGATTCTTGCCATCAATAATGACTCGAAGAGCTTGTTTTCCTCTGTAGTTAAAAGCACTTTGAGTGGCTGGTTCTAAGCTGTCACTTCTTACTGTTAATCGAGGGTCGTCGCTTATTACCGTATTGGCACCAGTTAATATGGCACACGCTCTTGCTCGCTCAACTTGCACATCCTCGCGAGCGGCTTCGCTTGTGATCCATTGGCTCTTACCATTTGCTAAGGCAGTTTTACCATCCAAACTACAAGCGAGTTTAGCAATGAGGTATGGGCGTTTTTTTTGCATTCTATTGAAAAAAGCGACATTGACTTTTTTGGCTTTTTGCTCGAGCACGCCAAGCGTCACATTGACATTTGCGTCTTTCAGCATGTTCACACCTCGGCCAGACACCAAAGGATTGGGATCTGTGCAGGCTATGACTACCCTTTGGACGCCCGCTTCGATCAGTGCCTGCGTGCAAGGTCCAGTTCTCCCCGTGTGCGAGCAGGGCTCCAAGGTTACGTATACATCGGCACCTTGCGCATTTTCTCCTGCTGAACGTAAGGCATGTATCTCTGCGTGAGGCTCACCCGCCTTTTTATGGTAGCCCTCACCGACTATTTTGTTGTTTTTAACAATTACACAACCAACTTGAGGGTTTGGCGTAGTCGAATACTGGCCTTTCTTTGCTAAAGAAATAGCATAGGCCATATATTTGGCATCATCGATTGCGTTCATACACACTTATTGCCTAGGTTAGTCATCTGATAAACGTGCAATTTCTTCGCCAAATTCTTTAACATCTGCAAATGAGCGATACACTGAAGCGAACCTTACATATGCAACCTTATCTAACATCTTCAAGTGTTGCATGATAAGTTCCCCGATAAACTCGCTTTTTAACTCTCTCTCACCAGTTGCACGCAAAGCTGATTTAATTTGATTGATGCATTTTTCGATTGATTCTGCGCTAACAGGACGCTTTTCCAGTGCCCTCTCGATACCGGCTCTAAGTTTATGTTCATTAAAAGGTTCGCGAGTGTTATCGCGTTTAATAACCCCGGGAAGCACAAGCTCTGCCGCTTCGAAGGTGGTAAAACGCTCGTTACACACTGTGCATTGGCGTCTTCTGCGAACCTGCGCGCCATCGGATACCAAGCGAGAGTCAATCACCTTGGTCTCTTGCTGTGAACAAAATGGACAGAACATTAATCGCTCCAATAAAAAACAAAAGAGTCGGAACAAGTCCGACTCAACACTTTTGGCTCAAGCAATCTTTCCTTTACGAGCAATCATTCTGCATTCTGTTAGACTACTTGTACGCTTACGCCCCTTTTTAATAACGCGCAGAGTTACTCACTGTATACAGGGAAAGACTCACACAAAGTCACCACTTCTGACTTTACTCTCTCAATGACACTATTGTCACCCATGTTGTCTAAGACGTCACAAATCCAAGTGGCTACTTGTTTTGATTCCGCTTCGCCAAATCCTCGGCGAGTGATCGCTGGGGTACCAATACGCAATCCACTTGTTACGAATGGAGAGCGTGGGTCATTTGGCACTGAGTTTTTGTTAACAGTAATGTTAGCCGAACCTAAGGCAGCGTCAGCATCTTTACCCGTAATATCTTTATCTATTAAATCTAGTAAAAATAAATGGTTATCTGTGCCATTAGAAACAACTTTGTACCCACGCTCTTGAATAACGGCGACCATCGCTTTTGCATTTTTTAATACTTGCGCCTGATACGTTTTGAACTCATCAGAAAGGGCTTCTTTAAAAGCCACTGCTTTGGCAGCAACAACGTGACATAGCGGTCCACCTTGATTGCCAGGGAAAACTGAGCTGTTTAGCTTTTTGTAAATAGTTTCGTCACCACAAGCAGAAATTATTAGTCCGCCTCGTGGCCCGGCGAGTGTTTTATGTGTTGTAGTCGTCACAACATGAGCGTGAGGGACTGGGCTAGGATAAACCCCCGCGGCTACCAAGCCAGCAACATGAGCCATATCAACTAAAAGATAAGCACCGACTTTATCCGCAATTTCTCTAAAACGCGCCCAATCAACAATTCCAGAATAAGCCGAAAAACCACCGATAATAAGTTTTGGTTTGTGCTCCAACGCCAGCGCTTCAACCTGCTCGTAATCAATCACCCCTGTCTCAGGATGTAGACCATATTGCACAGCATTGTATGTTTTACCCGAAAAGTTAACGTGTGCGCCGTGCGTCAAATGCCCACCATGCGCAAGGCTCATGCCGAGAACAGTGTCATTGGCTTCAATTAAGGCCATAAAAACCGCTGAATTAGCTTGAGAGCCAGAATGAGGCTGCACATTCGCATAGTCAGCGTCAAACAATGTTTTAGCACGCTCAATGGCTAGCTGTTCAGCAATATCAACATATTCACAACCGCCGTAATAGCGCTTGCCGGGATAACCCTCAGCATATTTATTTGTTAACTGAGAACCTTGAGCTTCAAGCACACGTGGACTGCAGTAGTTTTCAGAAGCAATCAACTCGATATGATGCTCTTGGCGCTGCGTTTCCTTTTCCATTGCAGCCGCTAATTCAGGATCGAATTCTGCGATGGTCATTTTGCTTGATAACATAAGGTCTCCTTGGGCAGACAGAAATTTCTGATACAGAACATAAAAATCGCGTGTATTTTAGCCCAAAAACTAAATTTGTATAGGCTTACTTAGGAATATCTTAGCCAAAAACTGTAAATTAAAATGCAGCAAAAATGTAAGACTATTTAGTGGCTTTTTCTAATAATTTCACTCGCTCATAGAGTTTATCGATAGAGCGCAGTTTAACTGTGTTTCGCTGCCAGTCTTTATTGGGAGCAGCAGGGATGCCAGAGGAGTATACGCCTTTCTCTTTAATACTCTTTGTTACCATAGAAGCCCCCGTAATTTGCACACCATCAGCGATGCTTATGTGGCCATTGATTGCGCATTGACCCGCAATAACCACATACTTGCCAATATGAGCACTACCCGCAATCCCCACACCACCGCATAAACAGCTGTGATCGCCAATAATAACGTTGTGCGCGATATGCACATGATTATCTATAATGCAGTTTTTACCAATCACTGTATCGTCAAGCGCACCGCGATCAATACACGAATTAGCACCAATTTCGGTGCGTTCGCCCACTAACACGCTGCCCACTTGAGGGATCTTCACCCAATTTCCAGCATCGTTTGCATAACCAAAACCATCGCTACCCACAACCGTTCCACTATGAATCGATACCTCGTCGCCCAATATTACATGATGATAAATCGTTACATTAGCACGCAATTTAACCCCACGGCCTAATTGGCTCCCTTTCCCTATGTAAGTATTTGCGCCAATCTCACAGTCATCACCAATCTGCGCTCCATCGTCAATTACAGCCCCTTCGCCGATGGCAACATTTTTTCCTAGCTTCACAGTACTGGCAATCACCGCTGTTTTAGCGATGCCCGAATCTACAGAAGGGGTGGTATCGAGTAGCTGCGCAGCTAAGGCAAATCCAAGGTAGGCATCTTTAACCAGAATGGCATTGCCCTTGTACTCATCGGCATTTGCTTTGCTCAGTATGACGGTGCCGGCTTGCGTGGTTCGAAGTTGCTCAACATATTTGGGATTGGATAAAAATGAAAGCTGATTGGTTTGCGCTTTACCTAAATTTGCAATTCCTTCAATGATTAACGCCCCCTCGCCTCTGACTTCTCCACCAATATGTTCTGCAATTTGCTCAACGCTATACGCCATGTATACCTATTCCTACTAATTGTTACGGCTTTCACCTTCAACTATGTCTTAACTTGCTTGCAGTTATTTGCGCCATTACAGACATACAACTGCATGCTTATCTTCTGGTCAGAGCGGGTCTGTACTGTATTGGCCAGGGTCGACTAGAATCAAAATTTGTTATTCATGGATGAAAAACAAAAGTGTATATGGATATACTTGCAGCGTTTTTGATTCTAGTCGACCTTGGCCAATACAGTACAAACCCACCAAATCTTCGAGTTATGGTAACACAAAATTTGTATGACTAAACTGACCGAACTGATTTACAATACGCATTATTAACAATTACTTGGTAGCGACATAAATGGCACAATACGTTTATAGTATGCATCGGGTGGGCAAAATCGTTCCACCGAACAGACAAATTTTAAAAAACATTTCACTTAGCTTCTTTCCGGGAGCAAAAATTGGTGTACTTGGTCTAAATGGCGCGGGTAAGTCTACATTGCTTCGCATCATGGCCGGTGTTGACACGGATATTGAAGGTGAAGCAAGGCCGCAACCAGATTTAAAAATAGGCTACTTGCCGCAAGAACCGCAACTTAACGAAAATAAAGATGTAAGAGGCAATATAGAAGAAGCCGTTGCCGATGTAGTTGACGCCCTCGCTCGTATTGACCAAGTCTATGCAGCCTATGCAGAACCCGATGCAGATTTTGATGCCTTAGCAAAAGAACAAGGCGAATTAGAAGCTATCATCCAAAGTAAAGATGGACACAACCTAGACAACGCTCTCGAACGCGCAGCTGACGCACTTAGACTGCCTCCTTGGGACGCTGACGTGAGCAAATTATCCGGTGGTGAGCGCAGGCGTGTTGCCCTGTGTAAATTGCTATTAGAAAAGCCTGAAATGCTGTTACTTGACGAACCAACAAACCACTTAGATGCCGAGTCGGTAGCATGGCTTGAACGGTTTTTACACGATTACGAAGGAACAGTGGTAGCGATCACCCACGATCGGTATTTTTTGGACAATGTGGCGGGATGGATATTAGAACTCGACCGTGGTGAAGGCATTCCTTGGGAGGGTAATTACTCTAGCTGGCTAGAACAAAAAGATCAGCGTTTAGCACAAGAGGAACGCAGCGAAAATGCGCGTCAAAAATCAATAAAACAAGAACTTGAGTGGGTACGCTCTAACCCCAAAGGCCGACAAGCTAAAAGTAAGGCGAGGATGGCGCGTTTTGAAGAACTCAATACCAGTGACTATCAAAAGCGCAACGAAACGAATGAATTGTTCATTCCACCTGGTGAGCGCCTAGGCGATAAAGTCATTGAAGTCAATAACTTATGCAAATCATACGGCGATCGTGTTTTAATTGATGGTTTGAGTTTTAAAATGCCCAAAGGATCCATTGTTGGCATCATTGGTCCCAACGGCGCAGGAAAATCCACTTTATTTAGAATGTTATCTGGCGCTGAAAAACCCGACTCTGGGGAGATCGCTGTAGGCGATACGGTGCAACTTGCCAGTGTTGAGCAATTTAGGGATCACATGGATGAAAACAACACGGTATTTAACGAAATATCGGATGGCCAAGATATCATCCGCATTGGCAATTTCGAAATCAATAGTCGAGCTTATTGCAGTCGCTTCAATTTTAAAGGTACTGATCAGCAAAAGTACATCAAGGATCTATCAGGTGGTGAACGAAATCGCGTTCACTTGGCGAAATTGTTAAAGGCAGGCGGCAATACTCTATTACTCGACGAACCGACAAACGACCTAGATGTTGAAACCTTGCGCGCACTAGAAAACGCCTTACTGGAGTTCCCAGGTTGTGCCATGGTTATCTCTCACGATAGATGGTTTTTAGATCGTATTGCCACTCACATCATGGACTACCGTGACGAGGGTAAAATCAACTTCTACGAAGGTAACTATGCTGAATACGAAGCATGGTTGAAAGACACCTATGGACAAGATGTTGTTGAACCGCACCGTTTGAAATACAAAAAGATATCAGCTTGATTTGGTCGTACCGCCCAATATTTAGGCGGTACACACTCTGTATCAGTGATTATCGGGTGCCAAATATCTTGTCACCCGCGTCCCCCAAACCTGGTAAAATATAGCCTTTGTCATTGAGTTTTTCATCTATTGACGCGGTGTAGATTTGCACGTCAGGATGAGCCGCTTGCACAGCTTGAATCCCTTCAGGCGCAGCCACTAAAAACAATCCCAATATTTGTTTACAGCCTTTTTGTTTTAGCAAGTCGATAGTGGCGATTAGGGTTCCGCCGGTCGCTAACATAGGATCAACTATCAAAGCGGTCCGTATATCGACATCTTTGACAACCTTGTCAAAATAGGCAACTGGCTGCAAGGTTTCTTCATCTCGGTACAAACCTACTACACTGATTTTGGCATTGGGTATTAATCTCAACACACCATCCATCATGCCTAGGCCTGCACGCAAAATAGGTACAACTGTGATTTTCTTTCCTTTTATTTTTTCAACTTGCAAGGACTCTCCCGTCCAACCTTCTATTGAACAGGCCTCAGTCTCTAAATCGCGAGTGGCCTCGTAAGTCAGTAAATTGCCGACTTCACTGGCAAGTTCTCGAAAATCTTTACTACTTACTCCACTTGCTCTCATTAATCCGACTTTATGCTTAATCAGTGGATGTTGAATTTCATGGACGGACATATTTGACCTCAGATGACGATGTTGATGTATTTATAGTAATGGACACCCCTCAAGGAGTCACGGAGGTATTGAGGTATTGAGGTATTTTTTCAAAGCGGAATGAGAACATTAGAGGCTTTTTAAAAGCGAAAGTCATTTTTATAAACAAATTATGTGTTGTTTGTGTTAAATTGTGTAACGATTATGTTTCAATTCGGGTGTTGTTAATGAATTACAAAAAAACGAAAAACAAATTTGTATTTGCGGCCATCAGTATTGCTATGCTCAGCGCTTGTAACGGGTCTAAAAATGAAGGCTCGACAGACAGCAGCAAAGCGAGTACCGAGAGCATTCTGTTTGATTTCGAAAATACACAAGACTTTTCTGCTGTTCATATCGAAAATGGTGAAGCTAAGGCGATTGACGCAGGTGGTAACCAAAAGTACGCCATTACCTTAAATTCTAGCAAACACCACAAAGCAGCATTCAAATTTAAACCAGAGCAAGCTTGGGATTGGAGCAAAGAAGGCGACTTTGCCTTTGCTTTGGATATTGAAAACACACAAGATAAACCCGTATTTGTATACGTCACGGCAAAAGACAAAGGTGGACAAACCCATAACCGAAGTTTGTCTTTACCCGCTAATAGCACAAACACTTATTATTTAGAGTTGTCAGGTAAAGATCTTGATGTGGAAACGGGTCTGCGCGCCAATCCAAAAGCCTGGATCACAGAATACGCGCCCATTGTGTGGCGCTGGGGCGTAAAAAACATAGATTTAAAAAATATTGAAAGTATTGAGTTTAAACTTCTGGGAGTGGTAGAAGACAACACTTTCGTTATTGATAACGCCCGACTGATCAAACCAACAGCCATTGACGAGAATTATTTGGTCGATATCGTCGACGAGTTTGGTCAAAATGCAAAAATGGACTTTGTTGGAAAAGTAAATAGCTTGGATGAACTCATTCAAGTCTCAAACAAAGAGCAAAGTGCATTACGGAAAACACCTCTAGATGGACGATCAAAATTCAACGGTTGGGCACAAGGTCCCAAACTCGAAGCCACAGGTTACTTCAGAACAGAAAAGCTTGATGGCAAATGGTGGTTAGTAGACCCCGAGGGCTACTTATTTTTCTCAAATGGTATAGCCAATGTTCGCATGGCGAATACATCCACAATTACGGGTTATGACTTTGACAGCAAATTCATTAAGCAACGTGATCCCAACGACAAAACGCCTGAAGATTCGATTGGCTTAAACCCCGCTCCGGAAAAAGCCTGGCCAACCCGGCATGTGGCGTCTGAACTAAGAGCCAATATGTTTAAATGGCTGCCAAGCTATGAAGACGACTTGGGTATCCACTTTGGTTATCGCCGTGAAACCTTCATTGGAGCGTTAGAGAAAGGCGAAACATATAGCTTTTACCGCGCCAACTTAGCCCGTAAATATCAAACCAATGATCCGGACGTGTTTTTAGAAAAATGGCGAACAACAACCGTGGATAGGATGCTGAGTTGGGGCTTCACGTCATTTGGAAATTGGATTGACCCATCCTATTACCAACTTAACCGTTTTCCGTATTTTGCTAATGGCTGGATCATTGGCGATTTTAAAACCCTAAGCAGCGGAAACGACTTGTGGAGTGCACTGCCCGATGTGTTTGACCCAGTGTTTAAAGAACGGGCATTAGTCACTGCTGAGCAAATAGGCAAAGAAGTACAAAACAACCCATGGTGCGTAGGCGTATTTGTTGACAATGAGAAAAGCTGGGGCATTGAAGACCCAAGTGCAACAACAGTAAATGTTACAGCGACTTATGGGATACCAATCAATACTTTAAGTCTGGATGCTAGCAAAAGCCCGACTAAAGCAGTATATATGACTGCGCTTACAGGTAAGTATGAAACCATCGAAAAACTCAATGATGCATGGGCGACGCACTTTGATTCATGGGAAACGCTAGCCGGCGGAGTGGCACTGGAAACATTCAATGATGTACTAATCGAAGATTTAGCAAACCTTCTCTACATATACGCTGAACAATATTTCAGAATTGTTAAAGAAGCTGTAAAAACTTACCTGCCCAATCATATGTACATGGGTGCGCGCTTTGCAGACTGGGGGATGACCAAAGAAGTTAGGGCAGCGGCAGCAAAACATGTCGACGTCATGAGCTATAACTACTACAAGGAAGGGATCAGTGATAACTTTTGGCATTTCTTAAAGGATATTGATATGCCGAGTATTATTGGTGAATTCCACAGCGGAGCCTATGACTCTGGTTTGGTTAATCCAGGGCTGATACATTTGCCTACACAGGCTGATCGAGGCGAACGTTACAAACAATATGTCTACGGCGTAATCGACAATTCTTACTTGGTTGGCGCACATTGGTTCCAGTACATTGATGGACCACTCACAGGCCGCGCTTACGATGGAGAAAACTACAATGTTGGCTTTGTCAATGTTGCAGATATCCCCTACCAGCCATTGGTTGATGCTGCCAAAGAAGTTAATAACGCCATATACACAAGGCGCTCTGGCAAGTAAATTGGCGCAAAAACGCTAAGACCGAGATGATTGTACTCGACAATGATTCAAGCATGTACAAGGATGTGCATGCCGTCATCTTGATTCTTATAAATAACCTGAACTCGGGATAACAAGGTGACGAATCAACATAGTACTTAACCCAAGCTGTAGTTACTTATCCCGAGCTCTGGTTACTTATACCCATTCGCTCATGACTACATGCGTTTTAATTTTTACAATATCTTCTGACATGTCTAAAGCTTCTCTAATTTCGTGAATACGGCGCATAGAACTGGCGTGTACAAAAACAAGTAAGTCCATATCTCCCGTTATTCCATGGCATTTGATGACTTCTGGAAACTTTTTGATAAACGGGATCAACTCAGCGCAACGGGCGCATTGATGTTGGATCTCAAAATAAACACTCACCCCGTCTTTTTGAGACTCAGTAAGCAACACTTGGTAACCTTTTATTACTTGGTTTTGCTCTAATTTTTTGATGCGCTCAGATACTGAAGAGCGAGAAAGATTAACTTCTTCAGCAATGGAAGAAATGCTCGCTCTTGCATTAATTTTTAGCGCTTCTAAGATGGCTTGGTCAAATTTATCCATTGTTCTCTGATTACACCCCGACGATTTGCCGTAAAAATAGCATTAATCCGTTAAAATGGCGGAAATACCCTTTTATTGTCAAGGTGTTTCGTCAGTTTGCATCGCGCGTTCACATTATAATCTCTGCTCTCATGAGTAAACTATCGCAAAAAGGTAAACTGAGTATGCAACAAAAAGGCAAGTTGGGGCGTTGGCAAGGTGCGGGATTACTGGCGACAACACTATTGGGCACGAGCGTCTTTATACTGCCGCAGATCACGGTCGAAATAGCGGGGAAAAACGCCATCTGGGCTTGGACAATACTGACGATTTCCATGCTACCTATCGCACTAGTTTTTGCCAAATTATGCGCTGAACATCCACATGCTGGCGGACCAGCCAATTTTGTTGCTCAGGCTTTTGGTCAACCATTTGGCTGCGCAATAGGCATGAGTTTTTTGCTCGTGGTACCCATCGGCGCACCTGCAGCATTGATCATGACGTATCAATTTGTCGACAGTATATTTGCCTTTCATTCGTCAATCGGGCTATTTATTCAATATGGGTTTTTGGCCTTGATTTATGCGCTAAATCGCAAAGGGATCAGCTTTTCCGCCAACATCCAACTTTTGTTGACGACATTAATATGCATTGTCATAGTTGGATTGTGCATGAGCTACTTTCTTAGCTCCCCTGCTGACCTTGTCGCTCCTAGGCTCAATGAAACCTCAGCAATAAGTATCATGCCAGCGGCCGCGCTCGCTTTTTGGAGCTTTTTAGGAATCGAAGCCATGGCGCATTTATCAACCGAGTTCAAAAAACCAAAAGAAGATATGACGCCAGCTATCATAATAGGCACACTTACTGTGGGTATCATCTATATATGCTGCACTTTTTTACTTATTCACCTAAACACTACAAGCTCATTGGCTATCATTGACGTATTTAATACGTTGTTTGGAAACTATGGTGAGATTGTCATCGGCTTTCTTGGTATTGCTGGCGGCTTGGCGACGATAAATGTATACATGGCAAGTTGTTGTAAGCTTATGCAAAGCTTTGCTCAACAAGGTGTGTTGCCTAAATTGTACGATAGAGAAAACGCTCACGGAGTGGCTAGTACAGCTCTTCGGCACCTCGCTCTGTTGATGTTTTTTGTGCTCACAGTGTCTCATGGTTTGTCACTGGATCTCGAAACATTAGTCGGTTTATGCAACGGCGTATTCATTGCTATTTATGCAACATCCATGCTTTCTGCTCTAGAACTTCTGTCTAGGGTTTACCGCGGATTTATATTTGTCGGTATAACTGTGTGCCTAGTACTAGCAGCAAGTTTAGCTTGGAAAATGATTTACGCAGCTCTGTTGATTTGTCTGCTAGTGCCACTAATGAAATATTGGCGTCAGAGTAAATTAACCCTCTGTCATCATAAAAAGTAGAGTTATTCTCGTCAAACGTGACCATACTTATTACGCCCATGAAATACCATTTGGTAAAGGAAAACTACTGTACTCAAGATGCAGTACTCGGCGCTGAGACGGTGATATAGCCTTGCTAGATGAATGCAGTATATTTGGGCGCATAACTAAAGCAGATCCTGACGGCGCTTCACAGGCTATTGTGTCATGACTATGCACATATGCTTGAATTTCTCCTGAGTTTAAGATGCCTAGCTGATGGCTATTTGGTACAACTTTTAAGCACCCATTTTTCAGACTTGTGTCATCGAGGTGAATGCGAAAAGTTACCATTTGGTCAAGCACATACACCGGAGGCTGAACATGGTGAGTTCCATCCTTAATGCTCCATGGCCCCCATCCATGCTTTTCGAGTTTATTGGAAACCGCTACAGTTTTGTCTTGATGCCATGTTACCAGCCAGTTATTTTCAGGTGTTTTATTGAATAAAATTGCTCGAACGAACTGGGCAGCACCCGAAAGATAAACCCCAGCCTTTGCAATCAATTTATCTGAAAAAGCAATATCGCGAACAGAAGCAAATTTTTTCTCTGCGTTGCGAATTCCACCTGTTCTATTTGGGAAGCGAGCGCCTTCTATTTCGTTCTTTATGGAATTGAGCTGTTCAAGAGATAAAAACCCCTCTATCAATTCATATCCATTCTCTAAGCGTGACACTATGCTTTCATCCTCAAATAACACACAATGGTTGATCTACAAGGATACAAGAGGACAACAGTAAAGTTCTTCATTTCATCCTTTGTTCCGCGAGAATGGCGAAACTATATACGTCAATCGCCGCCACCTCCGCCTGTTGTGGTTGAATTAGCTGGACACTTCAAGAAAGGATAAACTCTTAACTTGAGGTGAACAATGACTAAACGACAATATAGACGCTATCCTGATGAATTCAAACAAGAAGCGATTGCACTCGTGAATGAACAAGGTTACTCAGTAGTAGAAGCGGCAGCATCACTGGGTATTACTGATAAATTGCTTTACAACTGGGTTGCCAAGCACAAAAAAGCAAATAAATGATCCTAAGCTTTCACGTCAACTGAAGGCTTAGCTTTGTCATACCGACGGTCTCTACCAGAACGCGTGTCGAGCAATACTTTTTGGTTTCGCTTGCGGCGGTCTCTTCCCTTGCGTTTTTCGTCAATTTTTGCATGAATAACACCTTCTTGTTTAGTGGCATCATTATCAGTTTCTGACTTGTCCAGCGAAACAGTGGGTTTCTTGGGTAATTGCGTTTTTTGCGGACGAATAGGTAAAAAATACGATGGGACTCTCACTTCTTCTCCTGAGCGCTTGACTACTTCCTGAACACATCATACATAAATCAAAGCCACATGTCTTTATTCGGCTTGAGTGCTTGCGTCAAAGCCAAGAGTATTTCGACAATAGCTTCGAATTTAATGAGAATCCAATAAACTTAAACTTAGGATAATAGACTCTGTCAAGCAGTGATCTAGAGCCCGACCTCTGCGTTGTTCAAGTTAATAAAGAACTTATATCAATGTCGCAATTACAACTTTATGCCCTTGTTCTGCCAACATCATAAAAAATTCAGCGAAACATCAGCTAGTTTTCAATTGTTTTTACTTGTAATCATATAGCTTAAGCGTTTCTCCCAAATTATTTGGAATTCGACATGACGATCAGAAAACTTTGTAAACTTATTGCTCTAATCACAATTTTCTTCACAGCAACTAAGGCTAAAGTTCTACTAGCTGATGAAACCTAAAGAGAAACGCCAGAAGCCACTGAAGAAGCAAGAATAGCGCATTGGCAAATGCCCAACACTGGGCGCAAATTTATCGATCTACCTGAGCTTGATCTTGTCATTGTGGTAACGGGTCATGAACACCCAAATTCTACTCAACAGTTAACTGCAGAGCGAATACTGCCGGCGTTTATTGGCGGTTATCATGAGTAAGTGCATCCGACAAGCTCAATCAAACGCACCCTCAGTTATGACACAGGTTTGAAACACCGGCAAATAGTATCTGCATACTACTATGTTAAATAGCCTCCAGCGCATCTGCCAACTTGACGATGGGGACTATTTCTATGCCTTGAATTTGTTGTTTGGGTACATTCGCCTTGGGCACTATTGCTTTCGTAAATCCATGTTTGGCCGCTTCTGTTATGCGTTCTGTTCCGTTCGGTACAGGGCGAATTTCTCCTGATAAACCTACCTCACCAAATGCAATCACGCCATCAGGTAAAATGATATTCTTAAAGCTAGACAACATTGCCAACAATAGGGCTAAATCAGCACTGGTTTCGGTCACCTTTACCCCACCTACCACATTCACAAATACATCTTGATCGTTCATTTGAATACCACCGTGGCGGTGCATTACCGCTAACAGCATGGCTAAGCGGTTGTGATCAAGCCCTACTGTTACGCGGCGCGGATTTGACATTTGACTGTAATCGACAAGGGCTTGTATCTCGACTAATAGCGGGCGTGTCCCTTCCCATACAGACATCACGATACTACCTGCAGCTGCTTGTTGCTGCTTACTCAAAAAAATCGCTGAGGGGTTAGACACTTCCCTCATGCCGTGCTCGGTCATACCAAACACTCCCAACTCATTGATGGCACCAAACCGGTTTTTTGTTCCTCTTAAGGTTCGATACCGACCGTCACTCTCTCCTTCCAACATCATCGAGCAGTCAATGCAATGCTCAAGCACTTTGGGACCTGCCAAACTCCCGTCTTTCGTTACATGCCCAACAATAAACATGGAGATATGGTGTTGCTTTGCAAATCGGGTAAGCGCAGCCGCGCATTCTCTTACTTGAGATACACCACCCGGTGCCGATTGAATATCTGCCATATTCATGACTTGAATAGAATCAATCACCATGGTTGTTGGCTTGTGTTCTAAGGCCAATTTACAGATGGTTTCGACGTTGGTTTCGGCTAACAGCTTAAGCTTGTCATCCGGTAACTGTAAACGTTTAGCCCTCATGGCAACCTGTTGCAAGGATTCTTCACCTGTTACGTACAGCACACTGCCTTTTTCAGCTAGATAACACATAACTTGCAACAATAGAGTAGATTTACCGGCGCCTGGTGAACCACCAATTAACATGGCCGCTCCCGGCACTATGCCCCCTCCCAAGACCCGATCTAGCTCCTTAAAGCCTGATGTAAACCTTGGTAAGGCGGCTAAGTCAATGTCCTTGAGTATTTCTACTTTGGCGCGTGTATTTCCAGAAAAACCCGTATACCCGCTACTCCGAGCATCCTTTGCTGTTTGCACGACAAACTCTGTCAGTGTATTCCACTCTCCACAATCTTTGCATTGCCCTTGCCACTGAAAATGCTCAGAGCCACATTGGTTACAAACATATGCCGTTTTTTTCTTTGCCATTTATTCTCCATAGTTGATTGGATAGCGAGCGATGAAGAGGGGAAGACTACTTAGCAATAAAGCCTCAAAGGCAAGGAAGCCTTTGTGGAGCGCCATGGATGGCACATCGCGACTTTATTGCTAAGTAGTCTTCCCCCTCTTCAACGCTCGCTATCCAACCAAAATACATTCATCAAAGTTTTTTTAATTTTTTCCGATAGTAAAGTAGATAACAAGGAAAACAACTTTGATTGATACACATAAACCGATGACGCCTGATCTTTCGCCATACAGAGAAATCATTCATTCCCTTGCGCCTTTAGTTAATCATGCCACATTTAATAAGGCATTTAAGCGACGCACGCAAAATATTTCTAATGACCTGAGTTTCCTAATAAAAATGGAAATCAAACGATTGGCAAAACCGTGTATTCGCTCCATCGACTTGAGAACAAAGGTAAAAGATGAGTGTCGGTTATTTAACTATCAAGGGATACCGCACTACTTGCATGTTAATGGAATTTTTGAGTTTGAAAAACTAGTCAAAAGATACGGTGAATATACATTTGGCGTTTACGAGGGCGTGATTCACTTTTCAGAACAAGAAAAACGCAGACTAGAGACTGTAAAGACACACTCAGTACTTGTACAAGATACAGAGTTACAAATTCCAGACGACAAATTCATCACACCATGTCAAGAATTGTTGAACTTTCCTGTTAGAAGAGAGGAGCGTCTCAACTACGTCGTCAATATCGAAGTATTTTTTGCCGACAACACGAGTGCGCACGCCAGCACCTTAGATATCTCAGTGCAAGGTTTAAAAATTCGCTTTAAAGATCCTGACACACTTGAAAAAATCAGTGTCTCTGATCCGATTCACGTCGTTTTCAGAGGACTTGATAGAGGTACGGGTCTTGCTCGCGATAGCATTGAATACAAGATACTAGGGCTGTCAGGAAGAGGGGCAAAAACCTGCGTACATTTGTTGAGAGCCGACTGCAGTGTCAACGAACATTTTAGCCAGTTTGTACTCGATCTGATTAAGTTGCAAAAGCGCAGATACAAAGTCAACCTAGATAACGTAGAGATGGCATTGAGCAGCAAGGTATACGAGCAAAGCTTTTCAAATACCATTCCCGGGCTCCCCGTTTTTGTCGAAAAAACAGAAGATGGCCAACTAAGTGCCGCTTACGCCAGCACAAACGCTTGTTCAAAGCGGATCCTAGATTATTGGTTGGACGAAAACCATCACCAGATGCTTGGATATTTGTTAAATCCTGCGCGTTTAAATATGCTGGCAATGGACAGTGCGGCTTATCCTCAAACTGTCGTTTACTGTTTTCACCATATCGCTGATGAAAAGATTTACTTTTATTCGGCGTCAAGCGAAGAACTACTCGAGCAACCGAAGCTAGCCGAAACTTTTTTAGCCTATGGAGCTAGACGAGTGAGTTGGCGCGTATTTCATCTAACATATAGCGACGTTACGCCGAGCAACGCCTATGTGCCAAGCTCTGTACCTGACGGTATAAACAAAGAAATAGACAAGCTTAACAAACGCTTATCACCACGTTTACAAGGCAGACTAAAAAATCTTACAGGCATGGTCACAGTCACAGACATCACCAATGCCAAAGCGCAAGAAGTATATCAACGCCGGAATCTAGATAAGTCGAATATACGGCTCTTGAAATTTTTTGGCCATGCGCGAAACAAGCCTCCTAGGACAATTGAAACGTACAGACACAAACAAAAAGAATTGCGTCGTCAAACGCGATATATACTGCGTACCCCTGTAGAGGTCAAAACCAACCAAGGTTTTATTCATGGTTTTACTGAAGATTTTTCAGTCAGTGGCTTGCGCTTGGAACTGGATAGCGAATTTCAACAACGTTTAAATAGCAAGGTACAAATTAGCTTTCCAAAATTACAGGAAATTACCGATAACTTTGACCTCAAAAATGTTCAGTATCGTGTAAAGCATGTAAACACCGACCGGCAAGTTCTGCACTTACAGGCAGTGTCGGAAGATGAAACAGGTGTTGCTGAGCAGTTTTTTAGTCAATTGATCAGTAATAATTCAGACAAGCTACAGGCACTAGAGCAAGAAGAAAAAATACCCGGTATGAGTATTGCTCTTCGTAACTTGCATGGAAAATCAAGCCCCCAAACCTGCATCTACGTCGAAAAACAACAAAATGGATTTGTGCCTGCAATGGCAACAATTAATCAAATGCGCGCGAGTTGGTTACAGTTTTTACATCATAACGCCAACTTAGTGTCCTTTAACTTGTCGTGGTTATATCAAGATGACATGCAAAGCACAGCATTTATTCGCCAATCAATAAAAATGATGAGCCTGGATCCCAAACCCATCAGTACAGAAATTTACGTTTCTTTTAACCCTTCACAAAAGCGTAAAGAAAATCAGGTTTATGCAAAATGGCAATACCAACTCAGTTCTCATCGAGCCAAACGTAGCTTTATAAAATCAGCCAACGAGAGCGGCCAGTTTTTTGCTTTTTCAGTCACATTTAATAAAGCTTTACGCCCTGATTTGGAAAGGTTAGAGCAAGAGCTACTGTATTTATCACAACACGCCATTCACAAAGCGACATATTTTGAAGAGCGAATGTGGGACATCGCAGCGACGATTTTTCTGACGGACATCACACAAGAAGTGTTGTATCGTTATCGATTAAAAGCTAGCGATAACGTAGTCTAGGGTCTGCCGACCCTAGCAAACTTGCTAAAAGCGCATAGCTTTTAAGCCAAAATATACAGCAAACTCTCGAAACTTCCCGTATTTATTGCAACGTGAGCCTGCTCTTGTACTTTCGGTTTGGCATGATACGCGACCCCCAAATCTGCGGCAGCCATCATTATCAAATCATTCGCGCCATCTCCCATTGCTACGGTTTGATGGGCAGCGATATTTTGTGAGCTTTGTAGTTGTTTTAACACCTGTGCCTTTTTTTCACCATCAACAATGTCACCAATGACTTTTCCAGTAAGTAATCCCTTGTCTATTTCTAGCACGTTACTATGCGCTTCATTTAAACCCGCAAGGGCTTTTACATAATCGGCAAAATAGGTAAAACCACCTGAAGCAATCGCCAAGTACCAGCCATGTTTTTTCAACTCTTGCATCGTCGCCAAAAATCCCGGCATAAAAGGTAAGCGGCGTCGAATACTACTTAACTTGTCTAATTCGACCCCCGCTAAACAAGCGACGCGGTATTTTAGAGAATCAGTAAAGGCGATTTCGCCACGCATCGCTTGCTCTGTCACCGCTGCAATTTTATCCTTTACATTCGCCAGTGCGCCAATTTCGTCTATACACTCGATATCAATGATTGTACTGTCCATATCCATAACTAATAAACCTGGACGATCAAGGGACGTATTACTCGGTTTTAGGTACAAATCAACATTGTAGCGTTGGGCTATTTTTAGTAATTCCGCTTGCTTTGGTGCAGTGCTTTGTTCGGCAAATCGCAGATTGATAACCTGCTTGCCATACCTCATATGATAAGGGTTAGGGCTGCACTCAACTATTTGCAGGTCACTATTGAGTTCTTCAATAAGTTGAGAAAGCAAGCCATAGTTTATTCCTTGCCCTGTTGCAATCAAACTAAAGCCTGTATTAACCACTTCTAAAACTTGCCATTCAATCAGCGAGTCTTTTTTAGCACCAACTAAGGTTAAGCCTTTGTTGTTTGCACTCAGTAAATCATCGTTAAACACCTCAGCACTACTCATGACATCTGAAGTACTTGGTGCATTGAGCTCTGTGAATGTAAAAGTTCGTTTTGTCAAAATAGCCACAACCCTATGATTTTATTGCTTGGTATCTTACTTAATTACGACTTCCTGTAAACCAAAACACTTGGCAAATGCGGGCTTTTACTCTAAGGTTTTCTACTAACTTATGGGCTATGGTTCTTTTTAGTGCAGATACAAGCCAAAAATTCAAATAACCGGGCAATATTTACGCGTATATCAAGTGCGATACTGCTAATTTGCGTTGGCATACTTGCGGTAAATTTGTGGTTTATGCACACTGAGAATGCGCAAAAATGGTACAAAGTAGAGTCCGAGCAACTTGGGAGGGGATTGACCAAGCAGGCAGCAAAACTCATCGCTCAAGCTTTAGAAGACAAGGATCAAGCACTAATCGAGCATTACATCAAAGTCATAAATGCAGGTAAGTTTGTCGAAGGTGCAGTCCTTTTTGACAGTGCAGGCAAACGTTTAAGTCAACAGTACAGCACAATTTCTGTTGTTGATTTAATTAATAATGCCGAAATTGCGCCCCTAGTTTTTGTAGAAGATATTTTAGACGATACACAACAGACCATTGGCTATATAAAGCTGGTACTAGACAGAAAAGAAATCGTTCGACATCACAAAGCCTTCAATCAAGGCCAAGTATCTCAAACGCTAATAATCATCTTACTCACAATGATCATATCAAGTTTATTGACACGATTATTTTATAAATTTAGATACCGTCACGAAGTAGGGGAAGAAAACAGTCTGTTATAGTTAGATGTCGTCTCCTCAGCAATCAGCGAATAATCTACATCCAATAGGTCAGCCAGCGCCTTTGCGACAAGTGGAATTTTGTCTGGTGAATTGCGCTCTCCCTGAAAACCGCTTAAAGGCATATCCGGAGCATCGGTTTCTAATAAAAAATGAGATAAACTAAACTTTGAATAAACTTTTGTCAAAGCACAGCGAGTTTTTTTGGCTCGAGAATACGTGATGGTGCCGCCAATGCCCAAAGCAAACCCCATATCGATATAGCTTTTGGCAAGTTCATAACTACCAGAAAAAGCGTGAAGCAGACCTCCCCCCGAAAACCTTTCTTGCTTTAATAAACGGATCAATTCGTTGTGACTTTGTCTATGATGCAAAACCAGAGGTTTATTCAACTTGCTTGCTATCTCTATTTGTCCTAAGAAAAATTCAATTTGGCGATGCAAAGGATATGCAATTGCGCGGTCCAAGCCACACTCTCCTATCGCGACGATGCTACCTTGTTGTTCAGTGCAAACGCGCTCCAAACCGGAGAGTAGGTCACTTGTATTTTCACTATCTAGTTCGTGTAAATAATAGGGATGGAAACCGAATGCGATATCAATCGCTTGTGGTGTATGCTCGCTCGCTACTTGTTTTAATGACGATAACCCTTGCCACTGCTCTGGAAACAAACCTGGCAACATCATTTTGCTAACACCTTCATCCCAAGCCGCAGCCATGACTTCATGTCTATCTTTGTCGAATGCAGGCAAGTCTATGTGACAATGGCTATCTATTAGCATCGTGACATATTTTTAGGGCATTAAACGCCGATACGTCCATTGGCTATCAGCTTGACGTGTATACTCAAATCGGTCATGCAATCGATGCTCCCCACCTTGCCAAAACTCTATTAGATGTGGGTTGATTGCAAATCCTCCCCAAAAGTCAGGTAGCGGGACTTCCCCTTTGGCAAACTTTTCTTTCATTTGATTAAATTGACTGACTAAAAGCTGCCGAGTCGATATCACTTGGCTTTGCTTAGAAGCCCAAGCACCAATTTGGCTGTCTTTGGGGCGAGACAAAAAGTACTTCAATACATCCGATCTGGGGAGTGGCTGAGCGACACCACACACTTTTACTTGTCTTTCCATTAAGTGCCAAGGAAAATGAAGTGACACTTTGTTATTCTGCTGGATATGCTTGGCTTTGTTACTACCCAAATTAGTATAAAAAACAAAACCCTGTGTTGATAAATCTTTTAGTAGCACAATCCGCTGGGTAGGTTGACCGTCAGGATCTACCGTAGCCACAGTCATAGCATTTGGCTCGGGTAACTCGGCTTCTATGGCTTCATTAAGCCATACTTTGAACAGCTCCATTGGGTCATTACTGAGTTGAGACTCATCCAAACGACCTAAACGATACTCTTTCCGGAAGTCTTGTAATGGTTTCATTATCGATAATCTTCGTCATAGCCTAGTGAGCGAAGCGCTCGCTCATCGTCCGCCCAACCTGATTTAACTTTTACCCAAAGTTCTAAAAAGACTTTATTGTCGAACAAATCTTCCATGTCTTTTCTGGCTTCTGCTCCAATAGTCTTAATATGGCTACCATTTTTACCAATCACCATTGGTTTTTGGCTTGCTCGCTCCACCAAAATTAGGCCATTGATATGATATACCCCATTTGACTCCAATTTAAATTGTTCAATTTCAACCGTGATTGAATACGGAAGCTCATCACCGGTAAATCGCATGAGCTTTTCACGTATAATTTCAGAAGCCATAAAACGGCTGGAGCGATCAGTAATGTAGTCTTCAGGAAAATAAAACTCGCTAACGGGCAATTTAGACAAGATCAGCTGGCGAAGTTTTTCAATTTGCTTGCCTTGTTTTGCCGATACCGGAAGCACTTCTTCAAAATTATGCAATTTACTCAAACGAGACAAGGTATCCATCAAGTCACCTTGTTCATCTACTTTGTCGACTTTATTTACCACTAACCAACAAGGTAAACCTGATGCTTTGATTTTTTCTAGTACTAGTTCGTCATCTTGCTGCCAACGTGTTCCTTCTACCACAAACAGCACTAAAAACACATCACCCAACGAGCTACTCGCGGCTCTATTCATAAAGCGATTGATGGCACGCTTTTCTTCTTTGTGCAAACCTGGTGTATCTACATACACAGCCTGACAGTTGTCCTGAGTATCAATTCCTATAATACGATGTCGAGTAGTTTGGGGTTTACGAGAGGTAATACTTACCTTTTGCCTCAATATTCGATTTAAAATAGTTGATTTACCAACATTAGGACGGCCGACTATTGCAACCATGCCACAGTGATTTTGCGTCATAACTGAATACCTTCTAAAGCCTGTTTGGCGGCTTCTTGCTCAGCAATACGACGACTTTGCCCTTTGCCATTCGCTTCAATGCCCAAAGATGAAATTGAACATTTTACCTGAAAGGTTTGAGCATGATCTTTTCCAGAAATACTAACAACTTGATATTCGGGTAAGGGAATTTGACGTGATTGTAAATATTCTTGAAGCTGCGTTTTGCTATCTTTGATCTGTACTGACGGGTCGAGTTTATCCACTCTTGAGCGAAACAAAATATTGACAGATTCTTGCACGGCAGCGAGGCCTGAATCTAAATAAATTGCCCCCAAAATAGCTTCTACCGTATCACTCAAGATTGAGTCTCGACGGTTGCCGCCGCTTTTCATTTCGCCCGAACCCAGCTTTAGCATTTCTCCCAGTGAGAGTTCTCTCGCTATACTTGCTAAGGTTGTCCGATTTACCAAAGAGGCACGCATTCGAGTGAGCTTGCCCTCAGGTTGTTTTGGGAATTTTTGATACAGTATTTCAGCAATAATAAGACCAAGGACGGCATCACCAAGAAACTCTAAGCGTTCGTTATGAGACTTATTTGCGCTGCGGTGCGTTAGCGCTTGCAAAATCAGCTTTTGATTTTCAAACACATACCCAATCTTTCGTTGCAGTGTTACTAATTTATGTTCTTGCACTAGCCAATTGCACCTACACGACTAAACCGGACACCTGATGGGAACCAAGTTGGTAAGAAATCCTCTGGACTGCGTTCAAACTGGAAACTTATCCATATAAATACCGCTTTTCCAACTAAGTTTTCTTCTGGTACAAAGCCCCAACGCCGAGAATCTTCACTGTGATCGCGATTGTCACCCATCGCAAAATAATGCCCTGCCGGCACAATGACCTCCGTAGTAGAGCTTCGCAATGAGGGGTTGTGCAATATTTGATGTTTTACATCGCCTAATTGCTCTTCAAATAAAGATAAACTAAACCCACTCAAAGAATATTGCCCAGTACCGAGTGATTTCACTGATACAGGCTCTAAACCTGTGCAGTTTTGCCCCTCTCTACACGCTTTTTTTATGAAAAGTTGTTTGCCACGGTAAATAATGGTATCACCAGGCAAGCCGACAACTCGCTTGATATAGTCTTTTCTCTCATCCAAGGGATATTTAAAAACGACGACGTCCCCACGTTCAACCTCACCGGTTTCAAGAAACTTGGTACGCGTTACTGGATCTTTTAGTCCATACGAAAATTTTTCGACCAGAATAAAGTCGCCAGTGAGTAAAGTCGGCATCATTGAGCCAGATGGGATTTGGAAAGGCTCGTATATAAATGAACGAAAAATCATGACGCCAAAAAAAATTGGGAACATCTGTTTACAGAAATCCACAAAAGCGGGTAGCTCTGTATCTTTAGCCTCTTTAGCACCTTTATTCGATTCGCTTTCATTCGTTGGGCTTGTTTCTTTGGGAGCAAAATATAATGCCCAAATTAACCAAACGATGCCGGTTACAAAACTGATAACGACCAAAAAAATTGAGAAATAGTTTGCCATTAATTATCTACCTTCAATATCGCTAAAAATGCATCTTGAGGTAGCTCAACATTCCCTACTTGTTTCATCCGTTTTTTCCCTTCTTTTTGCTTCTGCAGTAATTTTTTCTTCCGACTCACATCTCCACCGTAACACTTGGCAATAACATTTTTGCGTAACTGCTTAACGGTACTACGCGCAATAACATGATTGCCAATTGCTGCTTGTATCGCAATGTCAAACATCTGCCTTGGAATAA
The DNA here is from genome assembly GCF_042646125.1 of Agaribacter flavus. Taxonomy (NCBI): domain Bacteria; kingdom Pseudomonadati; phylum Pseudomonadota; class Gammaproteobacteria; order Alteromonadales; family Alteromonadaceae; genus Agaribacter; species Agaribacter flavus. The sequence goes on from NZ_JBHRSW010000017.1 coordinate 68,341, forward strand.
TTTCACGCAACTTATCTACTAAATCTCTGCCTCTATATGGCGCATTTGACTTGTGGGTGATAACAGCTAGCGCGTCGACTCTTTCGGAGTTAATCAGTATATCCAAGCGTACCATATCCGCCGCTTGGAAATGGCTAAAATTATAGTCCAGTGATGCGAAGCCTCGACTGGTACTTTTAAGCTTATCAAAAAAGTCTAGTACCACTTCAGCCATAGGCATGTCGTAGGTAATAGCGACTTGTTTGCCATGATACGCCATATTTGTTTGCATCCCACGCTTTTCAACACAAAGCGTGATAACGTTACCTAGATACTCTTGCGGCACCAGTATATTAGCCGTAACGATCGGCTCTCTAATTTCATCGATATCGTTAATCGGCGGTAACTTTGAAGGGTTATCGACTTGCAAGACTTCCCCTTTGGTGGTTTTCACTTCATATACTACCGTGGGGGCGGTGGTGATTAAGTCTAAGTCGTATTCCCTTTCTAAGCGCTCTTGTATGATTTCCATGTGAAGCATACCAAGAAACCCAATTCTGAATCCAAAACCCAATGCTGCCGAACTCTCTGGCTCATAAAACAACGAAGCATCATTTAAGCTCAACTTAGCAAGGGCATCTCTAAAGTCTTCGTATTCGTCAGAACTCACAGGAAATAAACCAGCGTATACCTGAGGTTTGACCTTTTTAAATCCGGGTAAGGGAGTCTCAGTAGGCGCTCTAGACGTAGTAATCGTATCGCCTACGGGTGCGCCGTGGATTTCTTTTATTCCTGCAATAATAAAACCTACTTCGCCCGTTTTTAATACGTCTTTCTCTGTTTGCTTGGGTGTAAATATACCAATTTTATCTGCTTGGTATACCTGCCCTGTAGACATGATTTTTATTTTTTCTTTACTCTTGAGCTCTCCACTCACGATCCTTACCAACGACACCACACCTTGGTAGTTGTCAAACCAAGAGTCAATAATCAGAGCTTGTAGAGGCGCTTCAAGATCACCCTCGGGTGGAGGAATACGAGTGACGATATCTTCTAGGACGTCCTCGATACCGAAACCTGTTTTCGCAGAGCATCGGACAGCTTCGATGGCGTCAATACCCACGATGTCTTCTATTTCTTCGGCTACGCGATCGGGTTCAGCTTGCGGCAAATCGATTTTATTTAAGATAGGCACGACTTCCATATCCATATCAATGGCTGTATAACAGTTTGCCAATGTCTGTGCTTCAACGCCTTGACCAGCATCAACCACTAGCAATGCACCCTCGCAAGCCGCAAGCGAACGAGAGACTTCATAGGTAAAGTCTACATGCCCAGGTGTGTCGATGAAATTCAACTGATAAGTTTCGCCGTCTTTTGCTTTGTAGTAGAGTGTGACACTCTGCGCTTTTATAGTAATTCCACGCTCGCGTTCAATATCCATAGAATCAAGCACTTGTTCAGCCATTTCACGCTCGGTCAAGCCGCCACAATGCTGTATCAGTCGATCGGAGAGTGTTGATTTTCCATGATCAATGTGGGCTATAATGCTGAAATTGCGGATATTTTTTAAATGCATAAGTGAATTTTGTTCCAAACAACATTGGAGTCGTTTAAGCTATATCTGTTTTTCATACGAAGTGAAAACAAATCATCAGCCAGTAGACTCTGGATAATTTCATATAAAACAGGTATTTACTTCTAACTGCCTTAGTAAATCTTCTCGCCGTCAAACGTCTAGTATTTGACCAAGCAAATCTGCCAAATTGGACGGGCGTCATAAAGCGCTAGCACTTGTCTGACTCTTCCCCGAGAAATGCCGAATATTACAGCTTTACCACCAAAAATGCGACTAAAGTTATTCATTAAGAAAACGGCTGGGTTATTACAGGAATTTATTCTATGGTCTTACTAGGAATTTCAGAGCTAGGCAAGACCGCAATAGTATCGCTAAGTCCCAAAATGACAGGAGAAAAATTTGACTCCTTTGTTATCAACTTGAGTTTTTTAGAAATGTAAATGTACGATAAGCTTGCACTGAAAATGCTGAATATAATGACAAAAAGTTCTTGTATATCAGGTAGTGCAAACTGTAAACATACTGCAGAAAAAATCAGTGCCAAAATTGGATACAAATACAGATACAAAGAGGCGCGCAATATGCTTTCTTCAGGGACGCCTATTTTTACATATTGCCCAATAACGAAGTGTTCGTCTGTTTCAATACATAGTTCATGGGTTTTATTAGCGAAAGCTTTAGCAATAGTACTGGTACCACAGTTTTTGTTAGCTTGACAACTCCCGCAAGCAGTCTTCAGTTGTGTTTCAACCACAACCATACCGTTTTGAACTCGAATGATTTTCGCCACTTCTTCAATCATTTAATTTGCGCCAACTAACACAATAGAGTTTGCTATACGTTCGGCAGTAGCAAGGGGGATTTTACCAAGCACTGTGACCTGTACTCTGCCATCAGACTTTACAACCACTGCATTCGAACCTGAAATACCGGAAACATCATTTTCAAGGTGACTGTTTGTGTTCAGTAAATACACAGACACGTCAACCACGCCATCAGAAAGTAACATGTATTCGGTTAACTGACCAGTTCCACCTATTCTGTGCAGTGTTTTTTTAACGATCTCCATACCCACCGGCACGAAACTAATATCCCACGCTAGTTTTCGTTGCGAATGAGATAGTACTGGATTGATATCTGGCATGTGGCTTTCTTGGAAATTCTCAAAAACTTGACCAATCTCGTCAGATATATTCAGCTGAGTGACTTGCATCTGTTCGATAAGTCTACCCGACAGGTTGTAAGTATTGAGTTTTAATAGCACCCCTGAGGTTTCATCCAGCCATAAGTGATAGCCAAATCTAGTTTGATCTTTACTAACGACGCGTATTTGTTTTGCCATACGTCCCGATATGCGGTTTCTACCCATCGGAATAATGTCATAGCCTTTTTCCAATAAGTCCGGCGTGCGAATGAATGCGTTTGGAATAGGCCCCCTAATGGCCGCCCCTTGAATGCTATAAGGCGGGTGCCCTGGCTCAAATATGCTCAACTTATTATTGTAAGCAATTTGCTCAAAACCAGGCCCGTTCAACACGCGAAGTTGTTCAATAAATCTTCCTTCTGGTGTTCTTGCTCGGCGCCAAACATAGGGCATCACATCGTTACCCTGTGAAGTAACAACAAAGACTAATTCAAAAGAGGTGTTGTTAATTTTTTGCGCCATCAGACGCATCCAGTCTATACCGGTGTATGCGTTTGTTGAGTCAACAGCATCAGTACCCTTAGAAGAAAACTCTACTTGCGAAGTACTAGGTAGCTTATCGCCTTCTGAAGAAGGAGGTGTTTTCGAACGCTCAATAGGCGGTGCATCATCGCCAAAATCATTGATCGGGTTTGCAAGTGAAAAACCGCTAATACCCAGCATCATTGTAGTAGCAACACAATACAATATTGCTACTGCCATCCTAGAGTTTTTCAATTGTCACCCAATAAAATCTAGTAATACTGCTGTGTATTATTCAGGAGAAGAGGCTTCTTCTGTATTTTGCTGTACTTCTGTCTGTACTGGTGGTGCCAACTGCGCTGCTAGCGAAGCCTGATAAAGCTGACTTTGCCTGTTATGATCTTCAATAAGCGCATTAATCAGTCTACGTTGCTCATTTAACCTCACAGCGGTGCTTTGATTTACCCCACTAGTTTGTTCCAAACTTACCGGTGACAAACCACCAATGGGACCTAAAGCAGAGGGCGCGGCTGTAAATGGCTGTACTTCCTCTGGCTGGTTGTAAGACTGATAGCTGAAAATGACTAAGGCCGTCACACATGCCGCCATTGCTACTTGACTACTTTGCTTGAAAATTGGGATTACAGATGAAACAAGTGGAAGCTCTTTCCATGAAGGCTTGGGAGCGACAATGGGTAACTCTTGCTCCAAAGCCTCAGAAACCCGAGCACTGATGTCAAACGATAAATCAGAAGACATATCATTCCGCATCAAATCTCTGCTAAGATGATAACTCTTCCACTTACGTTGCATCTCTGGATCTTTTAATACGTCTTTGGCTGTCGAAATATCGTCTGCCTGACCATCAACCAAAGCTGACAACTGTTCTAAATCTTGTGACATACACTCTTTTCCTACCGCTCTTCGTACGAGAAACACTCACCGACGAGCGTTTATTTTGTCAGGTGTTTACGAAGTATACAACACCTGAAAACCAATCAATTCTGTGTTAAAGGCTCTATAACCTTATCGAGCGCCTCTCGCGCCCTAAATATACGTGACCTTACGGTGCCAACGGGACATTCCATCACACCTGCAATTTCTTCATAACTCAAACCTTCAATCTCGCGCAGTGTAATCGCTACGCGTAAATCTTCTGGCAACTTGTCGATCGTTGCAAAGAGCTTTTCCTGCAACTCTGCGGTCAACAAACTGTGCTCTGGAGAAGCATTCTCTTTTAATGCATCACTGCCTTCGTAATAATCAGCTTCTTGCGCATCTACATCACTCGCTGGTGGTTTTCGACTTTGCGAAGTTAAATAGTTTTTAGCACTATTAATCGCAATGCGATACAACCAAGTGTAAAACGCGCTATCCCCTCTAAAATTCGGCAATGCGCGATACGCTTTGATAAATGCTTCTTGCGTAACGTCTGCAACATCCCCAGTATTCTTTACATAGCGAGACACAATGTTCATCACTTTGTTTTGGTGTCTAACCACTAATAAATTAAACGCGTTCTTATTTCCCTGTTGAACTAGTCTAACTAAGTCTTGATCTGTTTTTTGCTCGCTCATTAAAGCCATAACTCCTTATACAAACCAACATGGCTTTGGCAAGTTACATTAATAGACTGTAGTTCATGCACAAAGTTCGAATTAAATTGCTTTTTATACATTAAAAAAGCCTCTTGTTGGTATTTCTGACACAAATGATTAAAATTAGCCACATTAAATACAACCAGATTTTCCACTAAAAAGTTTCAAATATGCAAAACACTGTAGAACACCGTTGCGATTTGCTCGTAATAGGAAGCGGTGCAGCAGGGCTGAGCCTTGCTCTCAAAATGGCTGATCACTGTAATGTCATTGTGCTTAGTAAAAGTGATTTAAATGAGGGCAGTACCCGCTATGCACAAGGGGGGATTGCTGCGGTTTTTGATGATGATGACTCCATCCAAAGCCATGTGGAAGATACTTTAGCTGCGGGAGCGGGAATCTGTGACGAAAATGTCGTGCGATTTGCCGCCGAAAATGCCAAAGCAAGTATGCAGTGGTTAATTAGTCGAGGGGTACCCTTTGATCAGGAAAAAGATCAAGACGGTAACCTCCGTTTTCATCTGACCCGAGAAGGTGGACATAGCCACCGGCGAATATTACACGCAGCCGATGCGACAGGCGAAGCAGTGCAAAGTACTTTAGCTGAAAACGTTGCGCAACACCCCAGTATCCACTTATTCGAAAGATACAATGCAATAGACCTAATCAAGCAGAACAAAACAGACAAAAAATGTATTGGCGCTTACGTGTGGAACCGAAAAAAAGAACAAGTTGAAATCATCCGAAGTCGATTTATCACCTTGGCTACAGGTGGCGCGAGTAAAGTCTATCAGTATACTTCAAACCCCGACGTTTCTTCGGGCGATGGTATCGCAATGGCTTGGCGGGCAGGCTGTGACATCGCGAACATGGAATTTAATCAATTTCATCCCACTTGTTTATTTCATCCTGACGCAGGTAATTTTCTTATTACCGAGGCTTTGAGGGGGGAAGGCGCGTTTTTATGCCACCCTGATGGCACACCGTTTATGCACAAATTTGATGAACGCGGTGATCTAGCGCCTCGAGATGTCGTCGCGAGAGCCATCGACTTTGAGATGAAGAGGCTAGGCGAAGACTGTATGTATCTGGATATCAGTCACAAACCGAGTGATTTTATCGTTAAGCACTTTCCCAATATTTACCGTAAATGCCGTTCCCTTGGTATCGATATAACCCGACAACCTATCCCAGTTGTTCCCGCCGCTCACTATTCTTGCGGCGGTGTGGTAACAGATTTAGATGCTCGTACTACATTGGACAATGTATATGCGATTGGAGAAGTCGCATATACCGGCCTTCACGGAGCAAACAGAATGGCGAGCAATAGTCTGCTGGAATGCGTTGTGTTTGCACACGCGTGCGCCAAACACATTTTGGCTAACTTTGACCAAGATCACAGTCGATGCGACATACGCCCATGGGACGAGAGTCGCGTGATTGACTCTGATGAAGCAGTCATCATTCAGCACAACTGGCACGAACTGCGACTGTTTATGTGGGACTTTGTTGGTATCGTGCGAACTAACAAACGCCTTGAACGAGCGATGCGGCGAATAAATTTACTTAAACAAGAAATCGACGAATACTATTCCAATTTTAAGGTGAGTAACAACATGCTAGAGCTGCGTAATTTGTTATGCATTGCTCAGCTCATTGTTGCTTGCGCAATGGAGCGCAAAGAAAGTAGAGGGCTACACTACAATTTGGACTACCCTGATTTACTTGAAAAATCAGGTCCGACAATCATTCGTAAATCGACATTCAAAAAGAGCGCCGAATTATAAGCAAAATTTTTTATGCCAAGTGCTGTTGCTCTTGGCATAAAAAACTGTCTGCTATGACTCCGTGTTTAATTCGCCCAGCACGTGCTGGCGAAGTTTTTGTGGTCCATCAGACACCAAGCGAAATGCTGTACTGCCATCCCACTCTAATTTCGTAGTATTGGGCAAACTAATGGGCGATTTAAATACGGTATTAAAGGTAAATTGTCCCCGCGAAAAACGTGTTCTGTCCAATTTATGCAACGACGAAAAAATCAAAGCTTTGGAGTACATTCCATGTACGATTGCACGTTTGAAGCCAAAAATATTCGCAGTAATTGGCCAAAGATGAATAGGGTTGTAATCGCCCGACACTTTGGCGTACGCTCTGCCAGCATCCACAGAAAACGCCAACTCTGCTATTCGTTGGTAAGCCTCATCAGCACTACCAGCAAGTATGCTTGTTTCTGAAAACAAAGGCATATCCGGTGCTTTTTGGTTTAATGTTTGTTCATTAATACGCGCGAGATAATAACTTGTTGCACTAAGGCATTTTTGTTCGTTTTGAAAAGCGTCGGTAACAACCTCAAAAACGACGCCTCTTCGATGGCGAAACAACTCACCGAACTGCGTATTTATGGTTAAATTACCTGTCGCTTGGGGTAAATGCTTAACGCGAATAGTGTTTGCAATATGCACCAAGCCCCAAACCTTAAAGGGAAAAGGTTGACGAATCATCATTTCCATTTGCATGGGTAAAGATAGCACTTGGATATAGTTTGGATGCAATGAAGCCCCGACAAGTTGATGCCAATTGACAATCTTATTAAATTGATTGATATGGCCTATATCCAACTCAATGCTTTGCGACAATTGTGAGCTGGGTAAACAAAAGTGTGTCGTTGTCACTTTAGGTGAATATAGCGCAGCCTTTGCATATAGGTTCAACATATACTATCACTTCCAATGATGCCATTTGTTGAAGCGAGTAAACGATCGGTAAGCTCGCTCACTAAAATTACTTCGGCGTATGAACACAGTGCCTGATTGTGTGAAAAGAAAACTTCCCCACGGGCACACAATTGACGGTTTAACTAATTCAAGTGTATGTTTTTGACCGTCGTCGATGACAAAAACTTGACCCGTTTCATCAATGTGGATCTTTTTAGTTCTTATACCCATGGTATTCTATTTGGGTGAGCAAGAAAACAGATTAGATAGTTAAATTGCTTACCTAATCTTAATCGTGTTTAAAACTTTATCTACCATTGCTGCGAGTACCGCATCTTCACATTTTTGATGCCCCATAAACCACGCAAATAAGTCGGGATCGTCAGAAGTGAGTAAACGCTCAAATGTTACTTGCTCTTCGTAACTCAATTGTTCAAAGGCTTGCTCCACAAAAGGAAGAAGCAAAACATCCAATTCGAGCATCCCTCTTCTACACGCCCATTTTAAGCGAGCTAATCGCTTAGCCTCAAAACTTTCTGACACGAACCCTACTCTCCTCTAACTAACACTGTGGCAATTGTAGCACACTTAGCTAAATATCTTACACTGAACAAGGGACCGTTTGAGCTTGTAACTCAGTGCTTTGCCCCTATATTGGTAATTAGTTCAAATTTAGCGTCAGGCTCAGCAGTGGAAGACTTTTTAACAAAACTATCCAAACAAACGGTGTTACAGATCAGTGGTGTCGATACACGGAAGTACTTACATGGCCAAGTAAGTGTTGAACTTGAAAATTGGCAATCCAATACCGCAAGATTCGCGGCACATTGTGACTTTAAAGGGAAAATGTGGAATAGCTTTTTGATCTGTGACCAAGGCGAAAACATGCTTATTTCTGGACATCATGAAGCCAATACGGTGTCGTTAGAACAGTTGAAAAAATACGGTGTTTTTTCCAAAGTTGAAATACGCGAAGCGGAGGAATATTCAATTTTTGTCGGCGCGGGTAAGGACGTCGAAAAATTAGTAGAGGACATGTTCGCCTCTGCGCCCCAATCATACATGAGCACTGTCCAAAATGATTTTGGCGTGGCAATACGGATGGATTTTGAATATACAACGTATAAACTCATTTTAAATGCCGACGGTGTAAAATATGTTGAACAAAATGCGGCGACACTCATCGACGAACAACTCGGCGAGCAATACGTCGAATATTTAGAAATAGGGGCTGGAATAGGTAATATTCAAGCAAAAACGGTCGGTGAATTTGTCCCTCAAATGCTAAATTTACAGTATTTAAATGCCATCGATTTTGACAAAGGCTGCTATATGGGACAAGAAGTAGTAGCTCGCACCAAGTTCTTGGGAAAAAACAAGCGCGCGACTTATATACTGAACGCAAATGAAGCGGTTTCTAAGCTTAATATTGGAGACCCAGTTGAGATACAGGTGGGTGAAAATTGGCGCAGAGCCGGAAAAATCATAAGATTCGCAAACGTTAATGGAAAAACCAGAGCCTTAGCCGTTTTGCCAAATGACACGGAATATGGCACCGTGCTAAAATTGAAAGACTCAACGGAAAGATTCACAGTAAGTGAACATCCCTACCCATTCGAAATAGTTAAACAATAGGCTTACAATTTTATGCGCATTGCAGACAACCATGTCGTTACCATTCATTACACAGTAAAAACGAATGATGGAGAAGAAATAGATTCTTCTGTAGGGCAAGCGCCACTTAGCTTTATCCAAGGCAGCCATTATATGATTGCAGGGCTTGAGGAAGCCATTTACGACAAACAAGCAGGTGATAAATTTACGGTGAATGTTCCTGCAGAAAAAGCCTATGGTGAACGCCTAGAAAATCTTGTTCAAGATGTTCCGTCAAGTATGTTTGAAGGAATGGACGTCGAAGTCGGGATGAGCTTTAGAGCGACCACTGATGATGGTGAGCAATCTGTTATTATTATCGACAAAACAGACGATGCTGTCACCGTTGATGGAAACCATCCCTTAGCTGGTCTCAGTTTAATCTTCGATGTGTCTATAGAGGATGTAAGAACTGCAACGGAAGAAGAATTAGCCCATGGTCATGTGCATGGCCCAGAAGGTTGCACACACTAGCTGATTGGTCACGCATGTGATGCGTTGATGGGCGGACTCGACATACCGCCCTTGCTATAAATACCTAATACATGTCAAACCATGTTCGACATTACATTAAGGCATCATCAGACTCTTCGCCCGTTCTAATTCGGATGGCTCGCTCAACATTGTATACAAATACCTTACCGTCGCCAATTTTACCGGTTTTAGCCTGCTCAACAATAGTTTCGATCACGCGTTCAACCAAATCATCTTGAACTACGACTTCTAGCTTGGTTTTAGGCAAAAAATCTACCGTATATTCAGCACCGCGATAAAGCTCGGTATGCCCTTTTTGTCTGCCAAAACCTTTTACTTCTGTAATAGTCAGCCCCGATACTCCAATTGCAGAAAGGCCTTCCCTTACATCTTCAATTTTAAATGGTTTTATTATTGCTTCTACTTTTTTCACGCTTTACTCGCTGTCGTAAATAGTTGGAATAGGTACGCGTTTGTGTTGAGTACGCATGTATATTTGGATAAGTTTTTCGTCTGCAATCTCGTCAGTACTTTTGCCTTCAAGAAAATCGTCAATTTGGTCATACGACAGCCCAAGCGAGTCTTCATCAGCTAGCTGGGGATTTAAACTTTCGAGATCAGCCGTTGGCGCCTTAGTGATGACCTTTTCTGGTGCTCCCAAATAACTCGCGACTTGCCGGACTTGTCGTTTACTAAGCCCAAAAAGCGGCGCTAAGTCACAGGCACCATCGCCAAATTTGGTGTAAAACCCTGTGATATTTTCGGCAGAGTGATCGGTTCCTAGCACCAAGCCTTTTGTTAAGCCAGCGATATCATATTGAATAGCCATACGCGTGCGCGCTTTTGCGTTACCTTTTACAAAGTCGTCTAAACTGTCGTCAGCATCATATGCACTAGCTACTTTTAAAGCATTTACCGCTTCGGCATGAATAGCATCAGCACCGGCTTTAACATTTGCCGTGACGGCCAAAGAAGGCTGAATAAAGTCGATACTGGCTTGTGCATCTTCTTCGTCCGCCTGCGTATCATAAGGTAGTCGAACAGCAATAAAACGATAACCAGCACTATTTTTATTGAGTTCATCGACAGCAAGCTGAGCCAACTTCCCGAGTGTACAAGAGTCAATCCCACCGCTAATACCCAACACAAGGGTCTTGAGTTTTGAAGCAATTAATTGTTGTTTAATAAAACTGACTCTGCGCGTAACTTCAAACTCCACAGAAATATCTGGAAGCACCTTCATTTCGTCAATAATTGCTTGTTTCAAGCTATTTCTCCGTAAACACAAAAACTGTAGGTATGTAAAAGGCTAATCATAAGTTCAAGGCGATACCCAAAATGTTTAGGCTAGCGCTATAGTTTACAACCTACTATAAGGGGTTTGAAGTGATATATCATTATCCACACAAAAGAGCTAAACAACAAGCCTGTCAACTCGGCGTGACATTGTTGGAGCTAATGATCACCTTGGCTATTGCGGCAATACTAGTTACACTTGTTGCTCCCAGCGTACAAACCATTGTGGCTAGCAATCGAATTGCCGCGCAAATAAATGATACAAGCGCAGCCATTCAATTTGCTCGATATCAAGCCATAGATAAACAGACAACGGCGATAATTTGCCCATCCTCAGATTTTTCAAGCTGTAATAACGCCAATTGGAATCTGGCCAAAATAGTATTCATTGATGCGAACTTAAACAATCAACGAGACGCAAATGAAGACTTATTATATTCAACCCAAGAAGTTGTGGGTGACTTAGTGTTTACTGGTCCAGCAAATACAGTAGGCTTTGTTGAGTCGGGCGCTAGCCTAAATGCTAACGCTTCATTTATTAAACTGTGCCCAAGCGATAGAAACGTTAAATTTGCGCGCGCCCTTAACATCAATCAACAAGGACGAGTAAGATTAAGTAGAGACAGCGATAACGATGATATTCACGAAGATATCAGCGGCACGGCTCTAAGCTGCACTTAACCGTTACATCAGGTTAATTAACCTGAACTCGGGATAAGACCGTCCTATTAGTCTTTGTTTTACTGGCACTGAGGCCAGTTGTTTGTTTGAAACTTTAGCTCTAGAGTTTACACACTCAATATTACTAAAGGCTGTAAACACGTCGTGCGCAAAAGGCATTCTCTCAGGCACGTTAAGGGACTAAGTATTCTAGAATTGCTGATCACTTTAACTATCGCCAGTATCATTTTTTCGTTTGTGGTACCGACTAGCAAGCACATATTGACTTACAGTAGGGTAAGCTCAGAAATCAATCAAGCCAGTTCAATTGTTCAGTTTGCTCGCTACACAGCCATCAATTCACATCAAAAAATTAGTGTTTGCCCAACACAAAACACAAGACAATGTGATATACAAAACTGGCAATTGCCCTTACTAGTATTTTATGACAAGAATAGAAACCAACAACGCGATCCCGACGAAGCTATTTTGCGACTAGGCACGCGCGGAAATAAATTTTTGACGCTCAAGGGACCAAGAAAACTGATTTCCTTTTCTGCTGGTGGTTCATTGAGCAGCACAGCCACACTAAAAGTATGCCCAACAGCACCACTACCAGAATTTAACCGAGCACTTTACGTAAGTTTGAATGGAAGAGTGCGCTTGAGTAAAGATACCAATAACGATGGCATTCATGACAATGGACGTGGTCAACAAGTCAGCTGCTCATAGCAACTGAGCTAGCAATTCCAACAGTATTCATCGCTATCAATTGCACCATTGTCATTTTTATCCCAAGCTTTGCGACCATCACTGAACAAGTACATATCGCCATTTCCTTCAACAATCGAAGCTGACACTGGACTCGCTTTTAATATGAATGTTTGGCCATTTGTGGAAACATCCGAGATAGTAAGAATATACTTTTTGTTGGCTACAGGCTCAGAAGCAGGTGAATGCCCAGAAAACACTAAAGGTGTACCTGTATCAGCACCGCCAACACCTGCACCCTTATACGTATACCTTGAGGCATTATGTCGTTCCATTGCCCCCGCAAACGCCATTAAATCTGCTTGTACAGCACTTCTTGCACTTCCTGCCATTGTGCTTTTATAGCTGGGATAGGCCACGGCTGTAATAATACCCACAATGGCAATCACCACCAGTAGTTCAATTAATGTAAAACCAAACTGAGTATTTTTCATACTTCTACCTTTCTCATAATGATGTAAATTATTGATTTTCAACTTCTGTCTTCCACGTATCTTTTTGCACACGCTCAAAACGGCCATAAATGTTTTGCGCAAGACATTCAAAGTCACTGCCACATTGAACTGCATTGCCATTGGCATCCAATTCCACCACTGCACTAACACATTCTGCGCCTAAGCACACGACAGGTTTGACAATGTTTTCAATCAAGATTTTAGTATCTGGCGCAATGCCTGTTTGTGCTAATTGAGCAAAACGATCCGAGTGCTCATCGACGTTATTCTGGTTCAAGTCAGTAACCGCATTACCATTTATGAGATTAACTAAATACGCTCGGCTATTCCCTGTCGGAGGCGCGCACAAGCTGCTATTTGCCGAAGCTGGTAAGTATGTCGTAAAAAACACCTTGTAATCTAAGATTAGGGGTGACGCCAATACTTTTTCTCCACCTGTTGCCAGCCTGATCATCCACCCTTGCTTGTTTGCAAACTCAGTATTGGCAATGTCTCTTGTCGTATTGTCGTTAGAACTTAGCAGATGATCGGTCGCATCATATAAGTCAGAAGCCACGAATGCAGTAGAGGGTAAAGTAAACTGATTGTTAGCGTCCCTGTAAAAAACACCCTTATCTTTGATCATGTAGAAGTTATCTTGAATATTTGGATTTAGAGGACCCGCTCTAAAACCAGATCCAATAGCGACAGCATAGTAGCGTTCCTCACCGATTACGATTTCAGAGACATCAGGCGCATAATAAAAACGACGATTTTCAAACTCTGTATCGCCCCCCAGTTTGGCTAATAGTCCGCCCTTCACTAAGTTGGAAGGTGAACTCCCTTGGTAAATGTCTAGACGAAAAATTTGCCCGCCCATATCAGCCGCATACAAGTGATCCGCCAAGCCGTCGTTGTCACGGTCTATAACGGCGATTCGAGCAGGAATACTATATTTCATATCAGGCAAAACCAAATCTGCATTTTGATTGCTTGCTGACCACAACAAATTCCCATTGTTGGCATCTAGTATGAATACGCTGTTCCCAACAGTGTCATCTGATCGCGCTGTTTTATTGTCCTGATCAGCATCGTACCCACCACCAATTACCAAGACGTCTTTCACGGTACCGCTAATATTCATTTTGGTAATAATGGGACGAGACCAAGTTTGTCCCAGATTAGCCAAGCTCCCCTGACCACCATCAATCTTAAATACCAATTTGGGATCAAGCTTTGCTGTGACATCAAATACATAGTAATTGTTGCCCCCTCTTCTCATTCCGACATACAACCACGTTTTACCACTGAATCGTCTGATAACGATATCACCATCGAGGCCATAAACATGGTTGAAGGTCGACCCGTTTCGATAAAAATCGTTGAGATTTGACAGTAATTCTCGCGGCATAACAGCAAAGTTTTCATCACCTGTTTCTGCGTCAAAGGAGTGCAAAAAACCGTGATTTGTAGCGACAAATATTGCACTATCAGTAGCTGAGTAATTGACGATTACGGGTTGAGAGTGGATCGGATCGCCCATCATCATGTTGATGTCAGTAGTCGAGCCATCTCCATCATTGTCCAATACATCTACCCCCCTTGCCCATTTCAAAAGCTCTGTTCGGAGTATGGCTGGGCTGGGTTCTGTAGTTATACCCAAATCTGCTTCGGTTATACTGGTGTTGGCTTCCTCCAATTTGTTCGAAGCACTGAAAATACTGCCTGGCGTGTCCCCAAAGGTATACACATTGCGAACCAAATCTAATCGACTAGTGGCTCCACCTAGTCGCACGTCGTTGCCATCTGCAAGTGGTGACCAGAAACTATGTGCGTTCTCAGAGAAAAATCCCGTACCCGAATCAACCGCATTTAAGCCGTTTTGATCTTTAACAATATCACCGTCTATTTTGTATTTTTTTACGTTGCCTGGCCACAATGTCCCCTCCGCAGGTTTGAACAAAGCGAAGTACAACTCATCCCTATGCGTCAAACGATTCAGCTGGTTTACCGCCACACCCGGTGACACAAAAGTAGTATTCACATCTTTCACCTGCCTTAAAATAGTTTCAAAAGCGGTCAATAGTTGGGCACTATTGTCTGCCCTGTAAAATCCCCCTCCACTCTGTAAGGCTAATTGATTCAAAAAGTTATTTGCTTGATTGTTTGCCGCAAAACCAATGGTATGAGTGATAACACGGGCATCAATCACTGAATCTCCGGCGTCACTGATGTTTTTAACTAGGTCTAAACCACAAGTCTCACCACCCGAGACACCCGTCGCACAGGATTTTCCTAGCAGAGATTGAATCTTTGATACACTGTGATTGTTGTTCGCAATACCATCAGACAATAGCACGATATGGTTGTTAGTTTGACACTGCAAATCTTGTACGGGAGAAATGTACCTAGCGCCTGAAGGAATATATTCATCAACGCAATTACTGCTGCTCAGATTGTCATCGGTGCATCCGCTAGGTTTAACTGCATCTTGGCCAATATAAGAAGAACGGTGGCTCACACGAGTTGATCGCCGTACTGAATTATTCACACTCGACTCGCCCCTTTTTCTGCCATAATCGACATTTAGGCCGCCGTAATATAGCGAGGCCTCATAAAGCGTATCGACAATCGGCGTATAGCCATTCGCCGTCAATTCATCGACTTTACCAATCAAGTGTTGACGCACTGTCGATGTTGTTCCGGGTGTCGCGTTCCCCTGATATTCGATGATTAAGCGCAAGGCACCCGATGGTTTACCATTGAAGGTGTAGGCACCGCGTTTTGCATACGTGAAATCCGAGAATACAAACATCATCTCATTATTGGGTTGCCACCCAGGGCGATCGACAATTTCTTGCACTATAGTGGTGACAGACGGAGACCGGTATACGGCATTCCTTGTCCACGGAGGAATGTTACTCCATGTTACACTCGCGGAGGTCTTTGGTTTGTCTCGGAGCATATATCGTGTATACGGTGAAAAATCATTGGGATCGTCTTGTGCCACCCCTCGAATACGAATTTGTGCGCCATTGTTCGTGCCATTTTGGTAAGCAGTAAATTCAAGCTGAGCATTTAATACCGTCGCACCCTGTGGCAATGCAATATTTTTAAATCGCGCGCCAATAAATTTATTTGACCCCGCATAAAAAGTCAGCTCACTACCTGTAGACTGATAACCATCGGAGCGTTCTTCTGCATTTTCATCTTGCTGATCGACTTGATAAGTTAAGGTATCTTTTACACAGCCAGTCGCAGTGGATTCATCATACGTAATAACTAATTGAGGCGCTCGACTGTTTCCATCATCGTTAGAATATGCGGCGCGGTTGCTCGAGGTATCGGTACTGGTACCTTCAATTAATAGAGATAAATCATTGTTACCGCACCAATCGCCTCTATTTACGATTTCTTGAACGACTGAGGAGATGTCTGGAGACAAAATAGTTTCACCGTACAATGGCCAAGCATTGTTGGTGTCCCAGTTTACTTGAGCACCTGTTTTTGCTTTTGTGCTTATCTCATTATTGATGCCCTGAAAACTTAGTGAGTTACCTACTGATTCACCATAAATAGTGAGTTCACTGGGCGTTGTATCGATATTAACACTTGTAAATCGTAAAAAAGCGCCAGTAATGACCGCACCTCTAGGTATGTTTACATCATTAAATCGTAAGCCCGTCCAAACAGTGTCAGTGCCACTCGTCAATTTTAGTTGAGAACTATTCAGGTTTACGTTGCCATTTAGCTCATAACCGTCATCAATGCCACTCGTTACTGGAATAATCAATTCTGGCGATACTGGTGAATCGATGGGTTTGACAGGAAACAATACAGGCCCACCAAAATCAGAAAAGCGCATCAAACCCGCATTGATGTTCGTTGCATTGCCCAACGCATTTCTAAGTGCATCCTGTACTCGTTGCATTCTTGAGCGAGTCGTACCGTCTTTACCTGCCATAGAGCCAGATGTATCCATAATGAACAATACATTGGGGTTGTATGTCAGCGAGTTATTTCCGGTGCCTAAATATATTTCCAAATCATCAGCAAGTGCTGTAAAACTGATTAGTACCGTTAAGATCAATGAGGTCAGGAAAGTAAGTAACTTCTTAAAATTCATAATTACCTCCAACTAGTTTGAGGCCGGTGCAAACACGGCTGCGGAAAGGGTATTTGCAACTGCATAGCCACTTCCTTCTGCTTGACCGCAGCCTCTAACTAAAAACAAGTGACAATTGATATTGCTACCGCCGATTACGTTGCTAGAGCCGCGACACGCTTGTTCTCTAACAAATACTGTGCGTGACCACGCATCAACAGGTGGATTTGTAGTAAATTTTTGAGCCGCTGTATGCCGCGTGCCGAATACCATGCCTGCCGATGTAGTTGCGCGTGTTGTTCGAGTGTTATCAAAGCAACTTAAACTCTCGTTGGCTAAGTCGATTGCGTTCATTTGTCTCGCTTCTGATAAAGGATCTAACATGGCAGGATCGCCCAATACAGATTCGTCTTCAGATTCAAACACAACGCCGGCGATTGCAGCTTCGGCTGCATCAAAAGCGACTGATTTCTTTTCCAAAGAAGCTGCCATTTTAGTTTGCAACAAACTACTCGATACTGAACTCACTCCCAGTATTGTAATAGATAGAAGAACAAGTAAGGCAAACACCATGACCAACCCGCTTTGCTCTCTCATGCTCAGCTTATTCATGCTTGCCCCCTTGCAAAATTCTTTGTGTTTCTTAAGGTTATTGTTGTTTCAAAAGCCTTATACAAACCGTTATCCGGTGCTGTAATACTGTTTTCATTGAGTAGTTTGAAAGTTGAAGGCTGTGTAACAAAGCCCTCACCTTCCCCCTTTACAACAAGCGCGATTCTTACAGCAACGACGTGTGCATTGTTGGCGAACAAATTGGGTAGTTCGTTTGCGCTAACATAGCGGATCGGGCGGGTGATCCCATTTGTTGAAGCAACTTGAGTAATCCCATAAACAACTTGGAAACTGAGTACGTCGTCCAATAAAGTAACGGCGGAGTGACTATTGTGCCCAACAGCCGGTTTTTGGCCTCGTAAATAACGACCATCAAAACCGCGGCATTTTAGCTTTCCCCCGTCGACGAAGTATTCGTTGACAACATAAAATTCTTCATCCGCTAGCGGTGCTGCTCTTCCATACCCAAGATCGTAAGCGCGACAATCTCTATCGGATTGCAACGAAACGACCAAAGTATCATTGTCTCCATTTGCGCCTTGCAATGCGCCCAAAGCAGGTCTAGACACAAAATCGCCCGGAAGAGGCACAGGGTGATTTCTGACAAAAGCACCTTCTTCTACTATATCCACTAGGCGGCTTAGGTTAGGGGATAAGGGGTCATAAAGACCTGTCATAAGCAAATCATCCCTAAAGCGCGACATAATGTAGCGTCCATTTTCTTGTGCGCTTGCAACGGCTTTATTAAATTTGTCTGTCACACTATTGCTGACCAAGATTTGTACCACTGCACCAGAGATAACCAAACCAAGCGCCAATGAAATCATCAATTCAACTAGTGTAACCCCTAGCTCTGTATTGTGCTTTTTGTATTTCATAAGGCCACCTCAATCACTACACAATCATAGTCATTTGCACCGGGGGCATTACAATTTTGATTGGCAACACGGTCTAAATTTTGCCAACTTGGCGCAGGCCATTTCACCATGATTTTGTGCAAAGAACCTGCCGTACAACTATCCGCATCAGCAGGGTTACTGTCGTTACAAGTTACGGCAAGTTCGGCAGCAGGGTTGGCGGCTTCTGTAGCGCAAGACATTTTGTAGGCGTCAAATACAGCAAATTCTTGCGCAGTACAATCGCCACTCAAGCAGTCTGGAATAGATGGCGGAATAACTTCACAGTAGCAGGCAAAATCGTCCAAATTGGCTGAACAAGATAGATTGTTAAAATTATAGTTGTTGGCGTCAAAGTACGCATTGTCTACTACAAAGCCGTCAGTAATCTGTGAGGGTTGGATACTCGCTCTCAATCTTTCCGTCATTTGTTGAGACACCATTACAGCCTGAGTTCGAGACATGGCCTCTTTGTTAGAAAATGCCCCTATAAACTGCATGGACGCCACACCCAACAATCCCACAGATAAAATGAACAGTGTAATCAATACTTCCAGCATACTAATGCCAGTTTGCTTACTGTTTATTTTGACGACGTAATTGTGTGATAAGGATCGCATACTTCAACCAAAAATAATTTCCATGACGTCACTTTAGTATTAAATCGGCAACTGATGGTTATTCAGGATGAGTCTAAGGTATTAAACTGAAAAAAATACTGAGCGTATGGACTGTTTTTTATGTGGGGCTTGTGAGGCTTGCAGAGTAGCGTTATCAGTATTGATTGTTAGTGCTTATTCGTGCTGTTCGTAAACATGCTAATGGAGTACTTACCAAAGCTATCTTGTACAGAAGACTTCCCTGTTGTTTGCTGCGTAAATCATATTTCGCCTATCTAGGGTCTGTTGCCCTTTGGTGTACAGACCCTAGTCAATTTGCATACATGCAGACTAAGTAACTTTAGCTAAACAAACAAGTAAACAAAGCGTAGATAGGCAACAATTTTTGCTACGAAACCTGTTTTACGCGTAGCTCTTTTGGTACCGCAAATTCGACGTTTTCCTCTCGTCCTTTGCGTTCGGTTGCCCGTTTGGCTCCCCATTCGATAAGTCTGTCAACAACTCCTTGCACAAGAACTTCTGGAGCGGAGGCACCGGCAGTGACACCAATATTCGTTGCGCCAGCTATCCATTCTTTTTGAATACAGTTTTTGTCTGCTATCAGATAAGCCCTAGCGCCTATTTTTTCAGCTAATTCCCTCAACCTATTCGAATTAGAGCTATTTTGTGCCCCCACTACTAGCAGCACATCGCAATCTTGCGCGAGTTCTCGAACTGCGTCTTGCCTGTTTTGTGTGGCATAACAGATATCGTCTTTTCTGGGGCCATCAATTTCAGGAAACTTTTCTCGTAAGGCATCAATCACATCAGCGGTGTCATCAACTGACAAGGTTGTTTGGCTGCAGTAATAAAGCTCATTCGGGTTATTGACTTGTAAAGC
Source organism: Agaribacter flavus (assembly GCF_042646125.1). Lineage (NCBI taxonomy): Bacteria > Pseudomonadati > Pseudomonadota > Gammaproteobacteria > Alteromonadales > Alteromonadaceae > Agaribacter > Agaribacter flavus. Next base: position 88,278 of record NZ_JBHRSW010000017.1, read on the forward strand.
CGCAACATCAGACTCAGATTCCACCAGATAAATCCCACCTGAAGTATTGCTGTATTGCCCCATTGTTCCCTCTACTTCAGGATGGCCATGGTGCCCAATAAGAATGCACTCTGTGCCTTTTTTGCTGGCGCGCATCACTTCCATATGCACTTTGGTAACCAGAGGGCAAGTTGCATCAAAAACTTTTAAGCCTCTTGCATCTGCTTCTTTCCTAACGGCTTGTGACACGCCATGTGCGGAAAATATGACAATATTATCATCAGGTATTTCACTCAATTCATCCACGAATATCGCGCCGCGTGCTTTCAAACCATCAACAACAAATTTGTTGTGCACCACCTCGTGCCGAACATATATAGGCGGCTCAAAAATTTCTAATGCTCGCTCTACGATAGTAATGGCGCGATCCACTCCCGCACAAAACCCTCTCGGATTAGCCAAATGAATATTCATGGACTTTACCTCACATCAACGATTTCAACGTCAAAAATAACATCTTGACCGGCCAAAGGATGATTGAAATCAACCGTCACCGATTGTCCAGCAATCGCTCGAATAATGCCAGGAAGCTCACTGCCGTCAGGTTGTGAAAACCCCATTATCATCCCCTCTGATATCTCTTGCTCAGCAGAAAACTTACTGCGGTCAAGGTGATAAATGTTATCGGGATTAGGCATACCAAAGGCGTCGTTTGCGGCGATTTCGAAGCTTTTTCTGTCCCCTTTTGACAAACCCAATAAGCAGGCTTCAAAATTTTTGCTCAAACTCCCGTCCCCCATTACCAGTTTAGCGGGCTTTTTGTTTACACGTGTACTATCAACAGCAGAGCCATCTTTTAACTTCAGATCGAAGTGCAAAATGACTTCGCTAGAGCTAGAAATCATATTCGCGTTATCAGTCATTTTTTTCCTTGTTCGTAATCATGTCCCAAATAAGCAATGCCGCACCAATAAAAATAGCAGAGTCTGCAACATTAAATGCTGGCCAGTGATATGAACCATAGTAAAAATCGAGAAAATCAATCACATAACCATAGAGCAAGCGATCAAGCAGATTCCCTAGCGCACCACCTAAGATGAATGAAAAAGCAACGGGTAATAATGTTTGTTCTTTTGGTGTTTTACGCAACCACCAAATGATCAATACACTTACGCCAAACGCAATAGCACTCAAGAAGTAGCGCTGCCATCCCCCCGCGTCATATAAGAAGCTAAAAGCAGCGCCGTAATTGTGCACATAAGTTAAATTGAAAAATGGCAGTAATTGAATAGATTGATACAAATCCATGCTATTGACAATGGCCTGTTTAGTCCATTGGTCAAGTACAAGCGCCAAAATACTTATCCATGTAAAACGCAAGCCTGTTGTCTTAAAAAGATTAAGCATATTTCCTTACTTCTCCATCACCTTCGACGTTATCAATACATCTACTACAGAGTTCTGAGTGATTTGGATGACTACCCACATCTTTCTTGTAGTGCCAGCACCTAGAACACTTTGAGCCACTTGCCTTTAGCACTTCTATCGCTACGCCAGAATCTGAACTTACTTGGATAGTTTCCGGTTTGCTCGCGAAATCCAAGAGTTCGACATCAGAGGTGATAAGCACAAACCGCAACTCGTCACTTATAGGACTAAGCATGTTCTTGAGTTCTTCTGGCAAATACAATTTAACCTTAGCTTCAAGAGAACCACCGATTAGCTTCTGATTTCTAGCTTGTTCAAGTGCGCTATTTACCTCATTTTTGAGGGTTAACACCTGTTGCCAAAAAGCATTGTCAAACGATGAATTAGTCTCGGGGATATCGGTGTACCACTCATTTGTAAACACAAATTCATCTCGCTCCCCGGGCATTGCTTGCCATACTTCTTGAGCCGTAAAACTCATAATAGGCGCCATCCATCTTACCAAGGCTTCTGCTATATGGTACAAAGCAGTTTGACAGGAGCGCCTAGCATGTCCGTCTGATTTTGCTGTGTACTGACGATCTTTGATAACGTCCAAATAAAAGCTACCCAGCTCAATGGAACAAAATTGCATAAGCTTTTGACTCACAGCTAACATATCGTAGCTTTCATACGCCGCCAATATCTCATCTTGAACCTGCTGAGTGCGACGCACTACCCATGCATCTAACTCAACCAAGCTTTCACCCACAACCAAGTTTGATTTGGGATCAAAACCATTTAAGTTAGCCAGTAAAAATCGGCAGGTATTTCGAATTCTTCTATAGGCATCTGCAGCACGCTTCAAAATCTCGTCACTTACCGTCATCTCGCCACGGTAATCAGTCGACGCAGCCCATAACCTTAAAATATCAGCACCTAGTTTGTTAGTCACCTCTTGTGGTGCAACGACATTCCCCAAAGATTTTGACATTTTTCTACCGTCTGCATCGACTGTGAAACCATGTGTCAACACTTCTTTGTATGGCGCATGACCATGCATAGCCACTGATGACATCATCGAAGACATAAACCATCCTCTATGTTGATCAGAGCCTTCCAAGTACAAATCAGCGCTCTTTGGTATATCTGCTCGTTGATCGACAACGAAATAATGCGTGACGCCAGAATCAAACCAAACGTCTAGGGTATCCGTTACCTTTTCATAATGCGCTGCGTCTTCGCCAATCAAAGATTCGAGAGACATATCAAACCATGCTTGTATGCCCTCTGACTCAACAGCCTGTGCAACCTTCTCCATTAATGCTTGGGTATTGGGATGTAATTCGCCTGTCTGCTTGTTTATCAGCAAGGTAATGGGCACCCCCCAAGTCCGTTGTCTTGATATACACCAGTCGGGTCTGCCTTCTACCATGTTTGTTATACGGTTTTCACCCCATTCGGGTATCCACTGTGTTTTCTTAATTTCTTCTAGCGAAGCAGCGCGAAGCCCCTTTTTATCCATACTGACAAACCATTGAGGTGTTGCTCTGAATATGATCGGGGTTTTATGACGCCAACAATGAGGGTAGCTATGCTCATACTTTTCATTGAGGATTAATGCGCCACTGTCAGACAGTGCTTTAATAACATTATCGTTTGCTTTGAATACGTGTTGCCCAGCGAACATAGGCGTATTCTCCAAATACACACCATTGCCGCCAACCGGATTGTATACTTCGATGCCGTATTTTTTACCGACATTGAAATCATCTACACCGTGTGCAGGTGCAGTATGAACACACCCTGTACCTGACTCAGTTGTAACGTGTTCACCTAAGATAACGGGGACAGACTGCCCAAATAGTGGATGTGTTAACTGGATTTTTTCTAGCGCTTGACCATTAACAGAAGCAACTACCTCGTATTTTTCCACCGAATAGCGTTTTGCACATGCCGCAACGAGCTCATCAGCTAAGACTAAGTATTCTTGTCTATCATTGATTTCCATTTTTACCAATGAGTACAACAACTCAGGATGGATGCTTACCGCCCTGTTGGCAGGAATGGTCCAAGGTGTAGTTGTCCAAATGACAAATTTCGCATTTTCGGCTAGCTCACCATTTATAGCAAACGCACTGGCCAACTTATTAACTTCTTCAACAGGAAACGCCACATCAATCGCAGGCGATACTTTGTCTTGATATTCCACTTCGGCTTCTGCCAGCGCTGAACCACAGTCTGTGCACCAATGTACAGGCTTAAATCCTTTTTCTAGATGGCCAGAATTAACAATCATCGCCAGCGCACGAATAATGTCTGCCTCAGATTTAAAATCCATTGTGCGATAAGGCTGTTGCCAATTTCCTAAGACACCTAAGCGGATAAAATCTTTCCGTTGCCCATCGATTTGACGCTGTGCGTACTCTCTGCACTTTTGTCTGAATTCAGCAGCACTGACTTTTACACCGGGTTTTCCTACTTTTTTTTCTACCATGAGTTCAATAGGTAAACCGTGGCAATCCCAGCCCGGCACATAAGGAGCATCAAACCCAGAAAGCGTTTTCGACTTTACAATAATATCTTTGAGAATTTTGTTTACCGCATGACCTATGTGAATATTGCCATTCGCGTAAGGGGGGCCATCGTGCAAAATAAATGGTGTTTTTCCTTGGCGCGACTCACGAATTTTTCCATACAAGTCTTTTTCTGCCCATGACTTAAGCATTTGTGGCTCTCGTTGAGCCAAATTTCCACGCATTGGAAACGTTGTTTCAGGCAGATTCAACGTGTGTTTGTAATCACTCATTTGGGTTTCCATGTTCTCTACTATTTAACAAGTCTTTAGCTTGCAATACATCTATTTTTATCTGATTTTTAAGTGCATCAATGTTTGCAAATTTTTTCTCGTCGCGAATTTTAGCGACTAGTTCAACTTCTATTCGTTGGCCATATAAATCACCGCAGAAATCGAAAATATTGACTTCTAACTGCAAACGCCTGCCGTTAAGAGTGGGCTTGTTACCAAGGTTAGCAACGCCTAAATACATGTGCTTCTGCCATCGAATAATCACGGCAAAAACACCATGTGCCATAGATTTACGATGATGTAGACGCACATTAGCGGTAGGAAAGCCCAGTTGCCTTCCAAGCTTATCACCGTGAACGACACGCCCCGCAATGGTATATGGTCTGCCCAACATTTGCTTTACTTTTTCAAACTCAGAGAGCGCAAGTAACTTGCGTATTTCCGTTGAGCTTATCCTACAGTTTTCTAGGCGGTAGCTTTGCGTATTAACCACTTCAAAATCGAATTTTTCGGCAGAGGCTTTAAGAAACTTGAAATCTCCACTGCGCTGGTAGCCAAAACGAAAATCATCACCCACAACTAAGAACTTTGTTCCTAGGCGCTGCACCAATAAATCGGTTATGAAGGCTTCGGCGGTCATAGCGGCAAAACTCTTCACAAACTTTATGCAAACTAATCGGTCTATTCCGATGTCACGCAACTGTTCGTATTTTTCTCTCAACGACGAAAGGCGTGCAGGCGCTTGTTCAGGGAAAAATACTTCTTCAGGTTGCGGTTCAAATACCATCACTACAGCGGGTAAGTTTAATACTTTGGCTTGTTCAATCAGGTTTCGCAGCACAGCCCTATGACCTTCATGTACCCCATCAAATTTGCCAATGGTCAATACACAGCCATGATGCCGTGGCAAAATATTATGAATGCCTCTGACTAATTCCAACGAACTTAACCTAAATCTATAAAAACCGCTGAAACGTAGGCGGCGCAAAGCCGAGGATTATATACGCAAACGCCCCCATTAACCAAGCACGTGAACGCTATATTGAATATTTTTTGATAATTGTAGCAACTCACTATAAGCAAAGACTTTACTTTTCTCCGGTGCTTATTTGGTTTATTTGGCGTTAACCTGATTCTCTGGTGTCACTACGGACAAAATGCCCCAATCTCACACCTGTCGATAAAAGGCAAAATATATACACTAGGCCTCCCACGGCTATCAATGTAAATAGCTCTACGACACGGCGTGAAAAACCGATATTGGCCCAAGATACCCGCTCATTCATCCACCATAATACCAAAGCCATGATCAATGCACTGAATATCACTTTAGCTAAGAACAGCAAAGTGCTCCTGCTCAATCTATATACCCCTTGGATGCGCAATCTGTTATACAGTAGAAGCGCATTGAGTGTGCCAGAAATAGATGTAGCCATCGCCAAGCCCACATAACCGAAGGGGAAAGCAAACATTAGGTTAAAGCCCATGTTAACAACCATCGTAATAATGCCGTACTTCACCGGTGTCTTTGTATCCTGTCGGCTGTAAAATGCTGGCGCAAAAATTTTGACTAACATAAAACTAAATAAGCCGAATGAATAAGCCATCAAGGCATACGAAGCCATTTGCGCGGTATCTACAGTAAAAGCCCCTCGTTGAAAAATAACCATCATAAGAGGAAATGCGAGAACAAAAAGCGCGGCACCAGCGGGTATACCGAGCGCGCTTACGATTCTCAGAGCCCAATCAAGCGTCGAAGAAAATGTTTTACTGTCTTTTGACACATGATTTTTTGACAAAGAAGGTAAAATGACGGTAGCAATCGCGATACCGAACAGGCCTAGGGGAAATTCAAGTAATCGATCCGAATAATACAACCAGCTAATCGAACCTGTCACTAGAAAGCTAGCTATGAAAACATCAAGTAGGAGGTTAATCTGGCTCACCGATACACCAAAAAGCGCCGGTATCATTAAATTTCGGACTTTAACTACATACTTATCACGCCATCCCCAAGTGGGTTTAACCAAAACACCGGCTTTTGCTAAAAACGGGATTTGAAACCCCAGTTGCACAGCCCCTCCTATAAAAACGCCCCATGCCAATGCAAAGGCCGGCTGACTAACGTGAGGCATCATGAAAACAGCACAGGCAATAATGCTTACATTGAGCAACACAGGCGTAAAGGAAGATACCGCGAACTTGTTCATGGTATTTAAAATCGCGCCGGCAAAACCGGTAAGAGATATAAAAAAGATGTAGGGAAAGGTTATTTTTAAAAGTGTAGAAGCCAATACAAATTTATCGCCTTCAGGCAGCCCCTGACGATAATCCAAATACCAGCCAAAACCAAATAACGCGGTCAATATTGGTGATGCTAGCACGCCCAAGATTGCCGTTACAAAAACAATGAGACCAAGTGTACCCGAGACCTTTGCAATAAACTCTTTTTGTCGTTTTTCGTTCTCGTTTTCTAGGACTTCTGTTAACACGGGGATGAATGCCTGTGCAAAGGCGCCTTCAGCAAACAGACGGCGGAGAAAATTGGGAATCTTGTTTGCAAACAGAAAAACATCTGCCGCAGCCTCTGCACCCACGACTTTTGCCACCACTACGTCACGCACCAAACCAAGAACTCTCGATATTAGCGTCATAATGCTAACGACAATTCCTGCTTTCAACAGCTTTTTAGGCACTTACATTCCCTATTTTTTTATTGCAGATACTACAGGCATTATATGATTTAGACATATGAAGTAAATGCAGAAAATACTTTAATGGTGCTGCATACTCATTATTAGAACTCAGAGCAAAAAATTACCCTCCACTAGTTTGTGTATTTTTTAACTATTTCTACTTAATTTGGATTGACAAAATGCATAATAACTTAGATAATCCGCACCCTTAATTTTTGACACGAATATTTTTAGGAGTACAACTTGGCTAACATTAAGTCTGCTAAGAAACGTGCAATTCAAGCTGAAAAGCGTCGCCAGCATAATGCAAGCCGTCGCTCCATGACGCGTACTTGCATCAAAAAAGTTATTGCCGCTATCGAAGCAGGCGACAAAGACGCTGCGCAATCTGCATTAACTGCTGCTGTCCCAGTATTAGATAGAATGGCAACTAAAGGCCTTATTCACAAAAATAAAGCTGCGCGTCATAAGTCACGTTTGTCTGCACAAATAAAAGACTTAGCATAAATTCAACGCTAACTTTTATTAAATAATTGAGAAGCCGGTATTACTTAAGTAATACCGGCTTTTTTATGTTTATCTGTGAACTTATGTATGAACCGTGAAGTAAGTAACAAGGTTTGTATAGCGAAATTCGACATACACTAGAATAACGAGTGGAAGGTAAATAATGATAAAATTTTTATTTTTGGTACCCGTCTGTTTATGCCTAGCGTGGTATACTTATCTAAATCAGAAAGGCTATTCACTATCTCAAGGCAAACAGGGCTTTGTTTACATTGCCGTATTATCTTCAATAATACTGATATTTTTTACTCTTGCTTCAATGCTTTTTTAGCAGAAAGCATAAAAAATGGCACCGTCTAGGATGCCATTCTAATGTCTACTGACTCAATATACTACTGAGTTATCTTAATATCCGCTTGAGACTTCAGTGCATCAATATAGTTTTCGAACGTCCGCTGTGCTTGTTGAGAAGCATACCGCCCAGAAAATGCATCCACATCCTCATTTGTAGGCTCGTCGGCATCATGAATAGCATCTAGCTTAACCACTCCAACATTCCCGTTGCTTAGTGTTACTACTGCAGAGTTATTATCATTGTCTAATGAAAGGCTGAACAGCTCAGTATTCAACTGTCTCGAAATTTCAGTACTATTTCTCTGCAAACCAGGGTGGACAGACCATTCTAATGCCTTTTCAGCCAATTTATCATTGATGTTTTCACCCTGACTTATTGCAACCTGTAACTCTTGCGCCCACACAAGCGCGGCTTGCTGCGCTTTGTCAGCTTTCAGATTATTTGTAATATCTTCCACCACTTCCTCTAGAGCGAGGGTTCGTTGAGGTTTGTGAGCAGCAACTCGCACAACCATTACTTTTTCATCACTGACCGTCAATAGCTCGCTATTCACTGCGTCATTAATCAGTTCGGACGAAAATGCTACGTTTTGCACTTGAGGGTAATCTACTGATGCTGGATATGTGGTAGTAGTAAAAAAGTTCGTTTCTAATACTGGACGATCAATTGCATCAGCGATGTCATCTAATGAGTCTGAAGATTCGAAAGCTATGCGCTCCATTTCTGCTTGTAAGGTAAAAAATTCATCAAGCGCTTTTTCACGTTTTAGCTCAGTAAGTATATCTGCTTCAACCTCGTCAAATGTTTGAGTAATTGTCGGAGTATAAGCACTTAACTTAATTAGATGATACCCAAATTCCGTTTTAACTGGTTCACTGATCTCACCAACTGAACTCAGAGCAAATGCCGCGTCAGTAAAAGATTCTTCGTAATCCCCTACATTGACTTCTCCAAGCTCGCCGCCCTCCTCTGCACTGACGATATCATCAGACAATTCCAAAGCCACTTTTGCAAAGTCTTCACCCGCTTCAAGACGCTTACGAGCTTGCTCGGCTTCTTGCAAGGCTGCGTCTTCGCCTTCCGTTGCTTCAAACAGAATGTGTGCAATTTCTCTTTTTTCAGGGGTTTGATAATAGCTTAGATTTTCTTGATAGTATGTTTGAAGCTCATCGTCTGTAACTGTCACCGACGGTAAAATGTTGTCGACTGACAGACTAATAAACGACAGTTTTACCTGCTCTTCAGTATCATATTGCGTAATATTGTTGTTGTAATAATTATTTATTTCATCGTCGCCCACGACAATGTCAGCAAGATAATCTGATGAAGATACTTCCAGTACTTTTGCATCACGTTTTTGCCCTTGCAGCTTGAGTACTTTTTTTGCTGCGCTATCTAAACTGATTGTGGTTCCACTGATCGCATTGCGCAATTGCGTTCTTGTCATTTCAACACGCATGTACTCTGCAAACTCAGCTGGTGTAAAACCCGCTCTACGAATTGAGGCATTATAAACATCGTTGCTAAATTCACCTGCGACTTGAAACTCTGGTAAACCAACTATGGCTTCTTTGATTTGCTCATCACTCACGCGCAAGCCCAGCGATGTTGCCTTTTGAGATATGAGAACATCAGCAATTAAACCATCAAGCACATTTCTGCGAAAATCCGCTAGATAATTCTCGTTAGCAAATAGTGTTGATACTGCCTCACCAAATTGCGCTTCCATCTGCCTTCTCTGACTTTGAAAAGCACCGTCTAGCGCTTGAGCAGAAATCTCTTCATCATTGACGACAGCCACGGCCGTTGATGCCCCACCAGACAAGTAACTGCCAACACCTGTAAACACAAAACTAACAACAATAAGCGCGACTATTGCTATCGCCCAAGGTCCTTGAATACCTTCTCGAATTCTTTCTAACATTGTTTACAACAACCTGTAATCTATATTTATTTCAAAACTTCATTTTTATGGCTGAAATTATACCCTGCCAAAGCAATTCAGGCGAGATTTAATATGGATATGACAAAAAAGGCGATGACTCTCGTCATCGCCTTTTAGTAATAACTATCGAATTTAGTTACACGAATCTTTTAACGCTTTACCTGCTTTAAAAGACGGAACCTTAGCTGCTGAAATTTGAATAGTTTCACCAGTCTGAGGGTTACGACCAGAGCGCGCCGCACGCTCTCTTACAGAGAAAGTACCGAAACCGACTAATGCTACCTGGTCGCCATCTTTAAGCGCAGATGTGACTGCATCAGTAAATGCGTCCAATGCACGTCCTGCGGCCGCTTTTGAAATATCAGCGTTTTCCGCAATTGAATCGATAAGTTGAGACTTGTTCACAATATGATCCCCTTCATTGTTATTATATTGCTTTCAAAAAAATGTTATGTAGTCGCCTCTTGAAGTTTTTAATTAAACTTTTTGGCAGCCGTTTTGCTATTCTTTCGCTTGCAAGTCCTTTGTTACAAGGGATTAACAAGCTTGACCAGTCTAAGGTAGCACAACTAAATAGCTTGTGAATACCTTAATTCAAAAAAAAAATAGATTTTTCCAAATTTTCTGACAAAAACAACACTGTATCGTCCAATAAACGTACACACATCAGTTCTATGCCTCTAATTTTAATGCATCTACTGGTTGTTCGAGCGCGATATCCAAGACTTCATCTATCCATTGCACAGGATAAATATTTAAATCACCGATAACATTTTCTGGTATTTCCTCAAGATCTCGTTCATTGTCTTTTGGTATCACTACTGTTTTTATCCCGCCTCGATGGGCTGCCAGCAATTTCTCTTTCAAGCCACCAATGGCCAGCACTTCGCCTCGTAATGTTATCTCACCCGTCATCGCCACATCGCATTTGACCGGGTTTCCGGTAAGTGAAGATACTAGCGCGGTGCACATACCAATACCTGCGCTTGGGCCATCCTTAGGCGTAGCACCCTCTGGCACATGAATATGAATATCGCGTTTTTCATAAAAATCTTCGTTGATCCGTAACTTACTAGCGCGTGATCGCACAACAGTCATGGCGGCTTTAATGGATTCTTGCATCACGTCGCCTAAGGAACCCGTTGCCGACGTTTTACCTTTACCTGGCACTGAAGTCGTTTCAATAGTCAGTAAATCACCACCAACTTGTGTCCACGCCAAACCTGTTACCTGACCAATTTGATTGTTATTGTCCGCTTTACCATAGTCAAAACGTTGAACACCGAGATAGTCTTTTAAGTTGCTCTGGTTGACTATCACCGGTGCTTTGTCTTTTTTAAGCAAAATGTTCTTTACCGCTTTTCGGCAAATTTTAGAAATTTCTCTTTCTAAACTGCGAACACCCGCCTCACGAGTGTAATATCTGATGATGCCAATGATGGCTGAATCTTCGATATTTAGTTCTTTTGCTTTTAAGCCATTTCTACTTTTTTGTTTTTCTATCAAATGACGCTGTGCGATGTTCAATTTCTCATCTTCGGTATAACCAGATAACCTAATCACCTCCATACGATCGAGTAAAGGACCGGGAATATCCATACTGTTTGAGGTGGCGACGAACATCACGTCTGACAAGTCGTAGTCAACTTCTAGGTAGTGATCGCTAAAAGAAGAATTTTGCTCAGGGTCTAGTACCTCTAGTAATGCAGAAGAAGGATCACCACGCATGTCAGAGGACATTTTGTCGATTTCATCTAACAAAAACAAAGGATTTTTCACTTCCACTTTGGACATTTTTTGGATTAGCTTTCCAGGCAGTGAACCGATATATGTGCGTCGATGACCTCGAATTTCCGCTTCATCCCTTACTCCACCAAGCGCCATTCTCACATATTTTCGCCCTGTTGCTTTTGCAATAGATTGGCCTAAAGATGTTTTACCCACGCCTGGTGGCCCCACTAAGCATAATATCGGCCCCTTGAGTTTTTTAACTCTTTGTTGAACAGCCAAATACTCCAAAATGCGCTCTTTGACCTTTTCCAAGCCGTAGTGATCATCGTTTAAGACAAGTTCAGCCTTCGCCAAATCTCTCTTAACTGGGCTTCGCTTATGCCAAGGTACCGACACTAACCAATCTATATAGGAACGAACCACCGTTGCCTCTGCAGACATGGGTGACATCATTTTTAATTTATTCAATTCTGCATTAGCTTTTTCCAGAGCTTCTTGCGGCATTTGTGCTTCTTGAATCTTTTTACTCAATGCTTCAAATTCGTCTGGTGATTCATCAAGCTCACCTAACTCTTTCTGAATGGCCTTCATTTGTTCATTTAGATAATACTCGCGTTGACTTTTCTCCATCTGCTTTTTCACACGCGTGCGTATTTTCTTCTCGACCTGAAGCAAGTCAATTTCACCCTCCATGAGTGCCATTAAAAACTCAATACGTTCGTTTACGCCGCTCATTTCTAGCACTTTTTGCTTTTCACTTAGCTTCAACGGCATATGTGCTGCCATGGTATCAGCCAAGCGCGCTGCGTCTTCGATACCATTGAGTGAAGTCAGCACCTCTGGGGGGATTTTTTTATTTAGTTTAACGTACCCTTCAAATTGCGAGACTGCTGATCGAATTAATACGTCCTGTTCAGCTTCTTCTATATTTACATCATCAATAAGACTGACATCAGCAACAAAAAATGGGTCGGTCTCGGCAAATTGTTCGATTTGTGCTCTTACACTCCCTTCCACCAATACTTTCACTGTGCCATCTGGTAATTTCAACAACTGCAATATTGTCGCAATTGTGCCAACGTTAAATACGTCTGAAGTATTGGGATCATCAATATTGGGTTCTTTCTGAGCAACAAGAAACACTTTCTTGTCGTTATCCATCGCCGCTTCTAAGCATTGAATAGACTTTTCTCGACCAACAAATAAAGGAATGACCATGTGCGGGTATACGACGACATCACGCAAAGCCAACACGGGCATATTTCTGAGGATATTTTTCTCAGTCATTTTTCTCTCTGATTATCTGTATTGATTTGTATATGGGGACATGAATATAAAGTTCAAATTTAGGATGTTAAAAAGGGTCGGTGTCTGAGCGACTATCGAGCTGGGAAGAGGGGGAACTAAAGTAAAAATATATTTTTCATGAATGAAAAATTTAAACGTACAAGGATGTACTTGCAGCATTTTTTGCTTTAGTTCCCCCTCTTCCCAGCTCGATAGTCGCTCAGACACCGACCCTACACAAATGACTTGGTGCACTGAATATTGGATTTACTCAATAACCCTAATTATCCCTTATTCTGAAGCTGCCTTCTTATCACTGTTATTTTCGTATATCAAAATCGGTTTAGATTCACCTTTAATAACGGCTTCGTCCACCACAACTTTGGCAACTTCACTGTTAGAAGGTAAATCATACATCGTTTCCAGCAACACGGCTTCTACAATAGAACGTAAGCCCCTTGCACCTGTTTTTCTGGCAATCGCCTTTTGTGCGATCGCTCGAAGTGCATCTTCTCTAAATTCTAATTCCGCATCCTCAAGTGAAAATAACGCAGCATACTGTTTAGTAATAGCATTCTTCGGCTCAGTTAAAATCTGGATAAGCGAATCTTCACTTAATTCTTCTAAGCTTGTGACGACAGGTAAACGACCAATAAACTCTGGTATCAAACCATATTTGACTAGGTCTTCTGGCTCTACTTCTTTGAACAAGGTGGACAAGGCTTTTTTATCGTCGTTCGTTTTCACGTCTGCGCCAAATCCAATACCCGTCCCTTTCGCAGAGCGCTGTTCAATCACTTTTTCTAGCCCAGCAAAGGCACCACCGCAAACAAATAAGATTTTACTGGTATCAACCTGCAAAAACTCTTGCTGAGGATGCTTTCTGCCACCCTGAGGAGGAACAGAAGCAATCGTTCCTTCAATTAGCTTAAGGAGCGCTTGTTGTACACCCTCACCAGATACATCACGTGTTATAGAAGGATTATCTGATTTTCTGGAAATTTTGTCGATTTCATCGATGTAAACGATTCCGCGCTGCGCTTTTTCAGGATCGTAATCACATTTTTGTAGCAATTTTTGAATAATGTTCTCTACATCTTCACCAACATAACCGGCTTCCGTCAAGGTAGTCGCATCCGCCATGGTAAATGGCACATCTAAAAAGCGCGCCAAAGTCTCGGCTAGTAAGGTTTTACCACTGCCCGTAGGGCCAATAAGCAGTATATTACTCTTCCCTAACTCAACACCTTCATGAACATCACCGTTCTTAAGTCGCTTGTAGTGATTGTATACCGCAACTGATAAAACCTTCTTTGCATGTTCTTGACCAATTACATAGTCATCTAGATGCTTATGTATTTCTGATGGCGTTGGCAGTGCATCGGATTTTCCTTTAGGAGAAATTTCTTTAATTTCTTCACGGATAATATCGTTGCATAGTTCAACACACTCATCACATATAAATACCGATGGCCCCGCAATCAGCTTACGAACTTCATGCTGGCTTTTACCACAGAAAGAACAATAAAGTAGTTTATTATCGCTGTCTTTGGTATGGTCATCACTCATAATACTCGCCTATTTTTGAAAACAACTTTTTCGTTTAAAGTTGTTACTTACTTTTACTCAACCGTCTTTAGCAACGTCTGCTCTGCTATTTAGCACAGCATCTACAAGTCCATAATCTACCGCTTCTTGGGCACTTAAAAAGTTATCTCTGTCGGTATCTTGTGCTACTTTTTCATACTCTTGACCAGTATGCTCAGCCATCAAACGATTCATCTTCTCTTTAATAGAAAGGATTTCTTTGGCATGAATTTCAAAGTCAGAGGCCTGTCCCTGAAATCCACCTAATGGTTGATGAATCATGACTCTCGAGTTTGGCAGACAGTAACGTTTACCTTTTGCGCCACCCGACAACAAAAATGCGCCCATGCTGGCTGCTTGACCAACACACACCGTGCTAACGTCAGGTTTTATGAAGTTCATTGTATCATATATCGACATGCCTGCGGTTACGGATCCACCAGGCGAATTGATATATAAAAATATGTCTTTTTCTGGGTTCTCCGCCTCTAAAAAAAGCATCTGAGCGACAATTAAATTTGCCATGTGGTCTTCGACTTGACCCACTAAAAAGATGACATTTTCTTTTAACAATCTTGAATATATGTCGAATGAACGTTCACCTCGAGCGGTCTGCTCTACTACCATCGGGACAAGTGCATTTGTTGGATCAAAAATCTCTTTATTCATTTGCGCTCTTATTTTATTGGGCTATATAAAAAAAATGCTCGGACAGTCCGAGCATTTAATCAGTTTGAAAGTAGTTAAGTCAATGACTCAGGCGATAATTTACGCCTTTTTGTTCATTACTTCGTCAAAACTCTTTTTAACTTCTTTTACTTTGGCTTTCTCTAATACCTTGTCTATCGCTTGCTCTTCAAGCGCAAGGTTTTGAACTTGTTGTAAAAGTTCTTTGTTGCCTTTGTAATACTCGATGACTTCTGCAGGGTCTTCATATGCAGAAGCAGTGGATTCTATAATGGCGTCAACTCGAGATTCTTCAACCTCTAATTTTTCTTGTTTGATGATTTCGCCCAAAATCAAGCCAATGCTTACACGGCGTTTAGCATTATCAGTGAATAGCTCAGCAGGCAAATCTGGCGTATTCTGACCGTTTCCTTGTTGAGCGAAACGCTGTTTAGCTTGCTCACGTAAAGCATTCACCTCTTGGTCGATTAACGCTTGTGGCAAATCAATTTCATTCTTTTCTAGCAGACCAGCGATAACATTTTCTTTGGTTGTCGTTTTCAAAGTTTGATCAAGTTCACGCTGCATGTTTTTCTTAACTTCTTCCTTGAGCGCGTCCACGCCACCCTCTTCAACACCGAACAACTTGGCGAATTCTTCGTCAACTTTTGGTAGATTCAGCCCGTCTACTTTCTTTACGGTAATCGTAAATTGCGCGTCTTTGCCTTTTAAGGCTTCCGCGTGATAGTCTTCTGGGAATGTCACATCGGCAACCACTTCTTCACCGACTTTTGCACCAATGATGGGCTCTTCGAAGCCTGGGATCATTTGACTTTTACCTAATTCTAACGGGAAATCTTCGGCTTTACCGCCCTCAAACTCTTCACCGTCAATAGTGCCAACGAAGTCAATCGTTAACTTGTCACCTTTTTTAGACTTACGCTTTACTTCTTTGTATGTTGCATGCTGTTTTTGAAGTGTTTTCATCATCTCATCAAGGTCTTTTGCCTTGATGGTGACTACAGGCTTTTCTACCTCAATTTCTTCAATGCCTTGTACTTCAACTTCTGGGTACACTTCAAATACTGCAGCAAACTCGAAATCTGCACCATCTTCATCTTTGACCAAATCAAATGAAGGCATACCTGCTGGGTTAATTTTTTCTTGTACAATTGCTTGATAAAAGTGTTGCTGCATCACATCGCCAGCCACTTCTTGGCGAACGGCAGTACCAAAGCGCTTTTTAATCACGCTGACTGGAACTTTACCTGGACGGAAGCCATTTATTCTTTGTGTTTTTGCTAATTGTTGTAAACGAGCTTTAACCGCCGAATCAATAGATTCCGCAGGTACCGTAATATTGATACGGCGTTCTAATCCTTGAGTAGTCTCTACAGACACTTGCATTGTTCTACCTCAACTGTGCGCGTTTGCTGCGCTTTGTGACATATTAAGCGGCTCTGTGAAGCCACATTAATGGACGTTAAAACACGCCCTGTTATAAAAAAGACGCCAGATTATACAGAGCCTCAGGCGTAGAGTCGAGAAATTTGAAGGAATAAGCTGAAATTTATTACACAGCCGATTCAGCACTGAGCCGAAGTCATAAACAAGGGGACATATTTGCCATAGTATTTGGAGATGGTCGGTGAGATAGGATTTGAACCTACGACCCCTTGGACCCAAACCAAGTGCGCTACCAAGCTGCGCCACTCACCGATGACATAGGATATAAAAAAGATGGTGCGGAAGGAGAGACTTGAACTCTCACGCCGTGAAGCACTGGAACCTAAATCCAGCGTGTCTACCAATTCCACCACTTCCGCGTTTTGGTCAAGAAGATGGGGTGGACGATGGGATTTGAACCCACGACAACCGGAATCACAATCCGGGGCTCTACCAACTGAGCTACGCCCACCACTGTATCTTGCACATTTGTTCTTTTTGCTGGCGCGTCCGGCAGGATTCGAACCTGCGACCCACGGCTTAGAAGGCCGTTGCTCTATCCAGCTGAGCTACGGACGCACTCGAATCACTCTCTAGCAAAAAGTGGTCGGTGAGATAGGATTTGAACCTACGACCCCTTGGACCCAAACCAAGTGCGCTACCAAGCTGCGCCACTCACCGACTGTTTGCAGTAACGGTAAAAGCAGTACCGCTACGGGGGGCGCATATTACCGAGATGACGCCAAGCCGTCAAACTTTTTTTGATGCCATTTTGAGTTTTTTTTAATATGCCTAAAAAGCGCACAGCATTTGATTCAAAAATACGCGAGGTATTGCTCATGACGAGAGCTCAATAGCCGAAAAGGTGCGGATGTAACGCGCTTGGATTGTTATTTACGACAACAAACATGTACAATGCCGCTACACAAGAAATACTCCTCCTTTGTCATTCATGAGCGCACAACTAATCAGCGGTAAGCAAATATCCAAACAAGTAAGAGACACAGTCAAAGCTTCTGTCGATAACATAAAAGAAGCCAATCGACGGATACCGGGACTAGCCGTCATATTGGTAGGTGCAAATCCTGCCTCGCAAGTATACGTAGCTAACAAAACGAAAGCATGCGAAGAAGTCGGTTTTGTCTCAAAAGAATACAAGCTTCCATCTGAAACTACCCAATCGGCCTTGATTCAACTTGTCGATGAGTTGAACGCTGATACCGAAATTGACGGCATTTTACTTCAACTTCCTTTGCCTGCCGGATTAGATGCCGATCCTATTTTGGAAAGAATCCACCCGCACAAAGATGTAGATGGATTCCATCCGTACAATATTGGCCGTCTTGCTCAGCGTATGCCAGCACTCAGGCCTTGCACGCCAAAAGGCATCATGACAATGATTGAGTCGACTAAAAAACCTATCAAGGGTATGCATGCCGTGATTGTCGGCGCATCTAATATTGTTGGTAGGCCAATGGGACTCGAGCTACTGCTCGCCGGATGCACCGTTACCACCTGTCACAAATTTACACGAGATTTATCCGCGCTCGTTTCACAAGCTGACTTGTTAGTGGTCGCGGTTGGAAAACCAAACTTTATACCCGGAGAATGGATAAAACCTGGGGCTATTGTCATTGATGTCGGTATTAATCGTATGGACGACGGCTCTCTGACGGGTGACGTTGATTTTGAGGTTGCCAAAGAGCGAGCGGGATGGATTACACCGGTTCCAGGCGGCGTTGGACCGATGACCGTAGCGAGTTTGATAGAAAACACACTAGAGGCTTACGTCAAGTTTCATTCCTAATCAATATTTAGAGATATGCTTGTGACTTCATCTATTGATGTCGAGAAAAAGATTTATACTTGGCTAGACGAAGTGGTTATTGCTGAAAACTTCTGCCCCTTTGCAAAAAGTGTACGTGTTAACCAACAAATTCATCTGCGTATTTCAAAAGCACAATCTACTTTGCGGGCGGTAGATGAGATCATGGAAGAATGTGACCAGCTCAGCTCGATGCCTTCTAGAGAAACCACCTTAGTGGCCTTTGCCGAAGGCTTCTACGACTTTGACGGCTACCTTGGCTTGCTGGAAGAAGTTGAACATGTTGCGAATATTCAAGGATTTGAAGGAATTTTTCAATTTGCCAGTTTTCACCCTCAATATCAGTTTGAGGGCGAAAGCGTTGATTGCGTTAGCAATTATACAAATCGCGCACCTTACCCGATTGTTCATATTTTGAGAGAAGCTACGATCACTAAGGCACTCTCTCACTTTCCCAATGCCGAATCTATTCCAGAAAGAAATATTAAGCATGCCAATGCCTTAGGCATTGGCTTTTTTGAGCAGTATCTGAAAACCTAGTTCAATGTAGTGCTACTCGAGACAAACAACAGCGCTCTATTGTAGCTTATTCTTGCTCTTTCACTTCATTATCGTCAGGCTCAACAAGCAAAAAATCCTCATACTCCTTAACGAGTTCTCGCGCTTGGTAATCTCTTAACTCATATATCCAATTGTTTATGTAAGATTGCTCTCCGACAGTATTGAACAGTGCCATCAAATTGCCCTCATTTTCGAACAACTTTACGTTATGTGTTTGTTGATTCGTATCTACCAATTCAAACTCAGCAACAGGGCTAAGCGAGGATTGTTCAAATGAATTAAGCAGAAACACCGCGGTGTACTCGAGCGAGAGCATGTTGTTGACGACGTCCTCTAGTATCGTTTCGAAACGCAACTCATCTTCTTCTGCATCAAAGTCGCTCAATCTAAAAGTAGGTAATGCTTCTCCATCTAAGTTTTCGCGCTGTAAGCTCCACTGTTTGCCCTCATCCGTTCGCGCAAGTGAGATTAATTCCTTAGCCGTAAAGCCAAGTAAACTTTGATCTAACCAAGAATATTTCTCCTCGGGCAGGCTTAATCGTTTGTCCATCAGCCACATTTGATCATCATCAGCATAGCGAATGTATTGCCCTGCTTGGTTAGTCGCTTCATTACCAATCAGCATACGGACATCTCCACTTTCAAATTCAACGACAACCAAATGCGCAGAGGAACCTTCATCATCAACGCTACTCAAGCCCAAGCGATGATGATTCTCAGGTTTCTTACTTTTTGCCTCAATTAACTTTGCATCAGCAAGGCTTTGCACAAAACCAGCCAAATGGGTTTTGTCTAGGGGATATGCGCTATCTGCCGAAAGCTGACTTGCCATCCACTTGTTTTCATTGCTGAGTTTACTTGCCTTAAGCAGTGTTTGATTGGCGCTACGAATTTCAATACTCATTACTTCGCTGTTCCGCAATGCTTCGCTGATCACCAAGTTTGCAGACGTTGCTGAGGTACTATTTTTGGTATTGCCATCATAAATGACTATATAGGCACCCAGTATTAAAACAAATAATACAAGTAGTATTCCAATTAGCTGTTTTTGCATCTCGTCTCCCCTCTAAGCTTGTGTTTGCGGCGCGCGTCTTCTTAACAAGCTAGCTAGCAAAAATAGTAAAGTGACTAAAATGAGTGGTGCAATGGCAATATTCAGTATCGCTAATGTATTGCCTAAAGAATCAATATCTTTGTCGAGTTGAAACTGAACATCTCTCAAGGACTTTCTTATTTGTACGCGCTGCGCAACAAATTCATCTATTGCGGCTTGTTGCTCCGGCGATATTGTTAAGCTATCAGACTGTTGCCCTTGTAACTCTGCCAATTGCGCTTCAGTCTGTTCAAGCTGAGATTGAAGCAGTTGCTCCTGCTCTCTAAATTTTTCTTCAGCGACTACGGCTAAGGCTTGAACTTTTTCAAAAGGACGCGCAAAAGTACCGCGACTTCTGATACCAATCAGGCCTTCACTACCAGCAAAATTTTCTGCAAGATTGGTAACAAAATCACCGTTGTTCGCAAAAGGAGAAAATACTGTTTGACCAAAAAAGCTGCTTTGCTGCACCCAAAAACGGTCGGCTAAAAGGTCTGCATCCGCTACAACAACTAGATTGAAGTTGTCTGTACTCTTAACAAAGCCTTCAGCTTGTTTCTCTTCATTGTCGGCGTAATAAGACGAAGCTGTGCCTGAATACCTAGCGGCAAACACGGTTTCTTTGCCTAGCTCACTTGCGTTGTTCAACAGTAAATTGGGTATGCGCTGAGCAGCATATTCGTTAGCCCCTAAGCTAAACGTATTTGACGAGCTGCGTATCAATGGTACTTGTGATAGTGATGCATTTTCACTTAAGCTCATTGAACCAAACGACGCACCGTTTAACGTATCGAGATCAGCCGTAGTGATGTCTTTGTCATCGATCTCCTTATCTCCTAAACCGATAAAACCAACATGACGGATCACATCATTTTGCTGCCCACGGATCTCCAAACCAAGCTTGGCATCCAATACCACTTTATCCAACTGTATCTCGATACCGTAAGCTTCTAACAAATCGAAACTGGATGTATTTGCCCCCATCGCGCCCATACTCGCCATGGGATCTGATTCATAATGAGGATCAACAAAAGCCAGTGCTTTGCCCCCATTCATCAAATATTGATCGACCGCATATTGCATGCCTTCGCTAAGGTTTTGAGGGTGCCACAAAACCAGTACTTGAGTATCGTCAGGCAAAGTATCGGCAGTTACATCAACCAACTCGACGTCAAACAGTTGAGATAGTTGGGTATAAATCACATTAGGCGGATCTTGTTGCCCAGTTAAAGGGTTTTGCCCGCCTTCTAGCGCTAGGCTGGTCACTATTGCTATTTTCGCTAACGCGGGTTGGCTCAGCTGGTGCACCAATTTACTGATGTCATACTCCAAAAATGATTCCTTAGACGGGTCAAAAAAACCAATAACCATTGCATCGTCAAGTGCGTTTGTACCCGCCAAACCAAAATAAATACTGTCTCCACCGGCGCCCAAGCTAGCGGCAGTTAAACCGAAGGTGGCAGCTCGGTCCTCAGCTTCAGAAAAGGCCTTCGGGTCAATAATTTCTAGGTTTATTTTACCATCTGCCAAAGTTTCATATTTTTTCAACAAGGTTTCGACTTGCGTTGCGTAATCTCGTAACGCAGTCATACCGGAGCTTGCGTCATTCGAGAAAAAGAAATAGAGGTTGATTGGCTCTTCTAAATTTCCAAGCATATCTTTGGTTCCCTGTGACAGGGAGTACACCTTGTTTTCCGTGAGGTCAACACTCAGCCCCTTAAAAACAAGGTTATTTAACAAAGTAGCTGCAAAGAAAACAGCGATTAACACAATAAAGAAAAAAGCGTTTGAAAAAGTTTTTTGCATAATTTAGTTCGCCTTCTTTTGTTCAATGATCACGTAACCAGCGTAAAGCCATATCACAATAAAAATGACGTAAAACAGGGCGTCATTGAGGGCAATGACACCCTTCGAAATATCTTGAAAATGCGTTAAGAAACTCAGAGAAGCAATCGTATCAATCAACAGATTCGGCGCCCAATGCTGCAAGGTGTCAATGATCACAGGTGAGCCCACTAGCACGAATAAGAAACTAAGAACAATGGAGAGCATAAACGCAATAATTTGATTTTTGGTCAATGCAGACATACAAATCCCAAGTGCCAAAAAAGCACCCGACATTAACCAACTGCCAACATATGCTGAAACAATGATACCATTATCAGGATTCCCCAAGTAATTAACGGTTATCCATAGGGGAAAAGTCAGCACTAGGCAGATGCCCAATACAAACCAAGCGGCAAAGAATTTACCTAGCATAATTTGCACAGTGGTGAGTGGAAGCGTCATCAACAGCTCGATCGTGCCGCTCTTTCGTTCTTCTGACCATGTGCGCATGGATATCGCTGGCACCAAAAATAGATATAACCAAGGGTGAAAGTTAAAAAAGCTCAGTAAGTCTGCTTGCCCTCTGGCATAAAAGTCGCCGATCAAAAACGTAAAAACACCCGACATCACCAAAAATATAGCGATAAAGATATACGCCACAGGCGTCGCGAAGAAACTCGCAAATTCGCGGCGCATCACAATCATCGTTTCGTTCATTTACACTACCTCCTCAGTGGTCAATTTTGGGGATGTTATTTCTCTGAACACATCATCTAATCGACCTTGTTCAGGAAATACCATATCCACGGGCAGCTGGTTGCTTTGTATATATTGCTGAACAACAGCAGTGATGTCTTGTCCAGTCTCAGGAAATATAGTCACTCGATTTGTGCCTTTGTCATGTTTTAGATCTGCGACTCCAGACAACTCCAAAATACCCGAAATATCAGCCATATAACTCAATTTAATAGTGATGGCATTGTGATATTTAGAACGCTGTTGCAAGGCTAGCGGCGAATCATCAAAGCGTTTTTCGCCGTCTGCAATAATGATGACGCGGTTACAAACGGCCGTGACCTCTTCTAGTATGTGCGTCGAAACAATAACAATCTTGTTCTCGGCTAAGTCCTCAATTAAGCAGCGCACTTGATGTTTTTGATTGGGATCTAAGCCGTCGGTAGGCTCATCCAAAATGAGTATATCTGGATCGTGAATCAATGCTTGTGCTATACCTACACGTCGTTTAAAGCCTTTCGATAAATTGTCAATCTGTCGATTTAACACAGTTTCCAAGGCGACTTTTTCAACAACTCGATTAATGGCGAGATCTTGTTCTTTGCTAGGTATTTTTCTGGCTTCGGCAATAAACCGTAAAAACTGATACACGGTCATGTCGGGGTAGGCTGGCGCACCTTCTGGTAAATAACCGACTTTTTGTTTGACTTGCAAGGCATTTTTTCCGATGTCGAGCCCATCAATACTGACTTTGCCTGAAGTCATTGGCAAAAAACCCGTTATCATTTTCATGGTTGTCGACTTCCCTGCCCCATTAGGCCCGAGAAATCCCACCACCTCACCGAGTTTAATTTCGAATGAAAGATTATTTACTGCTTTGTGATGCCCGAAGTTTCGAGTTAAGTTTTCCACCAAAATCATACAAATCCCTATATCGTTATACGCTTAGTAATTAACTTTGTTGGTGCGTTATCGAAAACGCTTAACCGATGCCAAGAAGCAGTGATTTGTTGTGCTTCATACAGCCAAAAAAACGGTTTTTAGACACGCGAAATGGTATATAGTTGCGCCGTTATCAGATTTCAATACTGTTAAAAATAAAATTCGATGGAATATAAAATTTCGCCAATTGGCCATATAAAAACACCATTCACTCAAAAATTTGGTATTCCGAGACAAGGCTTAGGTTTGAGTATTGCCACTGGGCGTATTGTCTTTGATCAGTCAATAAGGCCACATGAAGCTTGTGAGGGCTTGTCAGAATTTAGCCATTTATGGCTGCTTTTTTTATTCAGTGAACACTTGGATCACTTACCCAAACAACGTATTCGCCCCCCTCGCTTAGGAGGAAATACAAAACTAGGTGTGTTTGCGTCTCGCTCTAGCTTTAGACCGAATAACATAGGCATGACACTAGTAAAAAACCTCGGTATGCATGGCGAAGTACTTGAAGTAGAAGGTGTAGACATGTTGAATAACACACCAATCGTGGATATCAAGCCATACATCGTTTACGCCGACAGTATGCCTACTGCTGATTCTAGTTATGCAACTGCGGCACCTGAAAGTCCGCTTGAAGTGTTTATTCCACCGCAGCTTGTATCTGCAGCAAAAGAGAAAAATTTGCCAATAAACCTGATTATTCAGGTACTTTCGCAAGATCCTCGACCTGCTTATAAAAAGACTAAAAACGATCCTAAATTTTACACGATTCAACTCTACAACATTGATATTCACTGGCGCGTAGATGGTAGCACCGTCGTAGTGTGTGATATTAATTGACGAGCATTTGAAATCATTCTTGCTACGTTTTTGCATATGGATTGAGTTTTAAGCGTTCTAACCAAAGTTTAGGGTTTAGTCGGCCACACTTGACTGGTATCATTGCCGGATATTTTCAATCCTTAGCCCCTAATTTGTATCGGCTACCTTTTACGATTAATAATAAAAATGCGTACTTCAGAATATCTAATTGCTACTCAAAAAGAATCACCTGCAGAAGCAGAAATTGTTAGCCATCAATTGATGATCCGTGCTGGCTTGGTCAGGAAGCTCGCTTCTGGCTTGTACACTTGGCTACCCACCGGCCTCCGCGTACTAAACAAAGTGACAGAAATCGTTAGAGACGAGATGAACAAAGCCGCGGCTATCGAAATTAGTATGCCCGTGGTGCAGCCTGCGGACTTATGGCAAGAATCTGGCCGTTGGGAAGAATACGGCCCAGAACTGTTGCGAATCAAGGATCGCCATCAGCGGGATTTTGTACTAGGCCCCACGCATGAAGAAGTCATCACTGCTCTTGTAAAAAATGAAGTAAGCAGCTACAAACAATTGCCGCTAAATTTGTACCAAATACAAACAAAGTTTAGAGACGAAGTAAGGCCTCGTTTTGGTATAATGCGCAGTCGCGAATTTATTATGAAAGATGCCTATTCATTTCACGCTGACAGTGAGTCCCTCGACCAAACATACCAACGCATGCATCAAGCCTACTGCAATATTTTTGAACGCATTGGCCTAGATTATCGCCCAGTTATTGCCGATTCAGGTTCTATTGGTGGTGCGGTATCCCACGAATTTCATGTTCTCGCTGAATCAGGTGAAGATGATATTGCGTTTAGCCAAGCTTCGGATTATGCGGCAAATGTGGAATTGGCAGAAGCCCTTGCCATTGGTGAACGTGCAGATCCCAAAGAATCCCTTAAAATTATCGACACGCCAAATGCTAAGACGATTGAAGATGTCGCAGCTTTTTTGAACACCGGCGCTGACAAATGTATCAAGACCTTAATCGTAAAAGCTGGCGAAGACACTGGTCATCAATTTGTTGCCATTGTACTTCGCGGCGATCACACCCTAAACGACATAAAAGCGACAAAGCACCCACTGCTTAGTTCTCCACTGGTCATGGCAAATGAACACGAGGTAAAAGAAACGTTTGGCGTAAGTTTTGGCTCAATTGGGCCAGTTAATTTGCCGTGCCCGATACTCGTCGATCGCAGTGCCGCGATGTGCAGTGACTTTATATGTGGTGCCAACACAGATGACAAACATTACACAGGCGCCAACTTCGACCGGGATGTACCTGACTACGAAGTAGCTGATCTTAGAAATGTTGTCGCAGGTGATCCTTCTCCAGATGGAAAAGGCAAACTAGAGATACGTAAAGGCATAGAAGTCGGTCACATATTCCAGTTGGGAGAAAAATACTCTAAAGCACTTAATTGTGGTGTGCTCAATGAATCAGGCAAACACCAGATATTGCAAATGGGTTGTTACGGCATTGGTATCACGCGTATCATCGCCGCAGCGATAGAGCAAAACAACGACAAATTTGGTATTCAATGGCCTGAGGCCATCGCCCCGTTTAAGATAGTAATCATCCCTATGAATATGCACAAATCCCAGCGAGTAGCAGAAGTTGCTAACCGCCTATATACAGATTTTATTGCTGCTGGTGTTGAGGTGCTATTTGACGACAGAAAGGAACGTCCAGGTGTTATGTTTAATGACATGGAATTAATTGGCATACCTCATAGTGTTGTGATTGGTGAGCGAAATCTAGATAATCTGCAAGTAGAGCATAAAAACCGAAAAACAGGTGAGAAGCAGCTCCTTAATATTGACGAGGTAGTTGCTTGCTTGACTAACCAAGAAGGTGTCTAGTTGAAAGTGACTTTTTTTGGCGTCAGAGGGTCAATTGCGACTCCCGGGGCCGACTTTGCCCGTTACGGCGGCAACACAGCATGTGTACATGTCGAATTAAATGATGGTACGGATATTGTACTAGATTCAGGAACGGGCATTCGTTTGTTGGGAAAGCAACTTGCCGCGAAAAGCTCACCAATATATCTGCTCTTATCCCATAATCACTGGGATCACATACAAGGCTTTCCTTTTTTTGTTCCTGCCTACCAAAAAGAGCGAAAAATTGTTATTTATCCTGGGCTAACAAAAACACATCAGCCTTCCGCGGTTTTGGATCAAATGTCAGGTTCATACTTCCCTGTCCCCAAAGAAGTACTCGCAGCGGATATTCAAATTACTGAAATCGACAAAGACATAAACAGTTGGCAAATAGCAAATGCGACTATAACTCGCCGCCCCATGAACCACCCCGGAGGAGGCAGTTGTTACAGTATTGTCGAAGGTGGCAGCAAACTCAGTTATATTACGGACAATGAGTTGTACCCTCCCTATCAAAAAGAAGGGGATTTTTTGAGTTTTGTATCATTTGCAAAAGATGCTGATTTGATGATCCATGACGCGCAATATATAGTACAAGACATGCCAGCGAAGTCAGGTTGGGGGCATTCAGTGGCAGAAGAGGCGGTAAAACTAGCCATGGGAGCAAATGTGAAAACGCTGGCCTTATACAGCCATGACCCCGAAAGAACCGACAGTGAAGTAGACAAAATTACCGAACATGCAGATGAAATACTTAAAATTGGCGGCGCCACAAATGCTCAATGTATTGCAGCTTACGAAGGTTTAACCATTACCATATAGAAAGGAAACTAAAAATGACAGGAACGCAATACAAACAACGCCTTGCGAGTGTCTTTTTTATCTGCGTTTTTTCAGCTTCGCCTATTCACGTTCACGCGCAGGAAAGTGAAACAGGTGTCGTGGAAAATGTCATTCAGATTATCGAGCAGAAAGAAGCGAGTACACCTGAGACCCCTTCAGTACTTGACGAAAGAAGAAACAAAGACAGCGTAGCAAACAAAAATCCCTTTTCCATCACTCAGCATCGCAGTAATTATCTTTTACCGCTTACTCATGTCAGTAATCCAAACAATATCACGATAGATGGCTTACCAGAAGAAGCTATTGATGAATTAGAAGCAAAATTTCAAATCAGTATTAAAACACCAATCTTTCTAAAAGATGATGGTAATACTGGACTTTTTTTTGGATTTACCACCACTTCATTTTGGCAAGTGTATAACAGCGAGGCTTCAAAGCCATTTAGAGAAACAAATTACGAACCAGAAGTATTCTACCAATGGCAAGCAGACTGGGACATTTTCGGATATCGGTTTAATTTGGCGCAAATTGGTTTTAACCATCATTCAAATGGGCAAGACGGCTTAAAGTCTAGGAGTTGGAATAGAGTGGTCGCCACTGCGCTTTTTAGTGATAAGGACACCGCATATTATCTGAAAACATGGTGGCGTTTACCCGAAGATGATAAGACTGATCCTTTAGATCCCACTGGTGATGACAACCCGGATATTAATGATTTTTATGGCCGCGCTGAGCTCGGCTTCGTTAAGCAGTTGGGCAAAGTCAATTTACTCGCTCGTTGGCGGAACAACCTGTCATTTGGGGATAACCGAAGCGGTCTGGAACTTAATTTTACTTATCCACTTACCAAACGATATGATTTATTGTTGCAATACTTTAATGGGTATGGCGATTCGCTGATTGACTACAACAGACATCAACAACGCTTTGGTCTAGGTGTTCAACTAAGAATATTATAGACTGAGTGAGCTTTTGAATATGGTTTATTCTATTGCTACTGTTGGTAAGAAAAAAGGTTTACGACTTAACTTATGCAGCTAGTATTTAAACCCTTTAATTTTGACGCTCACGCTCACGCACTATATGAACTACTGCTTGCTAGAAAGCACCTCATTAGTCACACAAACACCGTAACACTTGATGAACATCTAGCGTTTTGTACCCAGCATCCTTATCGCGAATGGTTAGTAGTTTTTGACAATGATGAACTCATTGGCTCCGTTTACCTAAGCCATACTAATCATATTGGAATTAACCTAAATGCCGACACGGAATGCCACTATAACGCTGTCATTGACTATATCTTGGCAAATTTTAAGCCTTCTCCAGCACAAGCCTCGGTTGTGCCAGCTGAGTTTGTAATCAACGTCCCCCCCACAAACAAAGCACTTGAAAATACCCTTATTAGCAGAACGGCGCATCTGATCCAAAAAACTTACAAATTGTAATATAGCCTCAGCTCTTTCAATAAAAGTGGTACTCTAGCAATGCAGTGCTTCGACTATGAAGAACAAACCCTAAACTAGAAAACAACTGAATACTGGCTTTGTTTTCAGGTTTAATCTCAGCGATCAATTCAATATCTTCTTCTTGAGAACGATACCATTGTATCGCTTTATGCAATAGACTCTTCGCTAAACCCCGTCCCCTGAAGGTTGGATTCATATGAATAGACACCCTCGCAGACAAAGGCGTGCTGTTCGTATCTAAATCAAAACGGCAAATACCAATCTTATGTTCGTGCAGCTCACCAATAAAAAGTAAGCGATTGTCGTCGTTTAGCGCTTCGTTAAACCACTTAATATGTGTTGAATAATCAACCCTGTCGGAGTTGAACGACATTTTTCGCACAAGGTCATCATTTCGCCACATATAAACATCATCTGCATCGGAGGCGATCGCGCTTCTAATATTCATTAATCACTTCTCCAACAAAAACCAAGTGATGTCATCCATGGGTGTCCAATTGTCACGCTTGTATACAAAACCATAGTCAACTAATTTTAGACCAAACTCGGACATCAACTCACCGGCAAAGTCGCGCTTAAACAATCGGTCTTGGTGACCGCGATATTCAATACTCACTGGGCTTGGATTGTAGTATTCCGCAACCAACACATAACGACGACTTAAATTGACTAAATTGCGGTATACCACGTGTAAACGGTCAGGATTAATGTGAATAAGGACTCCGGCGGTAAATGTTAAATCGACGGGAGACAACTCGAGTTTGTTTAAAATTGTGTCCTGATAAATATCGGCAATACCCAAGTTTGCCGCCTGTGTTGCCGCCTCTTGGTTAATTTCAACACCTTGCAATTTAACCGAGGGATTCAAACCATGAATGGCTTTGAGGTTTAAGCCGATATTGCACCCCAATTCAAGCACTGAAGTGAGCCCAGCTGTCGCTTTCAGCATTTTAGCCCATGTTGCTACTTTACTGTGATACAACTGCGCCGAATTGTTGCGTTTAATATAGTCTGTACCAAAGTCCTCGGCCCAAAACGCTTCTTGCTCAGTCTTATATTCTTGCATGTAATTTTTTGCTCAACTTGAATGCTACTCAATTGACACTTTTCTCGAGTTTAAGCGTCAAAATTCGGCACCGGACGGTGCATTTGAAGGTAGACCAGCAAGATACGAGCCAAAAGGCAAAAGATAACAAATAGACAAGTTCTATGTGTTGTCTCTAAATTCTTTCCGCTTAACAAAAATAACTATTGCGAATAAAAAGCCAACTACCGTGCCCAAAGGAATAGTTAAGATCATAACAATCGATGAGAACACCCAAAGTTTAAATAGTAGTCTCGAGCGATAGCTAGAAACAAACATTGAGATAACGGCACAACATACGCCTATTATTGAAACCAATAAGTACACTACTATTTGTAGAATAGAGCGGCTGAGCTCACCCGCCATGACTTTGGGATCGCCCTCACCAAACATACTCATGTCTTGAAAGATACTAATTACAGTATACAGTGTTGTCACCAAGCCTAATGCCGAAACCAGCATGAGTAAGCTCATGACAGCCAAAATTTTCCCTAATAGTATCCGCTTTTTGGGGTTTTCTTCAGCGACACTAACACTACTTTGCGGTGTGTTGTAAACGTCCATTTTTACTCCAATAGTTATCAACGCTGTTTTTATAAGAGCTTATACTCGCCTTATCTTAATAGAAAAGGAGAGTATATCGACTCTACAAAATCAAAAACTGGTGGAATGAATAGGTAATTACTCCCACTCAATAGTTGCAGGCGGTTTCCCTGAAATATCATATACGACACGAGAAATGCCATCTACTTCGTTGATGATTCGATTAGACACACGCCCCAAGAAATCATAAGGTAAATGCGCCCAACGCGCGGTCATAAAATCAATGGTTTCGACGGCTCGAAGTGATACCACCCAGTCGTATTTACGCATATCCCCCATTACTCCAACAGAGCGAACGGGCAAAAATACAGTAAAAGCTTGGCTAACTTTGTGATATAAGTCTGCTTTGTGAAGCTCTTCAATAAAAATAGCATCTGCTCGCCTGAGAAGGTCGCAGTATTCTTTTTTAATCTCGCCGAGTACTCTCACGCCAAGACCTGGACCAGGGAAGGGGTGGCGATACAGCATGTCGTAAGGCAATCCTAGCTCTAAACCTATTTTGCGCACTTCATCTTTAAACAGCTCGCGAAGTGGCTCTACTAGACCGAGTTTCATATCCTCTGGTAAGCCACCCACGTTGTGATGTGATTTAATGACATGGGCTTTGCCCGTTTTAGAGCCAGCTGATTCGATCACATCTGGATAAATAGTGCCTTGAGCTAGCCATTTAGCGTTACTTAGTTTGCCCGATTCCTCGTCAAAAACGTATACGAACTCGTTGCCGATAATTTTGCGTTTTAGCTCTGGATCGGTCTCTCCCGAAAGCGCGTTTAAAAAGCGCGCTTCTGCATCAACTTTAACAATATTGAGGCCAAAATGATCGCCAAACATTTCCATTACTTGTTGTGCTTCATTTAAACGCAGCAAGCCGTTATCAACAAAAACACAAGTGAGTTGTTTGCCGATAGCTTGGTGAAGTAACATTGCTGTTACACTCGAATCTACACCTCCAGACAAACCAAGAATAACTTCCTCATCTCCCACTTGTTCTTTAATACGCGAAACGGCATCCTCAATGATTGAAGCCGCTGTCCATAGCTTTTCACATTGACAAATATTGATGACAAAATGCTCAAGTACACGCAAGCCTTGCTTTGTGTGTGTGACTTCGGGGTGAAATTGCACACCATAAAACTGCTTTTCTGTGTTGACCATTGCCGCATGTGGGCAGTTTTCGGTCATAGCGATCGTTTCAAAACCTGCTGGAATGTCGGCAACTTTGTCGCCATGGCTCATCCACACGTCCAAAAGTGCATTCCCACTGGCAGAAATGCCGTCTTCGATTTTGTCAAACAAGGCGGTCGCCTTCGCAACTTCAACCTGAGCATAACCAAATTCGCGTAAATCCGACCCTTGCACTTTGCCACCCAGCTGATGCGCCATGGTTTGCATACCATAACAAATACCTAATACAGGTATATTGGCTTCAAACACATATTGCGGCGCTCTTGGCGATCCGTCTTCAGTGACAGACTCAGGCCCACCTGACAAAATAATGCCATCTGGTGAAAAATTGCGAATATCGTCTTCACTTACATCCCATGCCCATAGTTCGCAGTAGACACCTATTTCGCGTACCCGTCGCGCAATGAGTTGAGTATATTGTGAGCCAAAATCCAAAATAAGTATTTTTTGGCTATGTATGTTAATTGACATGGATTGTTCCTAAAGAAAAAAGTATATGCCTCAGCAAATTAGCAAAGGCATATACAACAGATTTGACTTAACCTAATCGGTAGTTGGGCGCTTCTTTCGTAATACTGACATCATGCACATGCGACTCGCCCATGCCTGCTGATGTGACTTTAACAAACTTGGGTTTGGTGCGAAGTTCATCTATTGTTGCCGAACCCGTCAAGCCCATGGCTGAGCGCAACCCGCCCAGTTGTTGGTGAATAATGTTCGCAATAGGCCCTTTGTATGCGACTCTGCCTTCTATACCCTCAGGTACCAGTTTTTCAGCATTTTTACTGTCTTGAAAGTAGCGATCTGATGAACCATTGCTTTGATTCATTGCGCCGAGTGAGCCCATACCTCGATAAGACTTATAATAACGCCCCTGATATAACTCTACTTCACCGGGAGCCTCTTCCGTTCCGGCAAACATACTCCCAACCATCACTGAGCTCGCTCCCGCCGCCAGCGCTTTAGCAATGTCACCTGAAAAACGGATACCGCCATCAGCAATGACCGGAATACCCAATTCATCAACCGCAGAGACTGCATCTGAAATTGCGGTAATTTGAGGTACACCGCAACCTGTCACAATACGCGTGGTACAAATTGAACCAGGGCCGATTCCCACCTTTACTGCATCAACGCCAGCGTTTGCAAGTGCCAAGGCTCCTTCCGCAGTTGCTACGTTACCGGCAATAAGTTGCAGTTCTGGGTAGGCTTCACGTACCGCTTTTACCCGATCAATCACACCCTGAGAGTGCCCGTGAGAGGTATCAATCAGTAAGACATCTACCCCAGCTTCGACTAACAATTTGATTCTTTCTTCTGTGCCAGCACCTACGCTCACTGCAGCCCCTACGCGTAAACGTCCCTGCGAGTCTTTACATGCATTCGGTTTGCTTTTCGCTTTTTTGAAGTCTTTGACCGTAATCAGGCCTGTCAGTCGAAACGCCTCATCCACTACCAATATTTTTTCAATCCGATGTTCATGCATCAAATGCATAACCTCATCAGCCGTTGCTGTTGATGTCACCGTAACTAGCTTCTCTTTTGGCGTCATGACGGTTGAAATTGGCTGATCCAAACGATTTTCAAAGCGCAAGTCACGTCCTGTCACAATACCAATCAAGTTATTGTCTTCATCCACAACAGGAAATCCAGAATAACCAAGCTGTTTACTCAAAGCCTTGGTGTCTCCGATACTAGCGTGCTCCCTTACCGTCACAGGATCTTGAACGACACCGCTCTCGTATTTTTTAACCTTTAATACGTGTTCAGCTTGCGCTTGTGCAGACATATTTTTGTGAATAAAACCAATGCCACCCTCTTGCGCCAGAGCAATAGCAAGGTTTGCTTCGGTAACAGTATCCATAGCCGCAGACATTAAAGGCATGTTGAGGGTTATTTTGCGAGTGAGTTTTGTTTTTAAGTTTGCTGTGTGGGGTAACACAGTAGAGTGCCCAGGAACGAGCAGAACGTCGTCGAAAGTTAATGCTTCTTTTTCGATGCGTAGCATGCAATTTCACCTGTTTTGGTAGTGGTTTAATTGCGGCGTAATTGTAGTGTTTTTTATTGTCTAGGTAAACTAGAATAATAAGGAAAATTATCAAAAATAAATCATTTATGTTCGCTACCTCAAATCAAGTCAGTATATTAAGTGTCACTAAACTCAACCGTTTTGCAAAGCGAGTATTGGAGAGCGAAATAGGCTTAGTGTGGGTAACGGGAGAAATCAGTAACTTTGTCTCGGCAAGCTCAGGGCACTGGTATTTTACCTTAAAAGACAAACAGGCACAGGTACGCAGTGCGATGTTTAAGGGAGCCAACCAAAGTGTTAACTTTCGTCCAAAACAAGGCGATAAAGTACTAGTACGCGCCAGTATTGGTTTGTACGAACCAAGGGGCGACTACCAACTGATTGTTCAGCACATGGAACCGGAGGGTGTTGGACAACTCAAACAGCAGTTTGAAGCACTTAAACAAGCTTTATCTGAACAAGGCTTATTTAACAACGAACACAAACAAGCTTTGCCTCAAATCACAAAGAAGATAGGCGTAGTCACCTCTCCAACGGGTGCAGCCATTCACGATATTCTTCATGTGCTGCAGCGACGAAACCCTACGCTTGAAGTCATATTGTACCCAGCCGCAGTGCAAGGGGACTTGGCAGCACAGGAAATTGTCAAGCAAATACAAGTCGCTAATAGGCGCAAAGAAGTTGATTTACTGATTGTTGGTCGTGGCGGCGGTTCATTGGAAGATCTCTGGCCGTTTAATGAGGAAATCGTCGCTCGAGCAATCTTTGAATCTAGCTTACCTGTAGTATCTGCCGTCGGTCACGAAATCGATGTTACCATTGCTGATTTTGTTGCGGATTTACGCGCTCCTACCCCTTCTGTAGCTGCGGAAATTGTGAGTGCCGATTTACAAGTCATACAACACAATTTAAATCAACTGCTCAAGCGGCTACAAAAAACAATACAAGATAGAAAAGCGCATGATGTAAATAGAATTGATGGCTTATTTCATCGTCTGAAAACACAGTCACCGATGCGATTGATTCAGCAGCAAACTCAAGGCCTAGATCGGCTTAACCAACGTCTAGAAAATAGTCATCCCCACGCCGCTATTCAATCGCAAAAGGCAAGCGTAGAGCTACTTTCTCAGCGCATGCAAAGAGCATTGCTTGCAAAAATTGCTAATAAAAAACAAGCGTTTGATTTGACCAAGCACAAAATCGAAAGTTTATCGCCGGTAGAAAACATTGCTAGCTTACAAGGTTTAATCGCACAACAACAAAAAAACCTGTTTACAACAATCCAAGCTAGAGTAAATGAGGCTAAACAACTACTCGCCAATCAAAGCGCCATATTGGATTCGGTGAGTCCTCTATCCACACTCGCCAGAGGCTACAGCATTACCTACGAAGAAAAAAATGACAACATCATTCGTTCTATAAACGACGTACAAGAAGGCCAATGCATACGCACCCACCTAAAAGACGGTGATTTTTTAGCCAAAGTAACAATAAAAAAATAACCATCATAAGTAATTGATATGTGTATCCTTTGTGTCAACAATGTGGCAAATGTTATAAATTTGTTTGTTAGGATGCAGTAGCAGTGTTAAAATTCATACCAAGTTATAACAAATCATACTCTTGGTGTTGTCGTATTTATGAAGTACAGCTTATTTTCTGTCGTCCTAACTTCAATTGGCCTCGCATGTAGCATCGCGTACGCTAATGCAAGCACCAAACAAGACATGCCTTTTTATGCTGCCAGCCTCAGCACAGAAGCCAAAGAGTATTGTCAATCAACACAATGTAATACCCATAATTTCGACAAACAAGCACTCAGACAACTAATTGAAAGTAATGAGTACGCCGATGATGTAAGAGAAGCATTGGCTTTATCTGAATATGAAGTGCTAGTGGGTGACACATTGATCGATGTAGACGGCTCGCCAGCGCTGTTAATGGAAATCACAACAAACTGGCGTGGCGTCCCGATAGATGACTTGAACATCACACAAAATATCAGTCTCCCCCTGACAACGGAAAAATTAAACAACGCCGCGAGCAAATTGTTAGATACTTGGGTAAGCCATATCAGACGAGCAGAAGTACTCGATGCAGAGCGTATTTATCAAACGCTTGGCGCCAGTAACTATCAGCAAGAGCTGTCTATTCCCGCACAAATTGGTGATTTTGCACTGCAACAACAGGCTTTGTATCGAGACCCTATGCAAGGCAGTATCGCACGATATGAACACCCAGAATATATAGATGCGATTGTAGACATCAGCGTTTATCCGGTTTCTCCCTTTGCGTATTCAAAAGAAATGAAAGATGCCGATCTTTTAGCTGCCGAGTTAAATTCGGAACATATGCAAGTTCAAGCACTGGTTGAACGCGCAGGTATCAATGAATATTCAATCTCTGAAATAAAACCGCTTACTATCAAAAAAAATAGCAAAGTATTAGAAGGCTACGCGTTTCAGGTTGAGTTGAAAAATGGGCTCGAACCCGTCTACACGACAAATTACCTTTTCAAAAAAGGCGATAAATTCGTCAAGTTATCAGGCAATTTCCCTGACATGGTAATGCTGCCAATTGTTGAGCAAAGCATTGCGAAAATAGAAGTGCCGCCAGAGTCTGCTTTTATGCGCTCGATGCGCAGTGATGGCTGAATTTATTTGTTTTGACGCAAAAATGTATAATTTGTTTAAGAAGCAAAATTGAAATCTACATTTTATTGTTGTTTTCCTAAACGATTGTATATTTGCCTTAGTAACATCCTGCGTATTTTTTAAACCATCCTCATCTCTATACTGTCACTCATTAACCATACTTTCAATCAAGCGGTTTTTAGAAGGGAATTCTATTACCTGTACTTAGAGACAGCTTGAACCACACCAGAAGCTATACGAATATATTGCCTGTGAATCCACTGTTCGATTCAAACAAAGATATGCTGAAGAAAAAACAAGTTATTAGCATTTAATTTTCAAAAAAATAGTAAAGCTACAAATAGATGTTGAGATCACTTCAGTGATCTCAACAAATTTTGGTTTTCTCTCAACACTTCGGTCACTTTCATGCAGTATCCGATCTATTTTGCTATTGCACTGCCTTTAATAACCTTGCCTGTGTTACTAGGGCAGGGCTTGCAAAAAGAAAATTGGCTCTTAATAACGGGCTTGTATAGTCTCGCTCTATTAAGCGTTAGCATCTACAAAAGCAGCTTAGATGACATTAAAAACTACTTGGGCGCTCTACCACAATTAATTAGTATCTTTTGGGTGTTTGCATATTGCCACTTGATATACAAATATTTACCAATGTTGATAGGAGATATTGGTGGGCTCGCATACTCAATAGAATCCATCTATGCATATATCCTCTTATTTATTGCACTTCCCTTGTTAGAAGAAATTGTGTTTCGGGAAAAAATTTATACCGCCTTAAACAAAAAGCTCAACAAACTTTCAAGTATATTGATACTGAATACAATTTGGACTGTTTTCCATATCGGCTTATCTATAAAGGCGCTCATACCATTATTCTTCGTCGGCTTGTTCCTGTATCATCTGCGAAACAAGCACAATCTCATAACAGCGATATGCGCTCACATATTACTCAAAACTGTTTTTATCTATTAACAAAAATTTAAATATTGTGAAAACGCAACTGTATTCTAAAGACCCTTCTATACCTAGTTACACTATCACCGGCTCTATTTTATGGACTATTGTCTTAGCGTGGGGAGTACAATCAATTTTTGCTCTAGTCTGTGTAGTTTTTTTTGGACTAGAACCAGATAAACTTGATTCTTTGAGCGGTGTATATGTTCTTGCCTGCAGTAGTATATTAAGTCTGGCTGTTGTTTTGTTCGTCATAAAGAAGCCCGTTTTACAATGTAAAAACTGGTTCGCCAAGCCCTTCCCTTTCGAGTTTTTAGCATGTAACCGAATAAAGTTGTCTGTGTTGACTAAGATACTGATGCTCGGCTTTACAATTCATATCATTGAAGGGTTAATTAGGTATTATTTAGAAATTAGTATACCAGAAGCGACTTTGGCTCAAAAAACCCAAAACCTAGAGTGGTTTGAGTTACTCTTATTTGGAATCAGTCTGTGCATTATTGTACCGTTCCAAGAAGAGCTAATCTTTAGGGGTTTACTGTTCAATCGTTTGACGCATTCTGGGCTCAAACCTATCTTGTCAATCACGATGACCTCAACACTGTTCGCATTGATGCATCTCGATTTCAATACTGCCAGTTTCGTTTATCTGTTGATGTTTTCTGTCATAGTTACTTATGTGCGTTACAAAACTAAAAACCTGTATTATTGTGTAGCATTGCATATTCAAAACAACTCACTTGCCTTTATTGCTATGATTATTTGACAATATAATAAATTGTTTACCGGAAAAACAACGCATGAAAATTTTACCCACCATTTTCACTCTATTTCTTTTCTTATTCCCTTTGTTTGGCCATGCCAACCCTTTAGACGCTTTTAAGTATATGGCCAGCAGTACTTGGAAGGCTGAAGGCAAATGGAAAAGTGGAGCAGTCTTCAAACAAGAGGTGAGCTATCGGTTTGAGCTATCTGATAAGATTGTCATTGCTGAAACAAAGGGCTTTACCGATAAAGACCAAACCACTTTTGGCCTCAGAAATCATGGTGTCAGAAAATATGATGCAGAAAGTAACAAGATAAAATTTTGGGAGTTTGACGTTTTCAATGGTCTTACCGAAGGCCTTGTTACGATTGAAAATAAGAATATTTACTACCAATATTACTATGGAAAATCCTTGATTAGTGACGGATGGGAATATGTGGACGAGAACACATATAATTATAAGGTAGGTGAATACAAAAATGGCGTTTGGCTTAGCACATACTTGGAAACGACTTTCAAAAGAGTCGAGTGAGGTACTCTGCTTAGAGACTAAGCAGGTAATTTATCGTCGTATCAACTAAAGTCCTGAGGTTGCATATCTACTAACCACCGGATTCGGCTGCTGAGCTTGTGGTTATCTAATTCTATTAATGCTTGCTGCATGATCGAAAGGAGGTATCCTCGATGGTCGCTCTGAATAACTAGTTGATAACGTAAGCGCCCTTGTTTTTTTTCCATTACACAAGGCAATGGTCCAATAACTTTTGCATTAATAAACTGCGCCAACATACTTTTTGCATAGTTCAAAAACTCTAACACTCTGTCAAGGTGCTGTGATTCCGCACGCAGCAATGCTTGAAAACTAAATGGAGGGAGATTGGCAGCGCGCCGCTCCTCAAGCAAGCTCCGTGAAAACGACATAAAACCATTGTTTACCAAGTCCTGAACTAAAGGATGTTGAGGTTGATGTGTTTGTAACCATACTTCGCCCTGCTTATTCGCTCTCCCTGCTCGACCGCTTAATTGCGTAATCAGTTGTCCCATTTTTTCAGCGGCACGAAAGTCTTCACTAAACAACAAGGCATCTAAATTGAGCACAAGCCCCAAGGTAACATTTGGAAAATGATGCCCTTTGGATAGTATTTGAGTGCCAATTAAGATTTGATGCTTATTGTTGTTAATTGATTCGAGGATTTCGTTTAGACGCGCTTTACTGCGTGTGGAGTCGCTGTCGATTCGAACACATGAATAATTGCTAAAATACGCAGACAAAAAACCTTCAACTTGCTCGGTCCCCTGCCCTTCCGTACTTAAATCAGTGTTGCCACATTGACTGCATTTGTGCGGAATATAGCGTTGATTACCGCAACGGTGACATTGTAAATTTCCCGCAATTTTATGCATGGTAAAAGGTGACTCACAACCTACACAGGTCTCAACATGACCACATTGATGGCAAATAAGTGAAGGCGCAAAACCACGTCGATTGACAAAAATCAGTACTTGATTTCCCTCAGCCAGTTGTATGGCCATTTTGTCGAGTATGCCTTGCGCGATACCACATTGAAGCTGCTGCCCCGTTATGTTCAGTAAGTGCTGACTAGGTAAGCTTGCATTTCCTGCCCGGTTACTCAGGGTTAGATGATGATACTTTTGCGTATTGGCATTGTGCAATGATTCCAATGATGGCGTAGCGCTGCCTAATATAAGAGGAATGTTTAATTTGACGGCGCGAAATACAGCTAAATCCCTAGCGTGATAGCGCAAGCCGTCTTGTTGTTTGAAAGAATCATCGTGTTCTTCGTCAACGATGATCATACCCAAGTTTTCAAAGGGTAAAAAAACACTCGACCGCGTGCCGATAACAATACCTACATCACCTCGGCGTGCTTGATGCCAGACGCACAAACGCTGACTATCACTTAACCCAGAATGCATCATTGCCACAATCTCACCAAAACGCCGCTGAAAACGATCTGCAGTTTGCGGGGTAAGGCCTATCTCGGGCACCAAAATCAGTACTTGTTGGCGCTTTTTTAGCACTGCCTCAATGACTTGTAAATATACCTCGGTCTTGCCACTGCCCGTCACCCCTTCAAGTAAGAATGTTGCATATGTCGAGCATTTATTGATTGTGGATATGGCAATCGCTTGTTCCACATTCGCATCAAAAGCACGCTCGATTGATAGTGCATGTTGCCACTCATTTTTGGGCGCAATCCGTTCCTCATACTCTATGAGCTTTTTTTCTTCCAGTGCTTTGACAGTCTGTGTGGAATACTCGCTTTTTGCTTCGCTTAGACTCAAACTATGATCGAACAAAGCTCTAAACAAAGCGAGTTGCTTCTTTGCTCGACGGAGTGATAAAAGGGCGTCTTTCCGTTCTACGTTTTCTGCTATCTTAAGATAAGTCTGATTCAGCTCAGTTAGTTTTTCGTGTTTGCGCAACTTAGCTGGCAACATACTGAACAAGGTCTCACCCAGAGGATGTAAATAATAATCCGCCAGCCAAACGCCCAGAACCAGTAAATGCGAAGATAAAACAGGAAACTCATCTAAAATTGCTTCTATACTTTTTAGTTTAGTCTCATCAACGTCTGTACTTGCATCTAGATCACAGACAATACCCACCAATTTTTTATTGGAAAAGGGCACAAGTACTCGCATACCCACTTTCAAGCTAAGAATATTGGGTAATTCCTCGGGCACTTGGTAATTGAACTGCTTTCTAAGAGGAATAGGTATGGCAACTTGGACTACTTTCACTGTCTCTATCGGATGTATTTGATATCTCCTGTAACCATAGAATAACAGGAACTACATTTAAAGACTTGAATATAGTAAACCAACTTGCTAGTATCCGCTTCCCAAATTTACGGTCTTTGTTTGCAGTAAGTTTAACGAAGGCCGAATACGATAAACAACGCTTGGTGTTTAGCTTACGGAGCTTTATAGCGAGGCGGCCTAAATATAAGGTAATCCAAATGAAAGCAGATATTCATCCGGAATATAACGAGATAAAAGCGACTTGTTCTTGTGGTAACGTACTAAACATTCGTTCTACTTTGAAAAAAGACCTAAACCTTGACGTTTGTTCAGCTTGTCACCCTTTTTATACTGGTAAGCAGCGTAATGTTGATACTGGTGGTCGTGTTGATCGCTTCAAGAAACGTTTTGGAGCTTTGTCTTCTAAATAAGACACGCACATTATCATTGAAAAGCGCCATCGGTTTAACGACTTGGCGCTTTTTTTATACCCAAACACAAGCAAGTATTAACCTGCCTTACAGATCTTATTTATCCTGAATTCCAGTTATTTACATCGACATCGACGACTATAAGCTCTCGTTTTGGGGCATGGTATGCTATCGTAAGTGACCAATAACAAAGAATTTTTAACGCAAACTATAATTAGGCCAATTTGTAATGACAGATTTTCGTCAAAAAGCTTTAGACTATCATGCTCTGCCCACTCCAGGAAAAATAAGCGTTGAACTTACCACCCCAGCAGACAATGTTGACGACCTCGCACTAGCATACAGCCCCGGTGTTGCAGAGCCTGTGAAAGAAATTGCTGCAGATCCGAATGCCGCGTACAAATACACAGCAAAAGGAAACATGGTAGCGGTAATCTCTAACGGCACCGCAATTCTCGGTTTGGGGAATTTAGGTCCACTCGCATCAAAGCCCGTAATGGAAGGCAAAGCGTTGTTGTTTAAGCGCTTTGCAGGCATTGATTCGATTGATATTGAAATAAAGCACCGCACGACAGAAGAATTTATCAGTACTGTTGCCAATATTGCCGATAGCTTCGGCGGTATCAACCTTGAAGATATAAAAGCGCCAGAATGTTTTGAAATTGAGCAAGAGTTAATTAAGAGATGTAAAATTCCCGTATTTCATGACGATCAGCATGGTACGGCGATTGTCACAGCAGCGGGTATGTTAAATGCACTTGAAATACAAGGTAAGGATATTTGTGAGGCGCGCATAGTCTGTATGGGTGCGGGCGCTGCAGCGGTTGCATGTATGGAATTGTTGATTAAGTGCGGTGCGCAGCGCGAAAAAATCTATATGCTCGACCGCAAAGGTGTGATTCACACACGCAGGGATGATTTAACAGAGCATAAAAAGCTATTTGCCAACAATACCGATAAACGCACAATCGAAGATGTCATGACTGGCGCAGATGTATTTTTGGGTGTCTCTGGCCCAGATCTTTTGCAGCCTGAAACCTTGGCTCTTATGGCTCCGAATCCAGTCGTATTTGCCTGCTCTAACCCTGATCCGGAAATTAAACCAGAGCTAGCGCATTCTGTTCGAAATGATTTGATCATGGCAACAGGTCGTTCTGATTACCCTAATCAAGTCAATAACGTGCTGTGCTTCCCATTTATCTTTAGAGGCGCATTGGATGTGCGAGCTACGGAAATTAATGATGATATGAAGGTTGCAGCAGTTGAGGCACTGCGCAGCGTATCAAAAGAAGTCGTGCCACAAGAAGTATTACACGCATCCAATACAGATAGTTTGGAGTTTGGGAAAGACTATATAATTCCCAAGCCAATGGATCCTCGTCTACGCCAACGTATCGCAAGTGCTGTCGCCATGGCGGCGATCGACTCAGGTGTCGCTCAAGTCACATCCTTACCGCCACAGTATTCCACTAGTTTATAGTAAATAAAAGCCATGAGGCAGTTTGCAATCATGGCTTATTTAACTAAGACTCTGCAATACGAAGATAGCTTGCATTGAAAAACGTCATCAATTCTTCACTACGATATTTCTGAAAATTGCATTCCCTGTTGGATTACTCACATCATGATCCATTATAAAGGTCATACTTAGACTCGTTTGCGTAAAATAGCGGCCCACAGGGATGGCAAATCTTTGGTACTGCCCAAATTGCGTATATTCAAAATCAGTGATTCCCCATTCTTGAGTCCCTAAAAGTTTAAATGCTCGATTGGAGTTTATTTCAGTGCCATTGAAAAATCCCAATCCTTGAATTTCTCCTTGCGCGGTCGATTTAAACTCGAACTCAATAACAGTTGAGGGTTGTACTTCGATGTCCATAACTGTAAATATTTCCCACTTATTACCCTCTAGTTCAATACCCAAGCCATTTTCAACGATAGTGACCGTGCCGTTTCCATCTTGCCCAGTTATCGATGCTATATTCATTTGACCTAAGTTTAGCGGCGCTGGCTCATCTTCCCGCGGGCTCGGTGTATTTTGTAATTCGTATATTTTTACATTGCTAATTACAGTATTCGTGCCCTGTTTATTTGCATCGTTATCATTGAAGAAAACAAGGCGATCATAATTTCCCTCAATATACTCTCCCACGGCTATTGTAAATGTTTGAGTATTGGGTGCATTCAGGTACCGATGATCGGTGATTCCCCAAGTTTGAGTGCCATAAACCGAAAACGAAAGTTGCGAATTTATTTTGTTTTCGTTGCCAAAGCCTATACCTTGAATCTCAGCTTGACCGCTGCTTTTAAATTCGAATTCGAGTACTGTGTTTTCAGTAACCGTATAATTAAACGGTATGCTTTTCCAAGTATTGCCTTCCAATACAAGCGTATATGCGGTATCTCCAACATAAGCCCCACCCGTCTTATCTTGACTAAGATCGTGTGAATTTATTGGGTATTCATTAAAATTAATAAAATCATTGCTTGTGTCATCTTCTGAAACAGAAATTTCAAAAAACTGCGTGTCATGACCCATGCTATTTGAGACGGTAATTTGAACTGGGACAGTGCCGATATCAGAAGGTTGTGGCATCCAAGTTACTTTTCCATCTTGATCAATTGACATCCCATCAGGAGCAATATCCAAATTAAACTCAAAGGGTGCTGTACCCTCTAGGTCAAGGAAGCCATCCGCATCGTATAAATAGGCTATATTTACTTTTCCTGAAGTATTAGGGGTAGATGTAATCTCGGGAGCTTGACTTACTTTTTCGACAAGACAGGCGCTAAAACGTTGAGCTGTCGCCTCTATTACTGTTTGGATGTTTTCTATACTGCATGCTGAAAATTCTCTACCCCCTGAGCTTACATTTGGATTCATTACAAACCCACTGGGTGTGCTAGAACATGCAGAGCCACTCTGATTGTCGTGCGGCGCACCAAAGTTGTGGCCTAGCTCATGAGTAAAAACCAATGAAGTTAGCGCACCGACGCGCTGGGTTAAGCCAACGGCAAAGCGATTACATAGTGCGCCAACGTAAGCAATACCTGCCGTAGAGCCGTCAAGGTTTCGACCAGTAAACAAGTGTTTAACACCAGGGTTTGCGATATTACTATCCCTAAATGCGAACAATAGTTGTTGGGCATCGGTACTTGTCAAATCACCGTTATCAGCTAATTCGATCACTTCATCTGCTACGATGTTGATATTCAATTGATTTGAAAAGATACCATCTGCCACATTCAGGTGACTCAACATTTCGGCAGTAGCATTGTTACTACTAGATACAAAATTAGTATCGGCAACTAAGTTAATCTTAATTTCTCTTGCTACTGTTGCAAATCCAACTTTCAAGTTCTGAACAAAACTATCATAGCTTCTGACTTGCAAAAGCGACTGATCTGAATGGTCGTGCAGCGCACATGTTTTAGTACTGTCTACATCTTGGATATCGACTACTACCGTACTGTATTCATTTTTTTTTGA
Organism: Agaribacter flavus; assembly: GCF_042646125.1. Taxonomy (NCBI): domain Bacteria; kingdom Pseudomonadati; phylum Pseudomonadota; class Gammaproteobacteria; order Alteromonadales; family Alteromonadaceae; genus Agaribacter; species Agaribacter flavus. The sequence continues at coordinate 132,695 of NZ_JBHRSW010000017.1, forward strand.
TAATTGAGACAGGTGTCCTTGTAAGGCTCGATGCTGCAATGCTGAAGCAACGTTTTTATATGCTTCTATCAGATAGAGTGAATTACCATCATAGTAAGCACCAGTAACTTGGTTGGATTGATAGGTCAGTCGCGCCCATGACGCATCATTGCCTTTAATATTGCCAGTAAAATAAATGATTTCGTCACTGCTACGAATACCCGACGCCATGATTTCCATTAAGGCTTTGTTTTCAAATAATTCAAACTCCAAACTTTTATCTACTAGTTGCAGTGTGTATGTAGATGAACCATTATTGTTTAGAATTAAATTTGTGTCTGAAGGATTAACAAGTTGAGCTTTGTGTATATGCTGATGAGCATCTATCAAATTGGCTTTTGCGAAAGCGATAAGTGACAAGCTACTCATTACGACAGCAACAAGCAATTTGCATACTAGACTGTCCATTGAATTGAAGTTCGTATTCATTGGTATACCTAAAATTTCATTCTTATCATGCGGTTTTTCCGCATACTTTAAGGAATAATACTACCAACTTGTAGTGTCTCGAATATGAAACAGCAGGGTAAAGTATAAATATCAATATCTTTCATGGCGTGATTGTACTTGGAAGTTTCTCTCCCGCCGTGCAATACCCCACAAAAGAAAAAAGGCTATTCAATTGAATAGCCTTCTCTCAAACAACACAGTTATTTTTAAGCCGCTTTCTCTCCATCCGCTTCAGCGTTTTCAATTGGGTTTAACAAGAGGTAATCAAATGCGGCCAAAGCAGCCTTTGAGCCCTCCCCCATTGCGACGACAATTTGCTTGTAAGGCACGGTAGTCACATCACCACAAGCAAAGATCCCTTCTTCACTGGTTTGTCCTTTTTCATTGATAATGATTTCGCCGTGTTTGCTCAAATCGACAAGTCCATCGACAACTTTCGAGTTGGGTACCAAGCCAATTTGAACAAAGATGCCTTGCAAATCTTTTTTGAGTACTTCGTTTGTTTCTCTATCGATGTATTCAATTGCATTCACTTTGCCAGTTTCAGCCAGTACTTGCTTAGTGGCGACATTTTTTATTACCGAAATATTGTCACGTTTTTCTAGCTGCTCGACTAATACACCATCCGCTTTTAACTCTGGCATAAATTCGAACACGGTGACCTTGTTAACAATACCGGCCAAATCTAATGCCGCTTCAACACCGCTGTTACCACCACCAATCACTGCCACGTCTTTTCCTTTATAAAATGGGCCATCACAGTGTGGGCAATAGGCAACACCATTGCCGATGTTTTCTTTTTCACCGGGTACACCTAACTCTCTCCAATTGGCACCGGTTGCCACGATAATAGTTCTCGTTTTGAAAACCTCACCGTTGTTCAGTTGAATCGTTTTTATAAAACCATTTTCGATACTGTCTACACGTAAATGCTCTTTCAAAGTGACATCGTAATCATTGAGGTGCTGCATGAGAGAGCCAGCCAATTCTGGCCCAGTAGTTTTTGGCACAGATATCAAATTCTCAATCCCCATGGTGTCTTTAACCTGACCACCAAAGCGATCAGCGACAATCGTCACATTCAAACCCTTTCGAGCGGAATAGATTGCTGCTGCAACACCTGCTGGGCCACCGCCAATAACGGTGACATCCTGCAAGGGTAACTCGGGCTCGTCATTTGAAGCTTGCAATATTTCCGGTGCCACTTTTCCGAGCTTTTCAACGATACCCGCGATTTCGACTTTACCACTTGCAAACACTTCTCCATTTAAAAAGACAGTCGGCACGCCCTGAATTTTTTTCTCGTCAACTAAATCTGGGTACACCCCGCCATCTATCATTTCCGCGCTAATGTTTTCATTTAGTAGAGCGAACTGATTCATGGCTTGAACTACGTCTGGGCATGCATGACAACTCAAACTAACAAATACTTGAAAATCGAGTTTGCTGTTAACCTTTTTCACCATGTTTTGAATACTGTCGTCTAATTTTAGTTTACTCCCGCCAGTTTGCAGCAAGGCCAATATCAGCGAGTTAAACTCGTGCCCACCTGGCACACCTGAGAACACGATGCCGCTAGCTTGACCATTTTGCTCCAAAGTAAAGCTAAGCGGTGAACGCAGTACCCCATTTGTATCACGCTCCTCTACACTGACCTTATCAGACAACGAGGCAATTTGACTAAGCATATCAACAAGCTCCTGCCTTTTATCATGCTCGCCCGTTTGCACAACTAGCGTGATCGTGTTCTGTAAATCTTTCATGTAAGTTTTTAACGCGTTTAAAATATCTTGAGTCAACATATTCGGGTACTCCTTTATACTAGCCGCAAGTATTCGACCGTAACTCGCGGCATAAAAATTTATAAATTTGGGATGAACATTGGAAGTAAATGATTGCTCAGATTGCTAAAACTAAAGGCAGACACCTTGCCCTAAATACAAGCAATCATTTACTCCCAATGAGACTCGCAGACATTGCTGCGAGCCATACATTGTTTAGTGAACAAAATTTAGATTTTACCTACCAAATCCAAGCTAGGAGTTAAGGTTGCTTGACCTTCTTCCCATGCTGCTGGACATACTTCACCATCGTTGTCTGCTACATATTGTGCAGCTTTGACTTTACGCACCATGTCTTTAGCAGAGCGACCAATACCTAAATCGTGAATTTCTGCAACTTTGATCACACCTTCTGGGTTCGCCAAGAAGGTACCACGTAGTGCGCGACCATCTTCTTCAATCAATACATCAAAACCGCGAGACAAAGTAAACACATTGTCTGCTAGCATTGGATACGTTAGCGTACCGATTGCTGGAGACGCATCATGCCAAGCTTTATGCACAAAGTGAGAGTCTGTTGAAACCGCATAAACTTCTACACCTAGCTCTTGTAATTCAGCGTAAACCTTTTGCATGTCTTCAAGCTCTGTAGGACAAACAAAAGTAAAATCAGCAGGATAAAACAAAAAGATTGACCACTTACCTTTTACGTCTTCGCTAGTTACTGTTGTAAACTCACCGTTGTGAAAGGCTTCAACAGAGAAGTCAGGAATCGTTTTGTTAATCATAGACATTGCAGTTTTCCTCTTAAATAAATTAAATGTTTGAGTTCAATAACGTGATTGATTACGTTGATTAGTAAGATATAGATGTTCGCGTTCAAAATAAAATGAAAAGAACCGATACGCTTAATCGTAAAAACAGATTAAAGCCAAATCGCCCTCGCTCAACATAGCGACAATCTTGGTGAAGATGTAGCCATTGAGCTGAAAAACAAGATGGCACTTGATTGAATGCTTAAATTTGCCGCGGTCGGTTCCCAATATAAAGCGATCTATTGCTTGGGCAAGTTGTGTTTGTCACCAATATGTTTCAGCCTGCATGGCTACATGACGTGACTTTTCCATCACCTCAAGTAGGGCGGCGCTTTTTTCATCCAGCCAATCACTAAATTCTGTGGGCGCCTCTATATCTAGTTCTGACAATGCACTGCGCATAAAAGCAATGGCCTTAAGTTCACCAATTCCCTGTTGCAAATCTAACCAAGGCATTCTGAAGGTGCCTCTGGATTCGGTGAATAAATCTCCCAACAAAAAACCGTTGGTCAATGACTGTTTGAGAAGCACTTCAAGTGCTAAGTATTTTCCCGCATCCATGGCGTCTTCATTTGGCAGAGATTGCATTACTGTTTGCCAAGTTTGAGACAACCAACCATTCGCATGTTTTCGCACAGGAATGTCTGCGCCCGAAGTTTGTTCGCGCCACGGTTTTTCTAACAACATTTTTGATGCAAATAGCTGAAGCTCTATCGACTCCTTCGCCAATAAGCGAGCGAGCGGATCGTAGGCAATAAGTAAGCTTTCTTTTCGGCCTTGCAAATAGTTCATTATGCTCGCATCTTTTGGAATGCGTTTACTAAATGCACCTTTTTTTGAACGCAGACGACCAATGGCTTGAAGTTCGTCTTGCCATTTCCATTTTTGTGTCAGGGCAAGAAGTTGCCTGTGTAATCTCAATAAGTCATCTGATTGCAAAACCGGTAAATACAAAGAGACACTTTGGAGTAACAAAGACATGCTTTCTCTTATTTCCGTCAATGCCTTTAACTCGCCTGTATTGACAAAGATACTCAGGTGGTACTGCCAATGATCCAAGGCGCAGGTGATTGCCTTGCACAAGCCCTGCTCGGTAGAGTCTTCAAATGTCAAAGACAAAAACTTTGGCAAAGCTTTTATATTGGGAAACTGACCATTCACCAAACGATACCCACGCGCCGCTTTTGTGGTATTGCTGATCCTAATAGGTAAGTGAGCACTTATTATCTCAGCAAGCTCGAACAATATTGAAGCCTGACCTTCCTTTAGCTCTAGCTCAAGTTCGTTAATGTCGACTTTGTCGTTTTCTGTTTCGACGCAACCGACGTCATAGACAAGTTCCACCCGTCCATTATCCAACACAATATCAAATTCATACCGAGTAAAGTTAGTGGTAAAAACGCGTTCCACTGATTGGCCAAGTTCAGCGATACTTATTCCATCAGGCCAAATATCAGCAGGAAACTTACTGATATCTGGAACAGGTCTGTCTAACTCAATATTGTACTCAGGGCGCTGATGCAAGCCACCTCTAATTTGACCTTGTGTTTTAACGGTTTGTTCGTAACGACCATTTTGCGTTCTGACCCTAAATCCAATTTTGTGCTTTCGCAACACACAATCAGCGGTATCAAAATAATCGTTATATACTTCTTTTTCCTTGGCACTAATACTTCCTTTGATTGCCGGAAGCACCTTGTCTTTCAAGGCAGGCAAGGCATCACCATTTACTGCAAGTTTTAACTCAACTTCCATAATTTTCCATTGAACACAGTGAGAGTCTGTGACTCGTTGTTAATTGTTGTTTAGCCTGATGCCGAAAAGGGGAGTGACCATCACATCAGGTTATTTAATCTTGATAAGCATACCATCAAAGCCTTGCGATGTAGCTCATCTCTTCGGATTTATCGTTTTTCTGTGGACTTGTTTCGGACAATCACCGTTTTTAGTTAACCGCACAGACCAGTAAATTTAATGGCCTTATTTCAAAAAGCTGCAACATAAAGCAAATATGCTATGATTCTAGCCGATGGTCAGGGCTTATGTTTATTTTATAGAGTTTTTTACCCCTTGATACCAATAACTAAGCTTCACTCGACCTGCTTTGAATAGATACAGCAAAAACCACGACAACACTAAACAGTAAATATCATCACTATGCGTCTCACTTTACTTTTATTACTTCTCTTTCTCTGTAGCACGACCATTGCGCAAGTCGATACACCTAATGACGAAACAAGTGCTGATACACGATTCATTTCAGACGATTTATTCATTTACATGCACGCTGGCCCAGGTCGAGACTTTAGACTACTCGGTTCTATCGAAGCAGGCACAGAGATTAAGTTAGTGCAAGTTGACCAAGTAAAAGGTTTTGCTGAAATTGTTGATCCACGCGAGCGAAGAGGCTGGGTTGAGAGCAAGTTTGTCAGCCGCAAACCGTCCATTCGTCAACAAATGTCGAATTTGCAATCTCTACTTGATGATAAACAAAAGGAACTGGAGCAAAAACAAAAAGAACTGTCGGCCATTAAGAAAAATTTAGCACAGTCCAGCCGCCAGAAAGCCAAGTTAAATAGACAAATTACGCAGCACTTAGAAGAATTGTCGTCACTAAAACAACAAATTCAAAAACAAGAAAGACAAAGCAATATGCAATGGTTTACGCGCGGGACTGTGCTGGCCTTAATTAGTGTCGTAGTGGGGTATTTGATGGGGATGTATGGGCGGAGAAAAAACAAAAGTGAATTCATTTCTTAGTTGATGTGCATCGCGCAAAACTGCGTGTGTAGCAGCGAACAGGTACTTGCTCCAGCACAACAAAGAGCAGCTTTTGTTATAACGTCGCTTATGCGCTTTCTAAGCTGCGAGTGTAGCAGCGAACAGAAATTTGTCGGGGAGCTAAAACCTGAAGATTTTCTAAGCTGCGTGTGTAGCAGCGAACGTGACTTAGCGGCAATCAAGACGCAGTTGTCATTTCTAAGCTGCGTGTGTAGCAGCGAACTCTTAACATACGTCTTAATGCTGTCACGTTGCTTTCTAAGCTGCGTGTGTAGCAGCGAACACATCTACTTTGAATGTCGATCCGTCTTTGAGTTTCTAAGCTGCGTGTGTAGCAGCGAACCCGGAAACACGGACGCGCCGATGCCTAGTTCATTTCTAAGCTGCGTGTGTAGCAGCGAACTGCGAAGCATTGAAGAATACGCGCTAGATATTTTTCTAAGCTGCGTGTGTAGCAGCGAACGCCGTTAGCTACATGCTGAAGCAAGTCGTCAGTTTCTAAGCTGCGTGTGTAGCAGCGAACAGCAACATGAAATAACATGTACTGCACGTGCTTTTCTAAGCTGCGTGTGTAGCAGCGAACAGCAACATGAAATAACATGTACTGCACGTGCTTTTCTAAGCTGCGTGTGTAGCAGCGAACGAAATATACAAAGATCGCGTAGGCGATCAAATTTTCTAAGCTGCGTGTGTAGCAGCGTAACCGATCATTTTAGACCGTTCTGTACAACTGTCTGATTTAAGTTTAATGCCGCGGCACTAATATGCCTCACAATACCGGCTGGCACTTTATGGTGTGTTTTGCCATTGTCATTAGCAATTAACACTGTCTTGCGGTTTTTCTTTAGTAATGTGCCTGTCACCGTCTTGCTATCGTGGGTAAATTGCACTTTCATGCTAGGACGCAGCATGGCGAGCGCTTCTCTGTCTTGTTTCGCTTGTAATTCATCAATGCGGTCAACGACAGCACGATTGAGGGTATATAATTGGTCGATAGATAAATGG
>NZ_JBHRSW010000018.1:0-203196 GCF_042646125.1 Agaribacter flavus
CAACTCATGCTGCGGGCATGGTACGGCTTATCTGGATTTTTCGGACGTTCTGCTAAGCGAGGACTATTCTTCCCACGCTGAGAAGCCGTGACCTTTGCGCGTACATTGCTATTAGGCGCAAGCGTACCAGTCAAATCAAAACTTTAAAAAACGGTTCATAAATTGTGCCATAAAACGGCGTAATTTAGCTTTACCGTTAATGTCCGTTGTTTGTCTGAAGGAGCCGGATACGATTCATAATTTAAAGACAATGGTGCAATTTGCCGAAAAAACACCATCCTATTTCGTCGCGGCCAGCGGTTCGAACATTGGTTTGCTCAACACCTTCCCTGTTGGCAAAGTAGAACAATACGATTTACGACCACTAACCTTCCAAGAATTTATTTACGCATCAAACGAACAAGCACTGATCAAAGCATTTGATAGTCAAGCAAGCAGACCGGCGGTGCACACTAAATTGATGGATAAACTAACCGACTATTTTTTTACCGGCGGTATGCCGGAAGCCGTTTCTGCTTGGTATCAGTATAAGGATTCAAGCATTCTAGAGCGTGTTGAAAAAGTCACAAAAATTCATGCCGATTTAGTTGAAGGTTATCGCCGCGATTTCGGTAAGTACGCGGGCAAGGTCGATGCCGCACTGATTGAATCGGTGTTTAATAGCATTCCAGCCCAGCTATCACTTGTCAGCGATGAGTCGGTTAAACGCTTTAAATTTAAGCATGTGCATGAGCGGAAATCTCGTTATAGCGATTTTGAAAGCGCGATCCATTGGCTTAACTGCTGCCGCTTAGCTTTGCCAAACTACCCTATTGAAGGATTACCGAAATCTCCGTTGGCGGCCTATAAAAAAGACAACATGGTTAAACTATTTCTGTTTGATGTGGGCCTGCTCAATCATATGCAGGGCTGCAGTTATAAAGAGATTAAGCAACAAAACTATGAATACAAAGGCTATGTGGCTGAAAACTTTGTGCAACAAGAGCTCACAGCTATTGGCGTTGACCCAAGCTATTCATGGAATGACGCCCGCGCCAAAATCGAATTTATTTTGGCGACCGATGAAGGCGATATCATCCCTGTTGAAGTCAAAAGTGGTAAACGTACAAGAGCAAAGTCGTTGGCATCCTACGTTGAAAAATGTACTCCAAGTAAAACCTTTAAGTTAACGGGTACACAAGGCTCTTCAGCATTAGAACAAACCAATATCGTGATGCCTTTGTATTTCACGCAGTATTTACCTCAGAGATGGTAAAGGCGCGTTGCCTAGCCCCGAAGGTCTACACAAAGTTGCCATTAACCACACAATTGACCACCAGCAGCTGAAAACATGTGTGATACAACGAGCTTTCCGCATCGCTTATGCCAAAGCAATACTTACTGTTGCTTTTTTATACTAAACACTTCTTTGAATTTTGCCGAAATAAGCTTATAAATAAGTTGGATCAGGGTCGGATTGGCTATGGCACCCTTCCTTGGTAGTTGAAGGTAAAGCGAGTAATAAACAATGGGAAAAGACTTACGGTTTTCTAGAGACGAATTGTTGGATGACTATGACGATACGAAGGACGCCAACAAGCATCACGACACTTACAGAAATGTTAGCCAATCAAAACGAAAAAAAGAAAAACGATTGTCGCATTCTTTACACAGCAAACGGCAACAGAGGCACGATACACATTGATGTTTTATAGAATCCGGCTATTGTCCTGTACGAGAAAGCAGTAAACTAACGCTTAATAAATTTACATAAAAATAACATTTTTTATATTTAAATGTATTGGTAAGCCTTATACTTCCATCAGATTTGTATTAATACTCTAAGGTCTATTGATCTTTGTAACGAGTGACAAAATGATAAAAAGTATTATTGGCTTTACCACTATATATTTGCTTCTGAGTTGTGCGTCCCCCCCTCCCCAAACGCCACATTTTAAATTGGCGGAACATACCCAGTACCTTGGTTCAAAAGACTGGGAATCACCAGAAGTCATCTCTCGCAATAGAATGCCTACTAGAAGTGTTCCGTATTCTTATAAGAGTATTGACGAAGCCTTAAGCACTAATAGAGAACGCAGTCGCTATCTGAATTTAAACGGCGATTGGTTTTTTAAGTTTCAATATGACGACGAGAATATCGACCAAGCATTTGTAACAACAACTTATGACCATTCTCGTTGGCAGACCTTGCCTGTGCCTTCAAGTGTCGAATTGTTTGGCTTCGACATACCTTTTTACACAAATACTGAACTGCCGTTTTACTCTAGTAAAACGGGCAACCCCTTACCTGATACTAGCCCCTTGATCTCTCGAGCTAACCCCGTAAGTAAATATATTAGGAATTTTGAACTGCTCAAAGGATGGGAAAAAGAGCAAATCATACTGCACTTTGGTGGCATTGCGTCTGCTTTTTATGTTTGGGTTAATGGGCATAAAGTCGGATACAGTCAAGGAAGCATGTTGCCCGCAGAATTTGATATCACGCCCTACGTTTCAACTGGCAAAAACAAAATTGCATTGCAAGTTATGCGCTGGAGCGACGGTAGTTATTTAGAAGGTCAAGACATGTGGAAACTCAGTGGTATCCACAGAGAAGTCCTTTTACTGTCCAGACCTAAAGTTGCGATTAAAGACTTCTTTGCACGACCAAAACTATCAGAAGACTACACAGTTGGGCATTTGCGTATTCGTCCATTTTTAACTATCTCCGACAATAAAAAATTGAAAAATTGGCGACTTGAAAGCCAACTGTATCTTAACAATGAAGCAGTGTTTGATATTCCTCAAGCAGTGTCAGCGGATGCAATCATGCAACAGTATCCTCAGCGTGAAAATATCCAATTTGATATATTCAATTTACGCGTTGACAAGCCATTACTGTGGAGTGCCGAAGAGCCCAACCTGTACACCTTGGTTATCTCTTTATACAACGACAACAACCAACTAGTCGAAGCCAAGAGTACACAAGTTGGCTTTCGTGAAGTGCGCCTCGACAATGAAAAAGGTCAATTACTTATCAATGGCAAAAGTATCAAGCTCATTGGCGTCAACCGACACGATCATCACGCGGTCAGGGGAAAAGCATTAAACCGAGCCGACCTAGAACGCGATCTAAAAATGATGAAACAAAACAATTTTAATGCGGTGCGTACCGCACATTACCCGAATGATCCGTATTTACTGGAGCTGGCCGATCAATATGGCTTGTACGTAATGGATGAAGCCAACGTTGAAAGCCATATGTTTGGAGGGCAGTTTTCAAATGATCCGATGTGGGTGCCTGCGATAATGGATAGAATCACTCGTATGGTGCGAAGAGATCAAAATCATCCGTCGATTATTTCATGGTCCTTGGGGAATGAGTCAGGCATGGGACCGGCACATGCGGCCGCAGCTGCTTGGATCAAAGACTATGATCCAAGTCGATTTGTCCATTACGAAGGTGCGCAAAGCTTACCCGAACACCCTGAGTTTATTGAACCGCCCAAGACTTGGTATTGGGTACCAGAGAAACTTGAAAATCTCGGCCGTCATACCCCACTCGCAAACCCTAGTGATCCTCCCTATGTAGATGTAATCAGCAGAATGTATCCAAGTCTTGAATATCTTAAAGGTTTATCAGATAGCGCATATATCAATAGGCCAATTGTCATGTGTGAATACTCTCATGCAATGGGCAACTCATTTGGAAATTTAGAAGAATTTTGGGACTTAATTTGGGCACGAGACAATCTGATTGGCGGGTTTATTTGGGATTGGATGGATCAAGGGCTTGAGCATATTAACGAAAATGGGCACAAATTCTTAGCTTATGGCGGCGACTTCGGAGATATTCCCAATACCAATGCCTTTAATCAAAATGGTATTGTTGATTCTTACGGTAATCCTACACCCGAACTACACCATGCAAAATACGTGTTTCAACCATTCTGGTTTGACTCATTCGACGTCGATACAAATAAACTTTCCATTAAAAACCGTCAGTTCCACACAGACTCATCAGCTTATGTGTTTACATGGGCGCTAATGGAAGATGACAAAGTTATACATAGCAAAGAGTTTGACCTTGATGCACTTGCGCCACAAAAAACAACATACATGACCTTGGATATTCCCAAGGTTTCACCCGTTGCAGGAAAACGCTATTGGTTGAGGGTTGCAGCAAAATTACGGACACCAACGGCATGGACAGATATGCCAATGGAAATGGCAAAAGAGAAATTTGAGTTGCCTTGGTTTACCGAAAAAAAAGCCTCTATAGATGAGTTCAAAGACCGATTGCAAGTGACTGAAACTGCAACAACAGTTACTTTCAAGAATGGCGCTTTACAAGTGATTTTTGATAAACAGGCAGGCTGGTTATCGTCACTTACTTTCCAAAATACACCTGTGTTAGTCGCACCACTAAAAGCTAATTTTTGGCGTCCACAAACTGACAATGATGCACGAGCATGGAAATCCCACAAAACCTTAGCTTTTTGGAAAAGCGCAGCCAATAACCTTAAATTGAAAGACTTACAATATGAAAAACAAGGGCATGGCTATGTACTAACAGCACACCATAGCATCGACAAGCAAGTCTCATTTATGCACAAATATCAGATCTCAAATTCGGGAAATGTCGTAGTCACTATACAGTTTTCTAGTGCATCCTCGCTGCCTCCACTCAAACGCATCGGCATGCAAACTGGCGTCTCCAACACACTAAGTAGTGTGCGTTATTATGGCCGAGGTCCATACGAAAACTACGTAGACAGAAACAGTAGTGCAGAGATCAATATCTACAAAGACAACGCACATGAAATGTTCTTCCACTACATGGTGCCGCAAGAAAACGCTAATAGAACCGATGTAGATTGGTGGGAAATGTCGAGTAAAAACGGAGGCACCAATCTTCTCATTGATAGCCCAACACCACTCAGCATGTCTGTTTGGCCATATTCGCAAGAAAACATCGATACAGCCAAGCACCCCTATGAGTTAGAAAGACAAAGCTTCAATACTCTGAACATTGACTATAAACAATCTGGTGTAGGAGGCACGGATTCATGGACATCGCTAGGTGCCCCCTTAGAAAAGTATCAAGTAAAGCCTGGCAATTATGAGTACTCTTTTAGCTTATCTTTTGGGCATGCTAGTATGATGAACAATTAAGCTATATATGGCGAGTACAGCGTTTGTGAGATACTTTGTTTTCTTGATATTTATCATTTATCAAGCCATTGTCTCTGGCAAACTATTTGCCTACTCCTCACAGAGTACCAACGAGCCAGAAACTCCATTCGGAATTTGGCTTTTCAAAAAAGATAGCCCTAAAAGCACCATTGACGTGTCTGTTCTTGTAAGGGACGGAAAGTGGGAAGCAATAATTGACGGCAGGCCAGCCTTAGTTGAACAAAATGGCGAAGATATTAGAGGACTAACCGGATGCCATAGTTACAGCCAAAATACTAGATTATCTTGAGTATATTAGTGTCGAAAGTTTTTACAAAACCAAAAAACCTCGTTCTTAAATATTGTTTTTATTTTTATTTTTCAACAACTTAAATTTATGGCACAACAAATGCAAAAGAGTGATTGACTGTTTAAAACTCGAAGGATTCTACAATCATGGTTAAGGCAATTAAAAATTTAACAGCAGCGGCATTGTTGGCAGGTATGTCAACTTCTGCATTCTCTGCTGGTCTACCTTTTGTCGTAGACAACTCTTTAGGCTACACTGATGTTGGTGTTGGAACAACTTTTACTGCAGACATACTAAGTGGTAACTACCAAGAAGTAATCGTAGTGACTAATGCAGCGACGGGAGCATTCGACGCAACAATTTTGTTAAGTTACACATCGTTCCAGATATTCCCTAATGTAAGTGGTTTAACAACAGATTACGGCTTATATTCAGTAATCAATGTTAGCGGTAACGTAACAAATAACAACCTACCAACTAGTATTTCAACTGGAAACTGGTCTGGAAGTTTCAACATGGTTTTGGATGTTGAGACTGATACAAACACCTTCATTCAAGCAGCTGTTACCAACGGTGGCGTTAACTTCAGTGCGGCAGAACTTGATGATGACATCGAGTTATTCACGGGTAACATCGCGTCAGGCGGCTCAGTAGGAACTGCTGTAGGTCAAGGTAGTGGTGGTTTTGGATTAACAGGTGACAATGTTACATTAAGTGCTGCCGGTGAAAACTTCTTCATCGATCCAGACCCTTTCTACAATATGCTTATTTCTGATGGAGATTTGGAAGATTTCTTTATTCAAATCGACTTCACAGCTGAAAACGTAATTCAACGTTTTACTGGTGAAGCGAGCGTAGAATTTTCTGCTGCTGAAGTTCCAGAGCCAAGCGTTATCGCTTTACTTGGTTTAGGTATCGCAGGTCTTGCTTTTGGTGCCCGTCGCACTAAGTAAAAATACTACAAATTTGACTCACAAAGCAGTCAAATGGAAGTAGTCAGTTTGAGTCATAAGCATTGTAAAAAAAATCGCAGCATCTTGTGTTGCGGTTTTTTATGTTCAGTTCATTGACGTTTCTTCTTTACACATCACACATCTTTTGCATAAATGCGTTGCAGTAACTCGCCATAAATTCAAATCACTATTCAACGAATATCGCTTTTTACTTAGTTTTGCTTTAAAGTTTGAGTATTAGGATTTGCACTTGCTTGTAGCGGTGTTTCTTAGCAATACACGGAGTAAATTATATGCGCCTTGCATCTGAGCTTTTTTTAATTGTTGCACTATTGTTTATTTTTGGCTGTACACCACAAAAAAGTCGGGAAGAGCTTCTAGAAGAAACAACATTGCTAATACAGTCGAAAAAGTTTAAAACAGCCGAAATTTTACTTAAAGAGTTTTTAGTAGAAAACCCAGACGCAGACGACTTAAGACTAGTATTGGGTAATGTGCTTAACTACCAAGGTCTGTATCAAGAAGCTGAATATCAGTATGTTAGAGTATCGGGTAAATTTAATGATGAAGCATTCGAGAACAGAATTGAAAGCCTTTATAACACTAGTTCTCCAGATTCATTAATTTCTTTTTATAAGTCAAATAGGAACGACTTATCTGAAGGTGTCAGAATTTCTGACATTGCATATGCGTTGACACTAAGCCGAAAAGATAAAACCAAAAGTGCTATAAAAGATTTATCGAAACAGATTACAGATGAGAGTTCTTTAAGCAACGATTTTGCTCTTGCTACCACAACATTTGCTAAACATGATGATCCGCAAAAGTATTTAGAAGACCTTCGGAAAATAGCTGATACTTACGGGAGTAGTAGAGCAAATTGGCTGTTCTTAGAAACTAATGCAAATTTAAACGTAGCGGCGGGAAATTTTGATGCAGCAATTGATTTATTTTCGACTCTACTCACATTACGGCCTGAACATTCAAAAACCAAATTGTCGATTGCAAATGCATATGTGCTATCGGAAAACTGGGAAGAGGCAGACAAGGCACTAGATGAATTGCTCGCACAATACCCTGATCAACCGATTGTCAATCATTTAAAAACGCTATCCGCATTACAAAAAAGAGACTTGTCTAAGGCTAAAATTCACATTGAAAGAGCTTTACAGGGAGGGTATACCTCAACACAAAACTATCTTATTGCAGCAGAAATTAACTTCAACCTAGGGAATTATGAGCAGACTATTGAATTTTTAGAACGTGGTCTACAAGGTGTTAAGGGCAACTCAAACTACCACAATATGTTGATTTATGCACGCGCGGTAACCAACGCAGAACAGGCAGTAGTTAACGACCTCGCAAGAGATAAAATCAGTAGCAATTCACAAATAAACAACATTGCCGCTCTTTTAGCGGGATTACAATCATCAGGCAATACTAAAGGCATTGAGGGCATTGTTAGTGCCATCAGCTTAGAAGATAAAGTCCACCCAGCAATTGAACTTGAATACGAAGTTATTAAGTTAAGTGCTGGTGAAAGTGGCAATGCAAAAGATTTACTTGACTCTAGTACACGCCTGATGAACGAGTATTTATCAGGAAATATTAACTTTAATCGAGAACAAATGATTGTCGCTAAAAGTGCAATCATTGGACACTTAGTTTCGAAAGAACAATTTGAAAAGGCGATTAACACGATTCGCTCTTGGCAAAGTGTAATGCCTAGTGATGATACAAATACATTGTTTCTATCTGAGGTGTATCTCGCTGCTGGGGAATACAATAAATCTATTGAAGCCTTGACTGGTTACGAGACCAGTGCGCATGCCTATATAGTGAAATCAAGGGCACATACCCAATTGAACAATACAATTGTTGCGTTAAATACTGTTACTGAAGGCCTTGAGAAGTTTCCTTATAGCCTTCCTTTGCTTCGTTTGTACAGTGCCTATGAACAAGAACTAGGAGTTAACAAAGCAGGTTTCATCAAGAACTTGTACAGTAATAGTGAAGATAGAATACAGGAAGCTATCCTACTAAATATTTATTACGCAAGTCATGGCAACCTTTACGACGCCATCCAAACACTCCTTTCCTACAGTGGAAGCACCGAAAACAGTACCATTTATTGGTACACATTGGCGCAATCGTATATTCAAAATGGTGAGAGTGAACTTGCAAAAGCAGCGATTGACAAAACTAAAAACATATCCATAGTCTCATTTAGTGAACTAAAATACGTGTTAAGCACATACGAAATGCTACAAGACAACCAATCTCTAGAAAATATTTTAAGAACTTATATACCTAGATTTCCAGGAAACGAAAAATTAAAACTACGTTTAGCTGAAATACTTATTCAGCAAAACAAGTCGAAAGATGCACTAAGTGTACTAACAACTTCAAGCGAATCACTGGAGTACAATCGAATCAAAGCAAAGGCGAAAATGCATAGTGGCGAGGTTGCAGAAGCAGGAAAGATATATAGTGATAATTACAAGGCTTATCCAAGTCCTCAAACAGTCATTGATTTAGGGCAATTTTTAGTGAATGCAGGCGATTCTAGACGCGCTCAAAAACTTATTATGAATTTTAATAATACAGAACTTGCCGACGCAAATACACTATTGTTAGAAGGTACCCTAATGGCAGGTGAAGCCGCAATAGAAGCCTATAGCAAAACACTCAAACTATCTCCAAATAACATAGTAGCCCTCAATAATATTGCTGACGAATTGTTCAAATTAAAACGTTACGATGAAGCATTGCCATATGCTGAAAAAGCGAGTGCCTTGGCTCCCGATAATGCAATAATTAGCAAAACATTGTCGGATATTAACGCTCAATTGGCAGATTAGTTGACGGTAGAATACCTTCTACCGTTCATATGTCGTGGGCAATTTAAATGCTGTTTAGTTACTTACTAACTTTTTCACCATTGCGTATTTGATACGCTGGATTGGACCGTTATTTCCAAAGGGGATTTTGCTTATTTTGTACTTATGGTTGTATGCATCAACTTGCATTGAATAAGGGGCTTTATATACTTTACCTCGCCCCAAAACTAGCTTTATTACTTGAGTAACTAATAGCCCAGAACAAAGTTTTATTGCCATTGGAGTCGATGGACCTTTTTCCTTATCAAAGTCGGCAGTGCTTTCATCAACCAAATAATTTCTGTGGGTGGCTGAAGGCGCTAAGCCCATTAACAATTTAATACATGCTTCCTTTTTGTCCTTGCAAGTGCTAAACCGATAATACTCTTCATAGCCCATAGAATCCTTGTCAAAACAAACCAAGGCAGCACTCATACCCAAAGGTGCTGCCAATAAATTGGGAATTCCCCTTTTTTCCGCTTCGCTATATACAAGTTTCCTCGCATCTAGGGCGAAAAAATCAATCCCATCCACATATATGTCAAGCTCATCAAAGAACTCATGGACGTTATCCGCATTCACTCCTTTGGGAAACTGTTTAACTGTTGCTAAAGGATTGATATCTTTAATCATTTCAGCCAAAACTTCACATTTTGGCCTATTAAGGGTAGAAACATACGCGCCCGCTTGCCTATTAAAATTATGGATTTCGAATTCATCAAAATCTGAAATATGAAAATTTTCAAATCCCATTCTTGCGAGCGTTAGGCAATGTTCACCACCAGATCCCCCAAGCCCTGCAACACCTATTTTTGATTTTTTAATAACGGCTAATTCGGCTTCTGTTATCCAGCCAATGTTTCTAGAAAATGCGGTACTATATTCGAACATAAAAATTCCTGCCAATCACTTGTACTTTGGTATCGGAAATCTTGTTATTTTTTTTAGTTAATATAGATATTTGTTTTTTGAAAAAGGCGATAATAACTATAGGAAGGAAATGGCTTCCATGCCACATAAAAAGAGATTATTTTATGGTTTTCAAAAATTCTTCTAGCATGGTTTCAAACGAAGGTTTGAGGTTTTCCAAAAAGTTCTCGAAATCAATATAGTATGGAACTCTTCTGCCCACATACTCAAATTCTGGGCCAATCTGACGCATCGTTAACCCTACTACTTGCATGGATTTACCTAGCCTGGGATCTGCCATAAAATATATATGCTTTTTGTTTCTGTTTTTAAACATCGCTGTACAAGCCATATACAAACCGACTGCAATAAAGGGAAAACAACGCTTATCATTTTCATTATATTTGCTTATATCTATACCTGTTTGTTCAGCACAGTCTGCTTTGTCTTGACGTCTTTTTCTGAAAACTCTTGGGATTAAAATTCTTGACACTTCAGCTATTTCCGACCTTTCAAACTTATCAGGTAAGACTGAGGTATCTTCAATATATTTTAGTCCCTGCTTTTCTATTGGAAGAATCTCGGCATTATTCTCTGGCATTATTAAACGCACACATCCTGCATAATCAGAGGTTCTCTGATGTTGAATTAGCACTTGTTCTGCGTAATCATCATACTTATCTCGCTCTAAGCCTGTAGCATTTCCTTCAAAGATCTTTGTTTCATCGCAAAATACATCATGCCGAATCTTAAATGCTGCGTTAAGTTGATTTTCAGACCTTGCACAGGTCGCTGAAAAATGAGTCGCAAAGTGCTCAAAAACCCATTGCGCCTCTGCCCTGAAAGCATCTTCACGCTTTTTACGTCGTTCCAAAATTCTTTCCTTGCGTTTATATGCAGCTATTTCAATAGCTGTTTTAGATGTGTTTATTTCTGAACATAAATCTTTACCATATTGGCTATTATTAGAGTTATCAAGATTTAATGAGTCTGTTGTAGAAAGTAACATGGTAGTTTCCTCTAGTTTATAACCACAATAATTTATTAATCTAAGGTATACATCTTAGATATTTAAAGGTTCTTAGGTATATAAATTGAAACAGGATATACAGAAAGGACAACGCCATTGCTTGTTGCAATATGGCGACAGTTCTTATTTACTATTTCATTTTATTGTTACAATTAAAACCATTGCTTGTAAACCAAATCATGTAAGTTTTGGGGGATAGTACAAATATATGGAGAGTATATTTCTAAATATATGTTTATTAGTGCTTTTTAATAGTGAACTTAAAAAAAAATTGCCGTAAATTGTGATTAAAAAAATATTTTAGCTTCATTAAAACTAAAAAATGTACATAAAACACTCAGAGTCTTACATAATCATAAGGAAAATCGTAATGACGTCTCCAATTGGAGACACAAACTTAACATGTAGGTTTAAAATGATCTCCATACAAAATTTTATCAATAGAAGCAATGCACTGAAGACGTCAAAAAGTTAGTTGACACAGTAAGTGTGAAAAAATACGAAAAACGGAAATTCTTGTAAGAGCTCAGTTCTCAAAGTGCTTTGGATTCAAAACTGCAACAAAACAATCACACCACTGTGGTCTGGTTGGTTATCTATGTCGATCCTGCCTTTGTGAAACTCTGCAATGATCTTTGCAATAAACAAACCTAAGCCTAAATGCGAAGATTCACTAGTAGTGTTTGCACGAACCGAGACCATCGAATTGGTCAGCTGACTTTTCATGTTTTCTGGCAACAACACACCGGTATTGGTCACTGAAATCGCAATGTTTTGACGTTTTTTAAAAGCTCTTATTTTTATAGGGTGATCAGGCGCAGAAAACTCAATTGCATTACTCACCACTTTATCGAGCATTTGCGCAAATAAGTCTGGATCGCCTGACAGAGTGTGAGCCTCCATATCAAGATCTAATTGAAACGCATAATTCGTATGCGTCATTCGGTAGCCTTCAACACAGCCTTTCAACAAGCTTATCAAATCAAAATCTTCCTTCTCACTTCGTTTTATTGCTTCCTCCAGACGTGTGGCTTCGCTCATATTGTTCAATATTTTACTTAAGCGAGAGATACCCTCTTTTGCGCGTTGTATGTAAGTTTTCTGGTTTTCCGGATCAAGTACAATGTTATCTAGCGAAGAATTGACAACGGCTACGGGGGTACGCAATTCATGTGACAAGCGCGAAGCCATATTTTCGAGGTAGGCATTGTACTGCGACAGTTTTTCTAATACTTGATGAAAGGTACGGCTCAAATCACCAATTTCATCCGTGCTATTGGAAGGTTCAATACTTCGCACTATTTTACCACTTGGGTCAATCGCCGACTCGGTAGCATTGCGCAGATCGCGGATACGATTTGAAATTCTAGATGCCAACAAAAGTAAAGACAAAACCCCGATCGCGGTAACGGCAAGTATGAAATTAAATTGCTTCTCGAGTGCTTGGTTTCGCAAAGTGCGTATTCCATGTGTCGTTTGCTCTACTACCACCGCCCCCATTACTTCTCCATTGTGATAAATGGGGTGCGCCGCCGACAAGATCACGGCTTTGTTGTCTGAACTTAAGCGCCACAAGGTATCTGCTTGCCCATTTAAGGCTTGTTGGATGTCTTTTCCTTCAAGCGCATAGGCATTCGCTAAGTCGTCGATGAAATCCGAAGCCGGATTTGTCAGAATACGGCTATACAAGGGTTTTAAATAATTGTATTCAAAACGTTGCCAAACATTGGGGTTTGACGGCGTCGTTTGATTTACGCTTAGTCCCCTAGCTTTTAAGATATCACCCGATTTTGCTAATACTCGCCGCTGGCTATCGACCACCCAAACACGCGCATTTGCATGCTTTAAGCCCTTGATAATCCGCTCTATTTCAGGCGAAGGTGTGAGTACGTTGCCCAAGTCATCGGCTTGAGTAGGATTAGCGGTGCCTATGAGATATTTATAGCGACGCGACATTTCATCATCGACATCTCCAATTGCAAACGCGATATTGCTCGATAACATGCTTAATGGAAACCGAAGTTCCACATTATATCCTTTGTCCGTAATCCTCCACTGCCCCTGTATTTTTGTCTCAAGAGAAACTGGGGTAAGTGAATCGGTACTTTGATCAAGCAAATAAGCGTTGACCCAACCCGGCTCATAAGGCGCAATCAAATAGCGTTTAAATAAGCCATCATTGCTAATCATAGCAACCTGCAAAAAGTCGTTACGGTCAACTCTCAAGCTGTTTTGCGGTCTAAAAATAAGATTGTCGTCTGTCACGTCAAAGATCGCATACAAAAACTGTTCGTACCTGCCTAACATGTGTTTAAACTGCAAGGATGCTGGATGGTATACTTGGCTCTGCTCAATTAAAGAGCTAGCACCATAATCTTTCATATGTGTTTGGTACTCTTGCCAATCGTCTAAACGCCCATCCAGTTGGATCGGATACTGTATTTCGTGGGCTATCAAGTCTTTGCCGGGTGTTACCTCTGCTGAGAAACCAGCACGGCTATCAAACAGTGCTGGGCGTTCGTGAAGTGCAGTAGCAACAGCGCTGGCGGTCCCAACCAGTGTTTGTTCCTGACCAATCCTTAAATACGACTCTAACTCCCACACATATTGATAACCTAGGTAAGGGATTGCTAGTAAAAATGAAGCAAAAAATAAAATCTTTGTGCGCAAACCCAAAGCAAAACGTTTCATACTTTTGCTTTCCACCGGTAACCCATACCGTAAACCGTTTCTATTGAATCAAAGCTGCCATCCACCTGCAGAAACTTTTTTCTGATACGTTTGATGTGAGAGGTAATGGTGGTGTCATCTACCACCATCTTGGAATCATCCATAAGTTGCTGGCGACTTTTGACATGTCCAGGATGCTTGGCAATACCGTGTAACATCCAAAATTCGGTGACAGTTAACTCTATAACTTGACCACTATAGGTTACTTGCATCCGATTTAAGTCCATAGTCAGCTTATCCGACACAATCAAATCACTTTGTTGTGGTGTTTGCTTCAATAATTCCGTCCGTCTAAATAGCGCGGATATCCTAGCAAGTAAATGAGGCAAACTGATGTCTTTGGTCAAATAATCATCTGCTCCCATCCGCAAGCCACAAATGGTATCGAAATCATTGTCTCTCGCAGTAAAAAAAATGATTGGCAGACTTTTAGACAAACTTCGCGCCAATTGGCAAACGGCAAAACCACCGTCGATATCATCGCCTAAACCAATGTCAATAATGGCTAAATCAGGTAGTTTTTCTGTGAAAGCTCGCTCAGCTTCTGGACGACTTGAGTAAGTGCTTACTTTATATCCTTGCTGAGTCAGAGCAGCAATGTAGTTTTCCCTTAAAGCAATATCATCTTCAACAAGGGCAATGTGCTTTTGCATGTACATTAATCAACTCAAAATTTGTAAGCTTAACACTATAGCGAAACGCTCGTTAATAAAAGGAAATCAGCTCAATTTCCATATTTCTGCCACATTTGAGCATCACATTGCCATTTTGTTTCCCCTAGATTGTCAGTTTGTTTGTTTTTAATAGAACCCGTAAACCCAAACATTCTGAGGAAAACCAAATGAAAAAAACAATCTTAGCGACTTCACTTTTTCTTGCATTAAACGTAGTTTCTGCCGGTAACGCGAAAGCCAGCGACGAAGTCAAAACAGCAAAAGAATCAAAAAATGAACTCATCGGTTTTAGTTCGGGACTCGTTGCTGGTGCTGCCGTGGGCGGCCCCGTAGGCGCAATCGTAGGCGGCATATTTGGTATATTTATCGCCGATGATGTCAACGACGAAGACAAGAAAAACGCGCAACGTCAAGCATTGAATCAAGCCGAATATGCTTTATCGAAGCAAGAAAACAAAATAATCGCCTTGCAGAGCGATCTAGAAAAGTTGCACCAAGCCAAAAGCATTCAGCTTGCAAACTTTAAAGAAGCACAAACCAAGCAAATACTCGAAGTGCTGCCAAAACTAGAAACCAATATACAGTTTAAAACCGCTTCTTTTATCGTGGAAGAAGAGTACACCAGCCAATTGGATAAACTGGCGAGTTTACTCAATGCTTATCCAGAACTGACTGTGTCTGTGAACGGCTTTGCCGACCAACGTGGTGACTCGCACTATAATAAAGTACTCTCAGAGCAACGAGCAAAGGCTATAGCCGAATACTTGACAGCTAAAAATGTGCAAGCCTCTCAAATAGACTATACCGGTTTTGGCGAAACACAGCCTCAATTGAATGCACAGATGACGCCAAGTGCCGAAGAGTACTTTTTCGACCGGCGCGCTACCCTAAAAATAAACCCCTCACAGCAAAATATGACGGCAGCTAAATAGCCATAGATTGAGACTCATTATTCCATCAATTCGCTCAAGCTTCGTTGGAAGCTTGAGCCGATCAAGGATTCCACATGAACACCTTTTCAAAACTTGCCATTATCGCAGCATCTATTGCTGTGTTAAGCCTAATTAAGACTATTTATCACTATCCGTTTGACACTGACAATAATGTACGTCCTCATACAAACGCCACACTAATGAGCAGCGGACTGATCAATAATACAAAGCTTGAAAACATTGCTTCTGCCAATCAACAAGTCAATGTTCAATTCCCATCTCAGGCAAACTTATCTTACAATGATTCAAGCCACGCAGCATCGCAATATGTCACAAATATCTATCAAGCCCAAGAGGGCAATTTTTATTTCCAAGCCCAACATTCGGAACAAGAAAATAAAGCATCAACTATGCCGAATGGAGCTTTGCTTGAGCCCATATACTATCAAGCGCTGAAACACCAAACACAATTTGATGTTGAAGTGACAGGCCCCATCGTACGCACTAAAGTTACCCAGGTATTCCAAAACCCAAGCGCCCAAAGTGTAAACGGTGTATATGTTTTCCCCCTGCCAGAAAACGCCGCTGTTGATGCCTTAACCCTCAAAATTGGTGATCGAATAATTGAAGGCAAAATAGCGCTAAAAGAAGAGGCCAAACGTTTATTTGAACAAGCCAAATCGACAGGAAAACGTGCAAGCTTAGTCAGCCAACTTCGTCCAAATGTGTTTAAAAATGAAGTGAGCCATATTCCAGCAGAGGCTGAAATCATTGTTGAATTAGAATACCAGCAGCTGTTACTGCCCTCCCAACAAGCTTACGAGTTACGCTTGCCCATAGGTTTAACTCCCCGCTATTTACCAAAACGCTTGTTACCGGACGAAATGTCCGACACTGCATTGCCTCATCACAATCAAGATAATAAAACCGAGGTCAACATTCATTTGGACATGGGGCTGCCACTAAGGAACATTGAATCCCTGCATCATGAGATTCAGATTGATAGACCCAGCAACACGCGTTATTACATACGAAATAATACAAATTCAACACAAAGCGATGAAGTGAGTGACAGCTTTGTTTTGCGTTGGCAAGCCGAAACGCAGACACACACACAAGTGAGTCATTTTGCTCAAAATACAGTAGATGGCACATATGGATTGATTAGTTTACTTGCGCCCGAACAAGCACCCATTGAGCTAAAAAGAGATATTACCTTCATTCTCGATACATCCGGCTCAATGGTGGGTGAAGCCATGACGCAGGCAAAAGAAGCCTTGAAATATGCAATCAAGGATCTCAATGAGAGTGACCGCTTTAACATCATTGAGTTTAGTAGTGCTGCCAATGCTCTGTGGGGTACGTCTTACCTAGCATCTAAGGCCAACAAACAACAAGCACTAAAGTATATTCAGCGCTTAGACGCTGATGGTGGAACCGAAATGCTATCCGCATTAGAGCTTGCTTTTGAGCTCCACTCCTATTCCCCAGTCGATGACACCAGACTAACACAATTCATTTTTGTTACAGACGGCAGTATTGGCAATGAAGCTGAGCTACTCGAAAAAATTCACCAGTCATTGGGTAACGTGCGACTGTTTACAATCGGTATTGGCCCAGCGCCTAACACTTATTTTATGCAAGAAGCAGCACTCGTCGGCAAGGGTACACATACTGTCATTGGCAGTACTGCCTTAGTAGAACAAGAAATGCGAAAAATATTAAAAAAGATAAAACAGCCTGTAATTACCGAGCTATTGGCACAAGTCATGGACGGCAATACGGCTGGGAGCGAAAAGCTTGAAATATTTCCGCAAGTCATCCCAGATTTGTATTCCGGTGATCCTCTACATATATACTACCACTTGTCTGAGGGCGAAAAACAAGCAAGAGCTTCGGTTTTAGTCGAAGGTAGGCAAGCAAATATCTCTCGTTTAGGCAACCTTGAATTTATTCCTTGGAGTAGGCAACTAAACCTAAATCCCCACAACACTGTTCTCGATACCAAAGGCATCGCCAAGCAATGGGCGTATGAAAAAATAAGAGCGTTAAAGCGGCGTCTACATACCTCAATTAAGACAGGCGAAGATTTCCAATCCCTGAAAATGCATACACAAAAAAGTATAACTGCATTGGCATTGAAGCATGATCTAGTAACTGACTATACCAGTCTCGTTGCTATAGACAATCAATATGCCATAAATAACGAAGAGATCACCAGAGAATCTCTGCCGCAGGGCAACAAGCTGAAAATGCTAGCAAAAACGGCAACTTCAAGCCGTCAACTGAATCTCTGGGGAGCCTTTTTATCTTTTATTGGTGCCTTAGGGATCGCCTATATTGCGTTAATTATCAAAGGGGAAAAACAGCTTTCGGCAGAACAAAAGGTATAGCAAGATGGGCACCAAACAATACCGTTTCATATTTATTGGTGTGTTGCTAGCGGGAAGCGTTCTGCTCGCCAACGGAAATTACATAAGCGCCAAAGCTTGGTTGGCTCAATACTTCATTGAACGTGCATGGCACATGCAAATAAAATACAGCAAACCAACAAAACCATGGCCATGGGCAGATACCCATGTTTCAGGAAAGTTAGACTTTGCGAACCTATCATTGATGGTATTAGAAGGTACTAATTTGAGAAACCTGGCCTTTGGCCCTACGCGACTGAGCACAAGTGCCACGACAAATGAACTGGGCAATATAGTTATATTTGGTCACCGAGACACGCACTTTGCAAAACTGCAAACTCTCACCCTCGGTGAGCAAATAAGGTTTACACAACACATCACAAAAATATATGAAGTCAGTGAAATTGCTATTGTCGATGCTGATGCGGTTGAAGTCACTTTTCCCACTCAGGACGATGTGATTACTTTAATTACCTGCTATCCCTTTGATGAACTGAGTAGTGAAGCAGAGCTGCGCTATATTGTTCGTGCCCATGCCATTAAAGTGTAGCTTACAATAACGATTTGCATACCACACCACAGCAGCTCGGATCATGAGTGAGGTGAAAAAACAAAAAGAGGCAGCTGTAAAAAGCTGCCTCTTTTAGCATATTTAAAATCTATTCTGACGATTATACTTGTTCGGTAGAACGCTTCATATAATGAAATACCTCGTAATCATTCGATATCACTGGTTACTTGTTATCGACTTATCTTTGACAATCATCAGTATATAACCAGTACCAGGAAGTAGCAAGTCATCTTGTTTTGCCAAAGTCCAAGTTTTAAAGCCCTCGGCCTTATTCCCTTCGAGCGGTTTAGAGGCGAATGTATCCAGGCCGCTTTTAATAAATTTCAACGAATACCCTTCACTTGCACGTGCAGATACAATACCACCTTTAATATACCGCCCCACCACAATATTAACGTATGGTTCAGTGCTTAGACTCTGAATATAAGTAACCGTTCGTCTTATACGTAACTTTTCGAGCGATTTATCAATCTCATATCGCAACGCATAATGCTTCCTGCCATCTTCATCTTCGTTAAGTTTAAAGTAGTCATCAAGATTTTTTATCGGTTCATTTCCGACAAAAAAATCCTCCAATTGATAATCAAAAACCTCTTCCTCAACGGAAAATTTTTGTAAAAATATACTCTTTGCAGACTTTGGATTCCTGACAACTACGGCATCAAAAGTGTTACTGACTTTTATCTGGCCATCTACAACTTTAAAATCAAAGGTATGATCGTAGTTTTCAAAATGATATTCCAGCTCATCATCAAAAAATGCGGTCTCTATCTGATCTGTTGCGACAGAGTATATATCCGGTAACACATCCTTTAGACGAGAAGAAGTGAGCACTTTCCATCGGCCTGGTACATCAACAATTTCACCTAACTTTTTTGGGTTATTGAATACTTCAAAAATTTGCCGTTGAAAAATTTCGGTAAATTGCGCGGACTTCATTATTGCAGCAAAAACACCTGCACCCAAAACTGCACTCGATACTTTAACCAAAAAACTACCAAAGGCGGAGAAAGATACAGAATAGTATTCAACAAGCATTCCAATGGTCAGGACGGCTACACCACCCCAAAAAAGTGTAGCTATTAAGCCTGTAAAAATGGTCTTAATAAACGTCTGATGAACCATGAAACAAAATCCTTTTCAACATTGAACGAAAAGCTTCACACTTACGCACGAAAAATTCTCCTGAACTGGTGAAACGCAAAGAGAACTTATCGTGCTATGAGCTCACTATGCTTCTCTCGAATTTTACAGCTGACACTTGAGAGAAACACATGCTAAATAAAGCCTTACCCAGCTGCCTGAGCCAACGCATCAGCAAGCATTTTAGCGGGTTGGTAACCTGGAATGACTGAACCGTCAGGAAACACAATATTTGGTGTGCCATTCACGCCAATCTGCTTACCAAAGTTGTATTGTTCAGCCACTTGATTTTCACAATGCGCACTTGCCACAGTTTCACCCGCCTTAGCACGCGTTATCGCATCTTGTGGATCTTTAGCACACCAAATAGAAACCGCGTCTTTATATACAGAACTACCGACTCCAGCTCTCGGGAAGGCCAAATATCTGACGGTAATTCCTAAGTCATTGAGTTGATCCATTTCGTTATGCAATTTACGACAGTAGCCACAAGTTGCATCGGTAAAAACATTGATAACATGTTTTTCATTTTTAGCTTTGAATACTATTGCACTATCAGCAAACTTTTCCATACCTGATACACGCATATCTTTAAGTGCGTTTTCAGTTACATCGACAATACTATTTTCGACATTGTAAACGCGTGCTTGTAAAAAGTGCTTGCCGTCATCACTGGCATAAAACAGGCCACGATCCGTGTATAACTGCACCAGACCAGGTACTGGCGAATCGGCTACAGCATCTATCCTCAATTGCAGCTTTTGCCCGAGAGAGTCTGTAAAGGATTTACTTTTCACATCTATTGCAGTTTGCGCTAAAGCGCTTGCACTTAACACCAAGGCACCAAATGTGAGCAATGAAGTCAATTTTTGAAAAATTTTGTGTTTAAGCATGTAATACTTCCAAAAGGTATTTAGTTTCGTGGAAACTAGACCGCTCTGACTTGTGATTAATTTCACAAGCATCTAGTTTCACGTCTTGTACCATCATTATCCCCTAGGATGATGCTCTTCTACAAGCTTTTGTAGTCTATGGGTCGCAACATGCGTATAGATTTGCGTGGTGGACAAATCAGCATGCCCGAGCAACATTTGTACAACGCGTAAATCTGCGCCGTAGTTGAGTAAATGCGTGGCAAAAGCGTGCCGTAAAGTATGTGGTGAAAGCTCAGCTTCAATGCCAGCCACTTTCGCGTAGTACTTTATCCGATGCCAAAAGGTTTGACGCGTCATCGTTTTTCCTCGCTTACTAGGAAAAACAGTATTACTAGGCGTACTTAAAAGTTCTGCTCTCGCACCTTTAAGGTAAGTAGTGAGGACATCTTGCGCGTGCTCGCCCATCGGCACTAAGCGCTCCTTTCCTCCCTTTCCCGTTACCCTGATGACACCCTGCAGCATGCCAATTTCATGCATTTGCAAGTTGACCAACTCACTCACCCGTATTCCCGTAGCGTAAAGTAACTCTAGCATTGCTTTGTCGCGCATTTGAATGGGATCGTTTTCGTCTGGAGCAGCAAGAAGATCAACAACCTGTTTTTCAGACAAAGTATTGGGCAAGTAAACCGGTAATTTGGGATTTTTAATTTGTTCGACTGGATTCTTATTAATGCTTTGCGAAGCAAGGAGATACTGATACAAGGCTCTCAAGGTACTTAAAAAGCGAGACGTAGAACGTTGAGATATATTTTTACTCAAGCGGTATGATAAATACGCCTCGATATGTGTTTTAGTAACACTCTCCAAATCGAGATCACCACAAAATTGATGCAAAAAACGCGTAAATGCTTTTAAATCTGTAGTATAAGATTTAGTTGTATTTTCACTCAGGCCTTTTTCTACCCACAGCATACTGATGAAGTCATCAATCACCCATTGGTTATGCGTCGAAATCTTCAAATGTCAGGCCTCGACTCACGAATCAGCGCATATGCCGATTGAATATCCTGCGTTTTTTCTTTTGCTAAGTCCAAAGCTTGCTGCGGGACACCTTTTGCCAATAACTTATCTGGATGATGTTGCGACATGAGCTTTTTATATGCTCGCTTTACATCCTTTCCTGTGGTTTTTTCATTTACACCTAAAATTCGATATGCATCCTGTAGATTATTTGACGCAGACTGACGCGCATAGGCACCTTGGCGAGAAGAGTGCTGAGAGTGCGCTTGTCTGTATTGACTTTGCGAGCGCCTGAATCGTTGACCCGCTTCGTAGGTACTGATTAAAAACTGTAGATCAGCTTGACTAAAACCCAGTGTTTTCGCTACAGATTTTAAAATCCCCAATTCTTCTTTACTCAAGTGTCCATCAGCACATGAGGCCGCAATCAATAGTTCTAGAAACACCTGCATCAAATCTCGGCGCGAGTGACAGTGTTCCTTAAACACCTTAAGCATGTCTGCCAGAGGAAAGGTTTTTGACTTTCCTTCTCGAAATGCTTGTTGGGCTTCTTTTCTTAACTCTCCATTTAGTCGCATATCGTCCATCAATCTAGACGCGACGTGGATTTCTTGCTCGGTAACACGCCCATCTGCTTTAGCAATATGCCCTAAGGCAGAAAACAAAGCGTGGAAAAACACACCGTCATTTTTCATGTTTTCAGATCCTGAAAAAAAACGGGCAAACCCGCCTCTAGCAGAAAAATCACGTGCATAGTTAATATCGAATAGATGGCCAACAATCAGCCCTAAAATGGCACCTGGCAATTTAAAAATAGCCATGCCGAGGAGTACGCCTATTACCTTTCCCCAATATCCCATAAAACAAATCTTGTTCAATTTTTGCCTTGAATTTCACTCAATTGTAATGAGATTTGCTGTTAATTTCAGAAAAAAACGCTTTTTTTAACATAAAGGTTGGTTATTCTTCCTGTAGAATATAGAATTCGCGGTTGTTTTGACTGTTGCTAGATCTCGCTAAAAATCAATTATTAATGAAAGCCCGCACTCGCTTAATATTCACAGCTATTTGCTTCTCTGCATTTTCAAGTGCGGCGCAAGTAATATGCGAGATAGATAAACACCAATATACGCCCACTCTTGTCCCAAAAGGGCAAATACACGTCGATTCTGAAGCTGCACAAATTATTCAAAATACCTTAGCGACCTTTGAGGGTAATGTCGTTATAAAAACGCCAACGAGCACAATCAAAACAGAATCTGCAACAGTGCAAGAAAATGGTAAAATCATCAGCGCAGACGGTGATGTCGAATACACTGA
This sequence comes from Agaribacter flavus, assembly GCF_042646125.1. Taxonomy (NCBI): domain Bacteria; kingdom Pseudomonadati; phylum Pseudomonadota; class Gammaproteobacteria; order Alteromonadales; family Alteromonadaceae; genus Agaribacter; species Agaribacter flavus. The sequence continues at coordinate 22,912 of NZ_JBHRSW010000018.1, forward strand.
CGAGTTGCTAAAAGTTAATAGTGTAGGCGTAGAAGTAAACACCCCGCTCAAACTCCTACAAATGGCTTCTACCAATTACAAATTGAGCACAGTCAATGGCCGAGGCGGTGCAGAATTACTGTCTGTATCAGAAGAAAAAGGCGTATTACTAGAAGACGTTAGCTTTACTACATGCCCAGTGGGTGGTGAAGACTGGAAAATTCACGCCAGCGAAATCTCAATAAAAAAAGGCAGACCGTATGGCGTGGCAAAAAACACCGCTTTTTATGTCGGTAGCGTGCCAGTGTTCTACATGCCATATTTTGCGTTCCCCATAACAACAGAGCGTCAAACCGGCTTCTTGTTTCCGGAAATAGGTAGCTCTAGTAGCACAGGCGTCGAATACGAACAGCCTTTTTATTGGAATATTGCGCCCAATATCGACACTACTATCAGCACTCGCTTCATGACCAATCGAGGCGTGCAGTTAAAAAACGAATGGCGATATTTGTTTCCAAAACATGCCGGAGAACTACACCTAGAGTATTTGCCGAATGACATTGACCGCCAAGTTGATAAAAGTCGATACTTTTATCGATTCACACATAAGGGCAAACTGTCTGACAGTTGGTCAATAGTTGCAGACATTAGTGACCTCAGTGACGACAACTACATTGTCGATCTCGGCTCACAGTTCTACAATCAAGCTGATACTCATTTGTACAGACAGTTAGGCGTGAACTACTATTCGCAAAACTTGGATTTCACCATGACCATTCGAGATTTTGCGACCTTAGGTCAAGTTAGTTCAAATTACCGTGCGCTGCCAGAAGCAAAATTAAATTATTCATCTGCTTTGTCAGATTATCTATCTTTTGATGTAAAATCGGAATTAGCCTACTTTGAAAACGCTAACCCTGATTTTGCCAATGCGGTTCGCTTCCATATTGAACCCTCTCTAACCGTGCCATATCAAAAGCCATGGGGCGAATTATTCGCTCAATTCAGCGTTTTACACACCCGTTATCAGCAAGACTTACCTGCCAATAACACAATTTTGGAAGAAGACGTTGACCGGACGCTTGGTCAAGCGAGACTTTTTGGTTCTTTGATTTTTGAACGCCCTAGTTTTGTGGCGGGAAGTCAACATACAATTACGCTGGAACCCAAAGCGCAATATCTTTATACGAGCTTTGAAGATCAATCCAACATAGGGCTGTATGATACGACCGAGTTACTCACCTCTTTCAGTAATATTTTTAGAGGCCAAGAGTTTACAGGTTTAGACCGTATCAACGATAACAATCAAATCACACTCGGACTGACGACAAGACTCATAGATACTAACAATCGAGAGGTTTTGGTTGCTAGCATTGGGCAAATAATTTATCTTGAAAGTGCAAAATTACAAGATAGTTTACGAAGTGACGACCGTTCAGCCATTGCCGCCGAGCTTGATTGGGAAGTGAACCAAAACTGGTTTTTGCACTCAGATATACAGGTCAGCAATGAGACGGACAAAGTAGAAAGAAGTAGTTTTTCTACAGAATATAGATTTGGACCAGAAAAACTGGTGCAAGTAAACCATCGATATATTCGCGAACTGTCAAATGAAGAAATCAATCAAGTTGGTATTTCTGCCAGTTGGCCTATCAGTAAACGCTGGCACTGGGTTGGGCGCTGGTACAAGGATTTGGATCGCTCGCGCACAGCAGAGAGCTTCTTCGGTCTCGAATATGAAAGTTGCTGCTGGGCACTGCGTTTGGTAGCGCAAAGAGGACTCGCTACTCGCTTCAATAACGATGGCGTCAGGGATTTAAACGAATTCGACTCCAGTATTGCACTGCAATTTGTTTTCAAAGGTATCGGAAGCAATGGCAATAGTCGAAGTAAAATAGATACATTACAACAAGGCTTGTTTGGCTATAGACAACCTTTTGTGCTGAATTAATAATTTTTTGAGTGGTTATGAATAATATAATACGCACTGTATGTTTGAGCTTGTCTTTATTAGCAAGTGCAAATTTAGTTTCTGCAAAAGAGTTACTAGACAAAGTCGCCGTGATTGTTGATCAAGGGGTGATTTTAGAGAGTGAAATAACAGATTTGGTAGAGAGCGTAAAAGCAAACGCGCTCGCGCAAGGGCAAACCCTGCCATCGGAGAGAGCATTGCGCACCCAAGCAACGGAGCGCCTGATTTTAGAAAGCTTACAATCCCAAATGGCGGAAAAAATGGGGATTCAAGTTAGCGATCCCCAGCTTGATCAAACTATCGAGCGTATTGCCCAAGGCGAAGGGGCAAACGTAGCACAATTGCGCAGAGAACTTGCGGCACAAGGTATTGCTTATGAAGTTTATCGCGAACAAATACGAAAAGAACTGATTACCGGTGAAGTGAGACGCGCAAACGTCAGACGTCGCGTGTATATTTCACCACAAGAAGTAACTAACTTAATTGGTTTAATTGAAGAACAAGGTAATGCCCAAGCTGAATACCGCCTTGGACATATTTTGGTGGGTATTCCAGGTGGGGCGACTGAAGATGAAGTCAGTGCAGCTAGGCAACGCGCAGACAGAATCATCGAATTGTTAAACACCGGCTCCGATTTTGCAAAAATGGCTATAGGCTCATCATCTGGTGCTGAAGCGCTAGACGGCGGTGATATGGGATGGAAGAATATCAATTCTATGCCAACGCTTTTTGCTGAGGCCGTACAATCAAAGAAAAAAGATGAGCTTGTTGGACCTATCCGCTCTGGTGCAGGGTTCCATATTCTAAAAGTATTAGATACTAGAGGGGTAGAGCTGGTAGAAGTAGAAGAAGTGAACGCTCGCCACATACTCGTGCCCCCCTCAATTATTTTAAGTGATGCCAAAGCAGAAGAATTGCTATTAAAATTTAGAGAAGACTTAATAAGTGGCGAAGCAGATTTTGCTGAATTGGCAAAAGAGCATTCCGAAGACCCAGGTTCAGCCCTAAAAGGCGGCGAGTTAGGGTGGGCTGACCCAGAAATGTATGTCCCCGAATTTAAAAACGCTCTAGCGGCTTTAGAAAAAGACGAATACAGTATGCCAGTAAGAAGTGAACATGGCTGGCATTTAATTCAGCTTATCGACAGACGTGTACAAGATGCTACAGAAAAGCGCAAAGAAGATCGTGCGTATCAATTACTCTACAATCGAAAATTCCAAGAAGAAACCGATACTTGGCTACGCGAAATGCGCAATCAAGCCTATATTGAAGTTTTGGATTCATAAGGATTAGCATGACCACGCCAATTCGTTTAGCCGTTACACCAGGTGAACCTGCCGGAATCGGCCCTGACTTGTCAATCCAACTGGCGCAGCGCTCTTGGGATGCGCAATTGGTAATTTTTGCAGATAAGGAGATGATGGCGGAACGTGCTAGCGCCCTCAATGTACCTCTTGAGATTATTTCTTTTGACGACAATCCTGATCTCGTGCAAGCTCCTGGGCAAATGCTGGTTAAACATATACCTACCGCTAGCCCAGTCGAGGTAGGCCAACTCAATGCAGAAAATGGACAATACGTAGTCGAAACCCTACGCCAAGCCTGTGAGCAAAATATGCTTGGGCATTTTGATGCAGTTGTGACTGGCCCAGTGCACAAAGGTACGATTAATAAAGCAGGCGTCTCTTTTAGTGGCCACACAGAGTTTTTTGCACAACAATCGAATACGGCAGACGTAGTGATGATGTTGGCTACAGATGGCTTGCGTGTCTGCCTCGCGACGACACATATTCCTCTTGCTTACGTATCTAAGGCAATTACCCCAGAAAGAATCGAAAAAGTAATCCGTATAATGAATACAGATCTAAAACTTAAATTTGGTATTCCTGAACCAACTATTTATGTATGTGGTTTGAATCCACATGCTGGAGAAGACGGACATTTAGGTAGTGAAGAGATCATGGTTATTACACCCACATTAGATCGACTTCGTGAACAAGGTTTAAACTTAGTTGGTCCTTTGCCGGCCGACACGATTTTTCAGACCAAGTATTTAGATAAGGCAGACGCAGTTCTTGCCATGTACCACGACCAAGGCTTGCCCGTGCTAAAGTTCAAAGGTTTTGGGAATTCGGTCAATATCACACTAGGCTTACCCTTTATCAGAACCTCTGTCGACCACGGCACTGCAACTGACCTTGCAGGGACTGGAAATGTCGACAGCGGCAGTATGGAAAGAGCAATTAAAAAGGCCATTAAATTAGCGAAGAAAAAAGCTTGAGTAAATCACATCTAGGGCACACAGCCAGAAAACGATTTGGGCAAAATTTTCTGCATGATGAATACATCATCGATCAAATTGTTTCATCTATCAATCCGCGAGAAGGCGAGTTTTTAATTGAAATTGGCCCAGGTTTAGGCGCCTTGACAGAGCCCGTTGCTGAATCTATCTCGGAACTCACTGTCATTGAGCTAGATCGAGATTTAGCTCAACGACTGCGACAGCACCCCTTTATTCAAGACAAATTAACAATCATTGAAGCGGACGCACTTAGCGTGGACTTTTCTGCTTTAGCTAAGCCGAATCAGTTAATGCGCGTATTTGGTAACTTGCCTTACAATATTTCAACGCCTCTGATGTTTCACCTCTTTGAACATTGTGAACACATAGCAGATATGCATTTTATGTTGCAGTATGAAGTCGTAAAGCGTTTGTGTGCAGGGCCCGGAGACAAGCTTTATGGCCGTTTGTCAGTCATGGCGCAATACTATTGTGAAACCGTGCCCGTGTTAATGGTACCGCCAACAGCCTTTAAGCCTCCACCAAAAGTAGAATCAGCCATTATTCGATTGATCCCCCATAAAAATCCACCCGCAAAGGTAAGTTGCATCAATACCTTACAACGGGTCGTGAGCGCTGCGTTTAATCAGCGCCGTAAAACATTGCGCAATAGCTTAAAAGAGCTGATCGACGACAATTCGATGCTAGAAATCGGTGTGCAACCCGATGCACGCGCGCAAGAGCTAAGTTTAGGAGAATTCTGTTCTTTGGCTAACAAAATATCGAAAGTGGAGTAGCATGGACAAAATAGCCATAGAAGTAAAAAGTAAATTTATAGGTAGACAACAACAAGGTGCCGAAGAGCAAGTATTTGTGTTTAGTTATACTGTTTCGATAACTAACATTGGTGAAGAACAAGTCACACTAAGAAATAGATATTGGCTAATCACCAATGGAGACGGTGAAAAAGTTGAGGTACAAGGCGAAGGGGTCGTGGGTGAGCAACCAACTATTATGCCCAATACAAGCTACTCATACACCAGTGCTTCGATGCTAAAAACTCAGGTCGGCACAATGGAAGGCTACTATGAATTTGAGTTACCTGACAAATCGATGTATCGCGCACCCATCCCCGTTTTCAGCTTGGCTACCCCCAATAGCTTGCACTGAGCTAGATGATGAGAAACTTTGTTGTTGGAGATATTCAAGGCTGCTACAAAGGGCTCAAAGGGCTATTAAAAAAAGCTAATTTCAATCCGAGTACTGATAAATTGTGGGCTGTTGGTGACCTCGTTGCACGTGGACCAGACTCTCTTTCTACACTCGAGTATTGCCGAGACCTAGGAGATGCGTTTGACTCTGTACTGGGCAATCACGATTTACATTTAATTGCTGTCGCTCACGGTATAAGAGAGGCCAAACCACAGGACAAACTTCAATCTCTTCTGCAAAGCAAGCATTTTGATTCTCTGATTGATTGGTTAAAATGCCGTCCATTGGCACTTAAACCAGCAAAAAAAACACTGATTACTCATGCTGGCTTGTATCCAAGCTGGTCAATCAAAGAAGCGCTAAAACACTCTGAAAATGTGTGTTCACATCTCAATAGTGATGACGCACCAAATTTTCTAAAAAATATGTATGGAAACAAACCTGACTTATGGTGTAAAGAAAATACAGATGCAGACAGAAAGCGCTTCATTGTGAATGCCATGACGCGGATGCGCTATTTACGCCGAGATCTTAGTCTAGAATTTGACCATAAGTGCCACCCTCGTTATTCTTCAAAAGATCTTCTCCCTTGGTTTTACTTTACTAATCCCAAATTGACAAATAAACACCGCATAATATTTGGCCATTGGGCATCGTTAAATGGCGACGTTAAATTGAGCAAAGATCATAAACATCAACTGTTTGCTCTTGATACAGGTTACGTTTGGGGAAACACGCTGACACTATTATGCCTAGAAAATAATCAATTAATTCAATATCCCGCTTAAGTTCCAACGATCGCTGACGATAAAGCAATTAGGAATAAACCCTTACCTATTATGGAAAGTTACGGGAGAATGTATGAATATTACGGTGGCAATGAGAGTTATCGGTGGCTTTGCTGTCATTAGTGTTCTTCTGCTTGTTTTAGGCTTTGTGTCAACCAGTGGTTTAAATAAAGTAGGAAATGCTTCTGAAGAAGTAAGTCAACTAGCGCTACCAACTGTTTCAGGGAGTTCGACGTTAAAAGCGGCATTTCTGAACATGGGACGCTTATCATTTGAAGGCTTTGTTAGCAGCAATCGTGAAGACGTCGTAAAAAACCAAAAAGCACTGAATCAGAGCAAAGAAAACTTTGACGCAGCGTTAAACGACTTGAGAGAAGTGGTTAAAAACGATGAAAGCTTGCGCACATCTGTAAACCGCCTAGACGGTCTTTACGAGCAATATATCACGACTAACAACGACATGTTTTCTGCACATCTAAGTGCAATTGATTTGCGAGCAAGTTTGAGTGATATTATTAGTAATTTAGAAGATTACGCTGACGATGCCTCAACACTCCTACTAGACTTTAGTGATTCGGATGAAATATCTGGCTCTACTGCTTTGTCGAATGCTGCCGAAATTGGAAACACACTTGAATCAAGTATGTTATCCATTATCACTGCAGCATCAGATTATATAAAAGCAGATATGCTGCAGCGCGCCGAAATCCGAAGTAAAGACGTGACCATAGTGGTCGATCAAATCGAGCAACGCTTTTCCGAAATGGAAACGGCGGCAAATGGGGAAGACGATTCAGGTACTATCGAGGAAGTCGGCGAACTAGTGTCTCAATTACTCGAAAGTATAAGAGCGAGTGACGGCTTGTTAGCACTAAAAATGAACGAGCTAAACAGTGTCATTGCTTCTGAACGCGCTTTAGAAAATGCAGATGTAAAGATTACCGAAGCAATCGCTGAACTTGACGCTTTGAACACGATGGCGGACAAAAAAGCCACTGATATCAAAGAGAGCGTGAGCCAACAAATCTCCAGCAGCACAACGACTACAATTGTGGTTGTTATTGTTTCGTTTATTCTTGCAGGCGGCATAGGGTACTTTAGTGTAACAGCGATCACTCGACCTTTGGCGCAAGTCAACGAACTGCTGAAAATAGCCTCATCTGGTGACCTTACACATCGCTTGGATGACTCTTCAAAAGACGAATTTGGTGAGCTTTCGCGTAATTGTAATCACCTGATCGGTAACCTCAAGGACTTGATCCACGTTATCAACCAACGCGCAGATCAACTAGCTGCAGCCTCGGGTCAGACTTCTACCATTACGTTGGAAACAACTTCTTCAATTGAAGATCAAAAATCTCAAATATCTCAGATTGCCACCGCAACGACTGAAATGCATACCACTTCAGAACTGGTAACAAAAAATGCTGATGATACGCTCATAGAGATAAAAGCTGCTGACGCCGAAGCTGAAAAAGTGAAGCTTATATCTGCTGATAATAAATCGACCATTCAGGCACTTGCCGCAGAGGTTGAACAGGCAGCAGACGTCATCAATAAACTTCATCAAGACAGCGCTAGTATTGGCGGTATTCTAGACGTGATAAGAGGTGTTGCTGATCAAACCAATCTGCTTGCGCTAAACGCTGCAATCGAGGCTGCGCGTGCAGGTGAGCAAGGGCGAGGTTTTGCTGTTGTCGCAGATGAAGTTAGAACACTCGCAAGCCGAACTCAGGAATCTACGCAAGAAATCAATGCCATGATTGAGGTGCTACAGGCTGGGGCTGAAAAAGCGGTGACTGCAATGAATCAAGGCAAGGAACAGACGATTGCATGTGTCGAGCAAACTGAAAAAGCAGGAGAGGCTCTCGATCAAATTACTGAAGCTGTGCATAGGGCCTATGAAGTCAGCGCGCGGATTGAAGAAGCAGCAAAAGAGCAGCACTCCGTATCTGCACAAATCAGTGAACGGTTAGAAAACATTGTCGGTATAGCAGAGCATACTACAGTAGGCGCTAAGCAAACGGCCGAGTCAAGTGCAGAAGTAGCTAAACTGGCCGAAGAACTGCAAGAGTCTATAAGCCAATTTAGGGTTTGATGTTAATGTCCGTGACTCCCGCAATTTCCGCGGGAGTACGCATTTATTCAAACAATGCCTGATGTAGCACTCTTACTACATCTGCGCTGTCTTTATCAGAAACAACAAAAGATAAGTTGTGGACGTTTGCACCAAAGCAAATCATCCGTAAGTTAAAGTCGGATATCGCCGCAAATACCTTGGATGATACCCCTGCTGAGCTGTGCATATTATTGCCGACAACCGTTACAACATCCAAGCCTTCTTCTACATTGACTTCACAAATGGTGCTCAACTCAGTAAGTGTTTCTTTGTTTATTCTTTCTGAAATCGAATTTGCAGGATTGTCGAGTGTAAAAGAAACGGCAATTTCAGAAGTAGTCACCAAATCGACACTCAACTTATTTTTTGCGATAATCTTAAACACCCGCTCTAGAAAACCTTGTGCATACATCATTTTCGGAGTCTTAACGGTTACCAACACCTGCTCTCTGCGACGTGTTAATGCTCTGAACGGGGGCTCATGCTCACAGCTTTGTTTGATCCACGTACCACCTTTTTCAGGTTCCTTACTGGAGCCGACAAACACGTTTATGTTTTGACGAAGTGCAGGTTCCATTGTCGCAGGATGTAAAACCTTTGCACCAAAAGTCGCCATTTCTGCTGCTTCTTCAAAGCTCAATTCAGGTAAAGGCCTAGCTTTGTCTGTGATGCGTGGATCGGTGGTATATACACCGATGACATCCGTCCATATTTCACATGTATCCGCACCTAGGGCTTCTGCAAGTAAAGCTGCAGTAAAGTCAGAGCCTCCGCGTCCTAAGGTAGTTGTTCTCCCCTGCTCATCAGCACCAACAAAGCCTTGAGTGACAACAACTGCACCATCAATTTCAGGCCTAAGTAGCTGCCCCGCAAGTAAACGAATTGCCTGAATATCTGGAGCGGCTTGAGTAAACTTGCTATCTGTGCGTAAAATTTTTCTTACGTCGAAGTTAATGGCTGGGCAATCCATTTCTCTTAAAATCGCCGCGACCAGCAATGACGACATCCTTTCACCCATAGACATTAACTCGTCTTTTAAGTCGTCCCTAAAGTTAAGCTCTTCGTGTCGAGCAATGGTGTCAAGCTCCTCCAAAAGGCTAAAGAGTTTATCTTCGACTTCGCTTGGATCTTTTAAACTATTCAGTATCGAAAATTCAATCACCCGAATTTTCTCTACTACCTCGGTAATTTGCTCTGTTCTGAGCGCTGTATTCGCGAGTAAGACTAGCTCATTGGTTACGCCAGCAGCGGCACTCACCACTACCACGCGAGTATTTTGCTTATTGATAACAATGGATGCACAGTTTTTTATCGCATCGTAATTGGCAACACTAGTGCCACCAAACTTCGCAACATTTATTGCTTGTTGCATAGGTAATGTTCTCCCAAATTAGAGGCTGTCTTGTCTTACGTCCAAGGGCAAAACAACTATATCCCCAACGCTTATTCCCTTGCTTTCAAACCATCCTTGGTTCATTTCTAGTGCATAGAGTATCGGGACTGATGATTGTATTGAGCTTAAATTTTCGGGCTCCATGGCTTTTATGTCCGTAATTTTTCCAAAAGCGTTGATATAAGCAACGTCCAAAGGGATGTATGTGTTTTTCATCCACATACTTGCATACCGAATCTGATCAAATTTAAACAACATGCCGCAATCGGCACACATTTCTTTTCTGAACATTAACCCCAGTTGGCGTTCGTGCGCCTCATCGGCATATTCCACCTCAATACTGATGTTGTTAATCGATAAACTAACTAAATCTTCAGCAGACTGAGTATTTTTACCTTCTTCCAAAGCTGAAACTGAGAAAGCGCATAAACAACACATGGTCAATAGCGCTACATTCGCGCTTCGCTGAACAAGTAGTGTCAGTAGATTAATATTCTTCATCATGCCGCCCTAAACCATCCGATGACCGCGAATTATAGCGCCCTAGCGAGTAAAAATGAATGGCGAATATTGCTTTGCTCTAGATCATCTACACGTTGTTATTGTACTTAAAAGCTCGCAGAGGTTTTGCGACAAAACAGGGGGGGGAGCTTTTAAGTACAATAACACGGCGTGGGTGATCTAATATCAGGGGTTTAGCGCTTCTTTAAGACTGAAAGTGTCGCATTTTCACCATCGCTTAAGACAATCAAGTCACCGGATGGTAAAACGGCAATATCTCTCAAGCGTGTTTGAGGCGCACTAAACAAGGTGGCTTGATGTCCGGATGTAAAGTCCTTAGTGACCAAGTAAATGTTTTTTAATTTTAGTGAAGTAATTAAGTAGTGATTGCGCAACTCAGGAAACTTGCCTCCCTCATAAAACACCATACTCGACGGAGCAATGGAAGGTGTCCAATCATAGTTTGGCAAACGCATGCCCTTGTAGTTTTTGAAGGGCGAAATGCTCGCGCCGATATAGTCAGTACCATTTGTAACAACAGGCCAGCCATAATTAACCCCTGCTTCAAGCACATTGATTTCGTCTCCACCTTTAGGCCCATGTTCATTTGAAACGATGACGCCGTCACTACGCACAAGTAAGGCTTGAGGGTTTCTGTGTCCTAGTGTAAACACATAATTTTTGGGGGTATCAGGATGCGCTGTGCTTCCAACATAATAGGGGTTTTCGATTAGAGCCTCACCTGTATCACTCATTCTTAATACTTTGCCCAGTTGATTGCTGAGTACCTGAGCTTTTTCGCGGTAATCAAAACCGTCTCCGCTTGTGACTAAGAGATGGCCTTGTAGACTAAAAGCCATTTTTCCACCAAAATGAACTGGCGTATCTTTGTCTTGCGCCACACGAAAAATCGACGCTTGATCTGTGACAGTATTATTGTTCAGCCTAAACCGTACTATTTTTAAAAAGTTCTTGTTAGCAGTGCCTGCCGCGTAACTCAAATACAGCCAACCATTCTTTTCGTAATTTGGATGTGCTACAAACGCAATTAAACCACCTTGTCTCGATACATATAAATCATCCGGCACTAAGTTAATCATACTATTTTTAGAAAATTTAAGTGTACTGTTGGTCTCTGCCACGACTTGCGAAGATAGCAGAGTCAAGCCACCCTTTTTATGAACAATGACAATATCGCCAGAGGGCAACACTGACAGGGAGCTAGACAAGGGTATCTCAGACAGCACAGGTTCAAGTATGTATTCGACTGCACTCACTCTGCTGCTTATCAGCAAAACTGAGGCTGTAAGGACGAAAAAAAGGTGTTTAATGCTTTTCTCCTTGTTGAGTATTTGCAAAGCCAGCAATGAGCAAAGGGATGCGATTATGGAAGCACAGCTATTTGTGTGAAGCAATAAAAAAACCCGCTATTTGTAAGCGGGCTTTTAACATTAGTAGAAGTTTACACCGAATTAAAGTGATTTTACCGGTACATTAGCCACATATTTTGACTGGGAAGTGAGCTCTTCTGTTGGTGGAGCAAAATCAGTCAAGTTAATACCTCTAACTGCATTCTTGTACTCATCAATACTAGGCGTGCGACCTAATATCGTAGATAAAACAACGACAGGTGTAGAAGCTAATAATGATTCACCTTTTTTGTCCTCGGCATCTTCAACAACACGACCTTGGAACAAACGAGTTGACGTAGCCAACACGGTGTCTCCTTTTTCAGCTTTTTCCTGATTACCCATACAAAGATTACATCCGGGTCTCTCCAAGTACATAATATTTTCATATTTAGTTCTGGCGGTACCTTTAGGCTTATCGTCATCAAACTCAAAGCCTGAGTATTTTTTCAGGACGTCCCAATCACCCTCGGCCTTCAGCTCATCCACAATGTTGTATGTTGGTGGCGCGATCACAAGTGGCGCTTTAAATTCAACTTTACCGTCTTGCTCTTCTAAATTTTTAAGCATTTGTGAAATGATTTTCATGTCACCTTTATGCACCATACAAGAGCCAACAAACCCAAGATCAACCGTTTTCTCACCTTTGTAATATGATACTGGTCGAATTGTGTCATGCGTGTAACGCTTAGATACGTCTTCGTTATTGACATCTGGGTCAGCAATCATCGGCTCGTCAATTTGGTCTAAATCAACGACCAATTCAGCAAAGTACTCGGCGTTATCGTCGGGTGCAAGAGCTGGGTTTTCGCCGCTCTGAATTTCATGAATACGCTTGTCAGCCAACTCAATCAAACCACGGAGTGTTTGTGCCTCGTTGTCCATCCCTTTATCAATCATTATTTGGATGCGGCTCTTAGAAAGCTCTAAAGATTTAATTAAGGTCTCATCTTCTGAAATACAAATAGAGGCTTTTGCCTTCATCTCTGCAGTCCAGTCCGTGAAAGTAAAAGCTTGGTCTGCCATCAAAGTACCAATGTGTACTTCAATTACACGGCCTTGGAATACGTTTTCACCAAACTTTTTAAGCATTTGCGCTTGAGTCGCGTGAACAACATCCCTGAAGTCCATGTGCGACTTCATATTACCTTTAAAGGTCACTTTGACAGACTCGGGGATCGGCATTGACGCTTCACCAGTCGCGAGCGCTAATGCCACTGTGCCTGAGTCAGCACCAAAAGCCACACCTTTAGACATTCTGGTATGAGAGTCACCGCCGATGATTATCGCCCAATCATCCACCGTAATATCGTTAAGTACTTTATGGATAACATCGGTCATTGCATGATATACGCCTTTAGGATCACGGGCGGTTATCAAACCGAATTTATTCATGAATGACATCAACTTGGGAATATTCGCCTGAGCCTTTTTGTCCCAAACGGATGCGGTGTGACAACCAGACTGATAAGCGCCATCAACACTAGGAGAGATAACTGTTGCCGCCATAGACTCCAGCTCTTGAGCAGTCATCAAGCCCGTTGTGTCTTGTGAGCCAACAATATTCACTTTTACTCGAACATCCGAGCCCGCATGTAGATCTTTGTCGGATAAAACGCCAACGGCATTTTTGTTGAATATTTTTTCAACAGCAGTCAAACCTTGGCCTTCATGAGAAATTTCTTTTGACGGAGCAAACACAAGAGGCGGTTCGATACCTAATGTTTCTGCCGCAAAGTTCTGTAATTTTTTACCGAAAACAATGGCATAAGAACCGCCAGCTTTCATAAATTCAACTTTTTGCGGTGTAAATGCAGAAGACACATCAACGAGCGCTTTGTCACCTTGGTAAAGCATTTTTTCTTTTGTATTGATAGTCAATACAGTACCCGTTGCCACTGAGTATTTTTCTTCTAGTACTGGGTCACCATTTTCATTCAATACGGTATTGCCGTTTTCATCAACTTTTTTGACCCAGTTTTTCAAATCTAGACCAATACCACCGGTAACGCCGACAGTCGTTAAGAAAATGGGTGAAATGCCATTTGTACCCGCCACTACCGGAGCAATGTTGACAAAAGGTACATAAGGGCTGGCCTGCTTACCTGCCCACAAAGCCACGTTGTTTACACCCGACATTCTAGACGAGCCCACACCCATCGTGCCCTTTTCTGCAATGAGCATGACTTTCTTATCAGGGTGTTGTTGTTGCAAGGCTTGGATTTCTTGCTGCGCTTCTGGCGAAATCATACACTTCCCGTGTAATTCACGGTCAGAGCGAGAATGCGCCTGATTACCCGGAGATAGCAAATCAGTTGAAATATCACCTTCAGCGGCAATATAGGTGACAACGTCTATTTTTTCTTCAATATCAGGTAAGGAAGTGAAAAACTCTGCATTCGCATAACTTTCGAGTATTTCAATTGCAATTTTATTTCCATCTTTATACGCAGTGGCTAAGCGATCTGTATCCGCTTCATACAAAAATACCTGTGTTTTGAGCACCTCCGCCGCAGAAGCAGCGATATCAGCATCATCACCTAAGGCTAGATCCAATAGTACTTCTACAGATGGACCACCTTTCATATGCGATAATAGTTCAAAGGCAAATTCTGAAGAAATCTCTTCGACGACACTTTCACCGAGAATGATTTCTTTCAAAAACGCCGCTTTTACACCTGCAGCGCTGGTAGTGCCGGGTAAAGTGTTATAGATGAAAAAGTGCAGGGAATCTTTACGATGGGCGTTATCCTTATCTTTGATTTGCTCAATGATCTCTGCTAAAAGTTCTGCGCTATCAATTGGCTTAGGGTGCAATCCTAGTTCCTGTTTTCTAGTAGCGATTTCATCCATGTATTCTGAATATAAACTCATTCAAACCTCTCGTGGGTGCGAAGTAACATTAATTAATATGGTCAGCATTTTACCTGATTTTATCGTTCAGCGTAATCATTTGACTAATACTCTGTATTTTATCCATAAATTATGGTTGTTTATGTGCTCACCGCGCGGTATAAAAGCAAGCAATCTTCGACAAACAGCCTCTAGTGTCCAGTAAAGGTCGAAAGCCCCTATTAGTCAAGTGAAGCTCAATTCAATTATTAGGGTAGCAATGAGTATGCGTCCAAACATCTTACTAAACACAGCACTTAAGTTTTTTGCAGCGAGCGCTGTGGGTTATTTAGTTTCGTGTATTTTCCACACTCAAATCATTTTGTCCGAACTTTCTTCACTCGGTATTGAAATAACGCTCCGCGACCAAGTAAAAACGCATATTTCGGATTTTGTAGGACTAGCACCTCGCTATGGCACCGTGCTATTTTTAGGTTTTCTTTTGGCATTCATTACCACTACTCTACTAATAAAAAAATTCGCCATGCCGCCGCTTCCGCTTTTGGCTTTATCTGGTGCGGTAGCTGTCTATGTAATACTACTCATACTTCAATCGTTGATGGATATAGCTTTACTCGCAAGTGCCAGAAACACGCTCGGAATCGTTATGCACTGTATGTCTGGAAGTATCGCAGGCATATCCTTGTACTTATTCAACAAGGCTTCCTATCTTTGAATTCTAATACTGCGCGGTTGTAGTATTAGCATCCCAAGATTTAACAAGACCATTCCCTATAACTTAAGTATAAAAAGCGCTCGATTGGCGCAGATTGACTAATTATCACAGCAAAAAAGTCGATAATCTTTGTGAGGTAATTAATTGATGTACTCACATGACTTTTGTAAAAAAACGTAAACTCACTTATTTTGGTCTGATCTTCCTTGTTATTGCAATCACAACAGCCCTTGCCTTGGTTTTTTTGAGTGTGTACGAAAAAACCCACCTGTCTTATGCTGCCGACCTACAAAAGTTAAACAAAACTGAACAAAACGCGCTCAGCACACAATATTTTTTTAAACGACAAGTTCAAGAGTGGAAGAATATTTTGCTACGTGGTGGCAATGAAAAAGATCTAGAAAAATATGCCCTACTCTTCGCTCAAGAATTTGAAAATACGCAGAATGCAGCAGAAAAGCTTTACTATAGTATTTCGGAAAATAGTGAAGTCAAAGGTTTAGCAAAAACATTTTTAACTTCACACCGCGAAATATTAAGCGAGTATTACAAAGCACTTGCATTGTTCCAGGACAACAGTTACGACCCGAGTGTGGGTGATCGTGCTGTACGTGGCATTGATAGAAATCCGACTATGATGCTGGACAAAATCACTCAGGTTCTAGGTAGGGAAATTCTTTCGGAAAAAGAACTACTCAAAGAAAAACTCAATGCCTATTCGTTCGCTTTTGGCTCTGCCTTTATTCTCATTCAAGTCCTTTTTTGCTGGATTTTAGTTCGCTTAACTGGAAAATTACTGAAAGCAAACTTACTCGACAAAGCAACTGAACTAGGCAACCGCGAACTATTCATTAACTCGCTAAAGGATCTTGTCAAGCGAAAAGCTAGCGCAAGTATTATCATTGTGGATATAAATAACTTTAAGCTGATAAATGAAGCATTTGGTAATGAAGGCGGCGATAACTACTTAAAATTACTCGGCCAGCTTCTCAAAGAATCCATCGACAATTCTGAGACAATATGTCGTATTGGCAGTGACACATTTGGTCTAATTTTATTTAGCTCCAGCAAAAAATATCTTATTAAGCGAGTTCACTATTTAAAAAGGTTGATCGGTACGTTTGAATACAAACAGAATGATATTACGCTCAGCTTAACAGCAAACGCCGGTGCTTATTGTATGCAATCAGAGCGTGAGCCCAACGTAGACAATTTACTCAATAAATTGTACGCCAGCCTGCAGGAATCGAAATCCCTTGGCCCTGACAACATCACTTTCTATTCACCTGAGAACAACCGTATTCTCAAACGCCAAGAAGAAATGCGCAATGTCGCAAGTATCAAACGAGCACTAGCAGAAAATCGAATTTTGTTGTTTAAACAGTTGATTAAGCCTATTAACGACGAGCAGCAAAGTAACTACTTTGAAATACTGTTCAGAATTCAAAGCAGCGATGGAAAAATTTTACCACCTGCACTTTTTCTAAAAGCAGCGGAGCGCTTTCATCTGATGGTTGATATCGATAAATATATGATTTCAACCTTAATAGATTATCTAGCTAAGCATCCAGAGGATCAATACAGATACTCAGTAAACTTAGCTGGCTCAACACTATCTAACCTTAATTTTATCAAGTTTATTGACGAGGTGTTTAAACACCCAAATTTGAATCACGCGCAGCTTGGATTTGAAATAACTGAATCTGACGTTATCAAAAACTTTGAAGTCGCGAGTCAGTTATTAGACAAACTTCGTAGCTATGGCTGTCATATTTCACTCGATGACTTTGGCACGGGGATGTCTTCGTATGCTTATATATCGAAGATCCAAGTGGACACGATCAAAATTGACGGCTCATTTATTCGTGGTATTGATGAAAAGCTTGGAAACCAAGCTATTGTGCGTTCAATTGCAGCCTTAGCAAGAGATTTAGGCATAAGTACGGTTGCTGAATTTGTTGAAAACGAACGTGAACTCACCGTTTTACAAACACTAAAGATTGACTATGGTCAGGGCTATTTGCGGCATAAACCAGAAGTGCTTTCTTAGCTGCGCCGAAAATATATGTTTAGCGCAGCGATTTTCATTTTACAACAACACGAATAGTCATCGAGTTTACT
Organism: Agaribacter flavus; assembly: GCF_042646125.1. Lineage (NCBI taxonomy): Bacteria > Pseudomonadati > Pseudomonadota > Gammaproteobacteria > Alteromonadales > Alteromonadaceae > Agaribacter > Agaribacter flavus. Next base: position 40,255 of record NZ_JBHRSW010000018.1, read on the forward strand.
CTGCGCTACCCGCGACTTCCTGATCCTCTTCAGGCAACAAGACTGCTGTGACGCTATCATCAAAATTCAACACATACATAGCGGTTTCTTGGACTAACTGTGGCGTCATTTCTTGTAGCATTGTCTCATACGCTTCTATGCTTAGAGGCTCATAACCAGGTTCAACCAAGGATAATAAATAATGGCTCCAAAATCGGTTCTGTTTTTTGCTCACTTCGCGAGATTTGAGTCGTTGAGTAATATAGTTTTCTACATACTTGCTTTCAGTTGGCGCAGACTGTAGCTCGCCAAAAATTGCCTTTATTTCACCGTTTAGTTCATCGACACGATTCGGATCGCAGCTAAACGATATAGTCATACTATATTGATTATCTAGCCTTTCTAGTCCGCCGCTGACTCGCACCCCGTAAACACCACTTTTTTCTTCGCGAATGCGTTCTCGCAAAATAGTGGAAAGTACACCTTCTAATGCCTCAAACTTAGCAGATTCGCGATGAGACCATTGCTTTTTACCAAACAGCTTAATCAACACATTCGCTTTTGCTTCAAGGCCTTTGTTAACCACTACTGATAGCTCACCTTTGGTTCGTCTGTCAGGCCTTTTCATCCAAGTTTCTGTATCACTGCTACTCGGTAAGCTAGCAATGTACTGCGCAACAAGCGACTCCATTTTATTTAACTCTATATTTCCAACAAAGATAAAATTGAAGTTTGCGGCATTCGAAAAACGTTGTTCAAAAAACTCGAGAGATTTTTCAAAATCCAGAGCTCGAATTACGTCTCCGGTCATCTGAAAAGATCTTGGTTCATTGCCATACGACAATTTTCTCATCTCTTCAGAAAATACACTCTGCGGACTGACGAGTTGATTGTCATACCACGGTGCAGCGCGTGCGACAAAGGTATCGAAGGCACTTTGATCTTTTCTTGGGGTCAAAAAGTTCAGATGAAGTGCCTGCATAAAGTGCTCCAAATCCTTAACAGAGCTTTCTCCATTGAGCGTTTGATGACGATTAGAAATATTACTATTTAATTTGAAGGATTTACCCTGCATAAACTTACCAAGGTCAATCACGCTAAAATCGGCAAGCCCCATGGTTGCTGCAATCGTTGCCGCCATAAATGTGTCTTTTACGTCTTTATCTTCAAGTATTGATAAGCCGCCCTGCGCTCGTGCGCTAAACAAAATGACATCGTCTTTAAAATCCGTTTGCTTCAACACGACTTTCGCACCGTTGCTCAAGGTCCAAAAGTGCGTGTCGATTGACGCTTCATAGTCTTTTGCGACCACCGATCCTGGCGTGGGCAATTCAGGTAACAAGCTATCTGCGATAGCGGTCTCCTGATAAGCGGTCAATTTCTGTTCATCTAGAGCTTTCCACAAACTGTAAACTTCGGCTTCAGTGGGTAAACCAGGCAGTTCAGTATCAGGGGCAGATATTGAAATCAGTCTATTTTCTTCGGTTAACCAATTTTTTCCCATCTCATTGACTTCTTCAAGTGTGATCGTAGGAAGAAAATGCTGGGTAAGTGTGTTTTCCAGTTCAATGCCTGGAATAGACTCCCCTCTTGTGAAGTGTCTGACATATTCGTTTGCATAGCGGCTAGACTCTATCTTATTCGCTTCTTTTGCCGCTTTCTCATATCTGTTTTGAATGGCCGCTTTTTGACGTGTGAATTCTGCTTCACTAAAGCCGAATTGAATGCTGCGATTGATTTCAGTCAACAGCATAGCCAATGAAGCTTGTACCTGTTTAGGTTTTACAATCGCACCAGCAGTAAACATACTGATATCACCAAATGATGCTCTAAAATTCGCACCACCGCCTATCATCGGCGATTCTGGTTCCAGCACTAGTTCAGCATATCGGTTATTTAACATTCCGATATATAGTTGATGAATGAGCGCTTGTCTGTGCCCTTCGTAAGTTGTCGGTATAAAAGCGGGATGTTTAGTACTAATACTCACCACTGTTCGAGGTAACTCAGGATCCGTTTCGATACTTATCAGAGGCTTTTCGTTGCTCGGAATGGTAAATTGCGGTCTAGGCTCTGGGTCTTTGCTAGCTTCAATTCCGGAAAAGTACTTTTCAAACAATACTTTGACTTGTTGTGTATCAAAATCACCTACCGCTATTAAAGACATTAACTCAGGGCGGTACCAGTCTTTATAGAAACGAATTAAGTCTTCGTGCTTACCATTTGCTAGGATGTCTTGCTTACCAATGGGTAATCGTTTCGCATATTGAGAATCTTTATATAAAACGGGCAATTGCTTGTGCATTATGCGTGTATCCGCACCCTGCCTGGTACGCATTTCTTCGATCACAACGCCCCGTTCTTTATCGATTTCTTCAGGTTCAAAACTGATTTTATGTGCCCAGTTTTCAAGAATATGAATGCCTGTTTCTAAGGTCTCACTGTCATCCGTCGGCAACTGCAGCATATACACGGTTTCATCAAAAGAAGTATAAGCATTTAAATGTGCGCCAAAGCGCATGCCGATTGACTCGACATATTCGACTATTTCCTGCTTCTTAAAATCTTTTGTGCCGTTAAAGGCCATGTGCTCAGCAAAATGGGCAAAACCGAGCTGTGTTTCGTCCTCGAGTATCGAACCCGCATTTACTACTAAGCGTATTTCAGCTCGGTTTTCAGGTTTAGCGTTTTTACGAATGATATATTTGATACCATTTTCTAACTCCCCTTTTATTAACTTTGGGTCTAGAGGAATATTGCCACTAAATTGACTACCTTCTTCTTCTGCGATAGTGGATTCATTTGCTAACTCAGCCTTATCAGTGTTACTTGATGTGCAAGAGATGACAAGCAATCCAAGCGTGAATACTGTTAGCGAGTGGCGTAGGGTTGGAAACATATAACCTTCCTTAGTGGTCGAGGACTTGTTGATTTTGCTGTATTTAAACATTTAATTCGAAGAGATTATTATTACTTAACCTGAACTCTGGATACTTAAGCATGCGTCAATTGCACTTTGTAGCCCGATGCGTTTCTGACATTGAAGACTCGATCATCATCAAACATCAAGTATTGACCTTTAATTCCGAGTAACGTTCCGGTAACCACATCAAATTTGTCTAAGTTCATCGATTTAATTTTTGTTGGATATTGAATAACAGGGTAAGCAATGTCAACTGGCTGTGAGTCCAGTTCAACAACGCTGGTTGAACCATAGGTTTCCCTGAGCCCATCTATTTCTAGCTCAACAACAGGTTTTAAATCTGACCACGCTTGTTTTAAGTCTAGACTTGGGTATGCCCCTTTTAGCATTGTCCGCCAATTTGTCTTATCAGCAATGTGTTTAGCAATGCTGGTCTCAACTAGGCCACTCATTTTTCGGTTTTTTACACGATAGATTGGCATTGCTTGGGTCGCACCTTGGTCTATCCATCGCGATGAAATCTGATCTGAAACGTGTCGGGTAATACCCACCTTAAGTGCGCCTGTGTTAGCTAAATATACAAAATGGTCTTGCAAGCAATTCACCTCTCCCCATTGAGGCTCTCGACATGTTCCTTCCTCATAGTGGCACTTTTCTGGTTTGATGATACAGGTGTCACATTGCGCTAATGAGCGCATACAAACAAAACAATAACCTTGGCTAAAACTTTTTTTTGTTTTACGGCCGCAATACACACAATTTATCTCTTTCAAAAAAGCAATGCTGATTGTCTTGCCAATTATTTTATTCATGTTTAACAGGGTTTCACCAATTGGCAAACAATAGTCAACCTCACCACCTGCATTGGTATTTACTTGCATTTTGCTGAGGTTACCGACACATTCGGCCATTTATCACTCCATAGTTCTGCTTCTAGTCGCAAGAGATTATATGCATCACAGCCTCATCGGCAAGCGAAAGTCCCAAGATAAAATCGCCACTGTTTATTGAAAGTTAACTCGCCGCATTGTTAAACATATTTAACTTACGTTAATATAGCTTTAAATTTTTGCTTCAATAAAATAGAGGCTGTTCAAAGCGATTTGCCTTGAAGCTTGGTCTTTTAGTAAAGATAGTTCTGTGCCTGAATAAACTAAATATCCCATTTCAGATTAAATACATTACCCAACTAGGAAGTTGTTATATGAAACAGTGTTCAAGAAGACACGCCGTTATTCTCCCCGCGTTTACTGCTCTATTTTTCATAAGTGCTTGCAATACCCCTACTCTTTCACAGAACACCAATGAAAGGAAAGAGCATACCATTTTAAGTAAGCAAGTACTTATTAACAGTCAACAGAGTCATACAATCGACTATACTGTCGATGGCTCTCTCTTAAAGAGAATGACCATCGACCTTAGTGTCGACAAACACTATGGCAGTTTGAGTTTATACGCCAATGACAAACTCCTAGTAAACAACATTGACATTCCCCGTTCCGGTAGACAAAAACTGAATGTTTTGGTGCCTTTCGACGAGACCGGAAATCAAAAGCTAAGATTTGCAGGACGAAGCAATAACATCACCATCAACGAAGTCACCTTTGAAGATGTAAGTGGATTATCATTGCCCACGTTTGAGGACATATCCCAATCGCTTGGTTTTGAGACAGAAATTACCTACAAATATGGCGGTCCAGCTGTTGCCGACTATGACCAAGATGGAGACTACGATTTTGCACTCAACAACCACAATCACGTTCCCACACAAATAGTCACTAATAACACTGATAGTCTTGATATAAGGTATATGTTCTCAAGCCCGCGTGATTTGCATGGTTCTAGTTTTGGTGATTATGATCGCGATGGTGATTTAGATTTACTGGTAGCGTTAGGTGGAGGCAGTGGAACCAACCCGACGTCATACGAGCTATTCCGAAATGACGATAACGAATTTGTAAATGTTTCAAATGAAGCCGGCATCAATGTGCCGACAAGAGGAAGAAGTCCAAGATGGGTAGATATTGATTTAGATGGCGATTTGGACATCGCATTGTTTAATGCACAACGTCCAAATTACGATGGTCCTATTCAAGTATTCTATGAAAATGTCGGTGGGGGTAAATTCGAAAACCGCAGTATTAAGGGTCTTGAAGACGCATACGCCGAACGCACGCTCGTGACAGATATCAACCAAGATGGCAAAGACGATTTTTTAATCTTTTCACCCGCAGCAGTGTGGATTAACAAAGGTAACTGGGAATTTGAGGATGCATCAAGTATCTGGTTGCCTGAACATATTCAAGGTCAGGAAAGTATTATCAATGCGGCGAATTTGGATGTAAATAACGATGGTTTAGTGGACTTGTACTTTGCGCGAGGTAAAACACATTACCAATTGTCTAGAAAGTCGATTGATTTTAATCCCAACAACCAAAAACTCGACATCAGAGACGATGGAGAAACGGGCAGTACACTCATTGAATTTGAGGCTGACGGCAGCATCGAGCTCAATGACATGGAATTAGTATACCGCTTATACGACGGTGGTTGGGCAATATTCTTAGGTGAAAACAAAGATCGAAAAGTCGTCAATGCAAAGGGCTTTCAACCACGTCAACGCCCTGAAGAAATGAAAACGGCTGAGCGTTTCCTTAATATTTCACCAGATATGGCAAAAGGCTGGCCAGATAAGCGCGAGCAAAATGGTATGTACATCGGTTATCTTGGTAATGGCAAATGGAAAGCAGAATGGGTGAGAAAGCAAAATGTTTTTTGGACGATTTCCTTTTCTTTAATTGGTGTAAAAAGTGTGGAGCATGATTGGCAACCCAATTACAGAAATGAAAAAGACGTATTGCTGCTAAATAAGGGGGGCTATTTTGTCGATGCATCTGATGACTGGAATATTCCACCTGGTGGGGATCATTGGGGGGTCACTCACGGTGACTTAAACAATGATGGATACGAAGATATATTTTTGTACCGATATGGTTTTTTAAAACAGCGCATTGCTGATTTAGTACTGATCAATACTGGCGAAAACCGCTTTGAAATCACGACACAGCATGGTGCCTATCACACCGATGATCCAGGTCATGGCGATATGGGACAAGCCTTTGATTTTGACCAAGACGGACGCCTCGATATGTTAAATGGTAGCGAGGAAGAAGGTCGTTGGCACCTGTATAAAAACACAACGAAGAATGACAACAACTATATTTTAGTCGATGTGAACTATAGCCCCAAGGACAAGGTAGACCCCTACTCAGCAAGCGTAAAAGTAACAACAAACAAAGGCAGGGTGTATCAAAAACGCATTGGCTCGGCGGGTGAGTCTTTTTCTCAAAGCTTACTAAACAAAGTACATTTCGGACTCGGTAAAGAAACTGGTGTCAAATCAGCTTTGATAGAATGGCGCAATGGTGAAACTCTCGAACTCACAGATTTGCAAGTTAACATGGCGCACTCTGCGGGTACTAGATGACCTGTTGTGATATGTTGTAGCTTTATTTACTGGGGCTCATGGCCCCAATTCAGTTTTGCATTTTTAAGCGCATTTATTTGGTCGCTAATTATCAATTGCGGATCCATATTGTATTTAACACGCTTTGGGTTTAAAAATTTGCTATAAGCGCGCAATTGCTCTGGCGACCACTGCGGATTCGATAAAAACTGACCTACCTCTTTTACATTATTAGCATTTAACAAGCTCATACTTGTTTTAATAACGCTTCCCGTTTCCTGCTCAAAGTCTCGTCCATTCAAATAATCAAAGAACAAGGTAATTGCCCAGCCGCCTTCTAAAAAGTGTCCGCCAAGACTCATCGTCATTGTACCGTTTTCAATCAGCTCAACGCTATACGGCGACCAATCTATTCCACCCACAACTGTGGCGGGGTCAAGCTCGATCCCCAATTCATTTAGTCGATCGAAAATGCCGTAAGCCATAACGTCACTCGCAACCCAAAAGGCATCAATCTTATCGTGTCTTTGTATGATAGCCTCAGTCATACCGCGCACTACTTGGCGATCCCATTTCCCGTAGACTAAATTGAGAAGTTTACTTTGAGGCTCATTCGCAAGCGCTTCGTGTAAACCGGTGGCGCGCTGAATACTAACAGCAGAGTAGCGTAGACCGGTAATCGCAAACACGTTAATTTCGCAGCTTACAAGCGGGCAGTTTTTTGTTTTAACATGAGACAAAATTGCCTCAGCAAGCTGTTTCCCGGCCAAAGTGTCATTGGGGGAAAGGCTAGCCAACCAATACGTAAATTGTTCTCTTGGGCGACCTAAGCGCGCATACTGCTCTTGTGAAATATCAGAATTAATCGATATTCCGTAAATTTTTTGTTCTTCCAAATAAGTGAGTATGTCAAATTCTGAACCAAGCCAAAAAGAAGTAATCAGTAAGTTAGGCTTTTTTTTGCTCGAGGCTACGCGCTCCTTTATAAATGAAAGCGCAGCAAAGCGATTGCGGTATTCTTTTGGTGCGTATGCTACTTCAAGTTCAAAGCCCAATGCCTCACTGACTGCTGATGCGTAATCAACTTGAGAATCCCAAAAAGGAAAACCTTTTTCAACGGGATAAACGAACAATACTTTTGGTCTCACCTCACTTGTAACATCCACTCGCAATTGAGCTGCATACACTATCTTTGTATTAAAAATTGCTTGGGCAATACAGCTTAAAAGCAAAGCGTAGCGCAAGTAGGAGAACGAAGAATTGCGACAAAAATTAAACAGCAAAGGTGCCTCCATAAGCAGATTCTAGTGTGTAATTTACTGGTGAGTAAAATCCAGCTTTAGGGTGTAAGTTGCCGAACAACTCTTGCCGGATTGCCATAGGCAACAGAATATGCAGGAATATCTTTGGTAACCACACTTCCCGCACCAATCACTGCACCTTCGCCAATATGAACACCTGGCAAAATGATAACCCCTCCCCCGATCCAAACTTTGTCAGCAATTAAGACGGCTTGAGCAAAAGTTCTAAAGTAAGGATGGCTATCGCCTTGCTGCCAATTGTCCACCAGTCGCTCCTGCGCAGTAACGGGGTGAGTTGCAGTATAAATCTGTACATTTGAGGCAATTAATACGTCGTTGCCAATAGTAATCGTATTGCAATCAACAAAGGTACAGTTAATGTTAATAATGACATTATTGCCGACAAAAGTATGCTTTCCATAGTCACAATAAAATGGCGTATCTATATTGACATTTTCACCTACTCGCCCCAACAGCGCCTTCAATATTTCTTGCTTTGCTGAGCTATCTCGACTGCTCAAACTGTTGTACTCACGAGTCATTGCTCGCGCGTTGTGAATGATATCTAATATTTCTGGATCTGATGTATTGAACAACTCACCTTTTAAACACTTTTCTATTTCTTTATTCATGCTTGTTTTTCCTTGTACAAGATGTAAACCCGCGCACCTCTCTGAAGTTGTTCCAGAGTTTAGAGGCTGTTTGTTCTAGTTAGTGTAATGTAAATAAATATTGCTTTCAGTATGATATGTTCATAAAACAGTCATTATCGCGTTGTGTGGAGTAGTAAAGTTGAAGACAATTTTATGTTTTGGTGATTCAAATACTTGGGGGGCGGTGCCTGGGAAAGATCAGCGATATCCCAACGGCGAGCGCTGGACAGGTATCATGCAAAAACAACTAGGTGAAAACTATGAAATAATTGCAGAGGGGCAGTCTGGTCGAACGAGTATTCATGATGACCCGTTCGAGAAACACAAGAACGGTTTGCGCTACCTTGTCCCTTGCCTTGAATCACATCAACCAGATCTGCTAATAATCTTGTTAGGCACAAATGATCTCAAAGCAAGATTTTCACTCAATGCCCACGATATTGCTTACGGCGTGCGAGTACTCGCAGAAGAAGCGCTTAATTTTAGAGGTAGTGGGGGCAAAAAAACGCAAGTGCTGATGGTATGCCCACCGCGAATTATCGAGACAGGTTACTATGCAAACATGCTTGAAGGCGGTGAGAATAAGTCTGCCAAGCTTCCAAAATTTTTTAAGCAGAACGCAAAAGAACTGTCATGTGAGTATTACAATGCTTCTGCACTTATTGAACCTTCTGAAATAGACGGAATACATTGGCATCGTGAATCTCACAAATTGCTCGGTGAAGCACTGGCCGAGAAAGTGAGGATAATCTTTTCTAAAGGCAGTAGTTAGAGTGATTCAACCAACGCTAAGCGCCACTGGTATTAAATTTGCTGATGATCGACTCAATAGTAGACTTAGTCCCAAGAAAACAAATATTTGTTGCGTTTTATGTACATAAGGCTATGAGAATTAAAGAAAAGTGATAATCTATTCTACTAACACTTCAGCATGCTTATGCCCCAAGGAGAGGCAGCGATGACGATAACGGTCGGTATTACGCACCACACAGAATACAATTACGACAAACACATCAATATGGGGCCTCACGTTTTTCGCCTGCGCCCAGCTCCTCATACTCGCACGCCAGTAAACAGTTACTCCCTTAAAATTTATCCCGAAAACCACTTCATAAATTGGCAACAAGATCCCTTTGGGAATTATCTTGCGCGAGTGGTGTTTCCAGAACCAACCAATAAATTCTCTTTTACCGTGGATGTCGTGGCGGATCTTACCGTTATTAATCCTTTTGACTTCTTTCTTGAAGAATATGCAGAGACTTTCCCGTTTACTTACGACAAATCGCTACAAAGTGACTTGATACCTTATTTAGAAAAAGAACCAGCCTGTTCTGACTTAATAGAATTAATCAAGCAAGTCAACACTGACAAGGAAATAGGCACCGTAGATTTCTTGGTTTCAGTCAATCAAGTGGTAGCAAATTTGATCGAATATGGTATTCGCATGGAGCCAGGCGTACAAACAGTGGCAGAAACCCTAAGCAAAAAATCGGGTTCTTGCCGAGATTCATCTTGGCTACTCGTACAGTTGTTCAGGAATCTAGGTTTAGCCGCCCGCTTTGTCTCAGGTTACTTAGTGCAACTTGCCGCTGACGAAAAATCCCTTGATGGCCCCAGTGGACCGGAGCAAGACTTTACTGACTTACATGCATGGTGCGAAGTCTATATTCCAGGTGCAGGATGGATTGGCCTTGATCCTACTTCTGGCCTGTTTGCTGGGGAAGGACACATTCCGCTGGCTTGTACGCCAGAACCAGGCTCCGCCGCACCTGTTTCAGGTGCAATAGATAAATGCGACTCGACTTTTAGTTTTAGCAATCAAGTGATTCGTATTAATGAACCACCGCGCAGCACCAAACCCTATACAGATGAACAGTGGACAAATATCAATGATTTAGGTCAAAACCTTGATGGTGTGCTTAGTGCAGAAGATATCAAATTAACCATGGGCGGCGAACCTACGTTTATCTCTATCGATGATATGGAAAGCGAGCAATGGAATACCGCCGCCGACGGTGCAGACAAGCGCAAACTCGCTCACAATCTCTTCGACAAGTTGATTGATACATTTACAACAGGCGCGTTTAAGCACTACGGACAAGGCAAGTGGTATCCAGGTGAACCGCTACCTAGATGGCAATATGCAGCATATTGGCGCAAAGACGGTGAACCGCTTTGGCAAACCCACAATCTACTTGCCTCGCCAACTGTTCAAGGCATTACAGATACGTCGCAAGCAAAAACATTTATTGAAACACTCACACATAATTTAGGCCTCCCCAAAGAAGTTATCACTTGCGCATACGAAGACATTCTTTATCACATGTGGCAAGAAGCACAGCTCCCCATTGAGCCAAGCCCTGATTCACCGGAACTCCTGCATGCCATGAGTAGGCAAGGATTTCTGGCAAAAATGGAGCGTGGCATAGAGAAGCCGGTAGGTTATATACTACCGATTACGTTTGATCAGGTATTTGGAGGCTGGCAAAGCTGCCAGTGGCAATTTAAGCGTAAATACTGCTTTTTACTACCGGGTGAATCACCCATTGGTTATCGATTACCCTTAGACAGTATTGGTAGCCCTGCTCCTCTTTACGAAAGGGATCCGAGTGATATCCCTACGACATTCTCCGAAGTACCAAACACAAAAGCTTATGTATCCGAAAACACAATACTCACCGCCTTAGCAATCGAAGTACGCGATGGAAATTTGCATGTATTCATGCCTCCTTTGAGCTACTTTGAACACTATGCTTTGCTACTGGGTATGATTGAAAAAACTGCGAAAAGCCTAAATACACCCGTCATTATTGAAGGATATACACCTCCTCAAGACAGTAGAATAGATAAATTTGCTGTAACGCCTGACCCTGGCGTAATCGAAGTGAACATACATCCCTCATCAGATTGGTCTACCTTACTTAATAGAACACAGACCTTGTACACTCTAGCTAGAGAGTGCCGTCTTGCTACACAAAAATTTATGGTTGACGGCAGACAAACTGGCACAGGGGGAGGCAACCACGTCACACTGGGCGCAGCCAATACTACTGATAGTCCCTTTTTACGTCGGCCTGATCTATTAAGAAGCTTTATAACGTTTTGGCAACATCACCCAGGCTTATCGTATTTATTTGCGGGTACATTTATTGGCCCAACGAGCCAAGCGCCCAGAGTTGATGAAGCAAGAGACGAACGCTTGTATGAACTCGAAATTGCATTTTCTCAATTTCCAGAAGGAGAGGTACCCGAGCCTTGGCTAATCGATCGTTTACTGCGTCATCTATTGACCGATTTAACAGGGAATACCCATCGTTCAGAATTTTGCATAGATAAGCTTTATAACCCTGACTCAGCGTCAGGCAGACTGGGGTTGGTGGAATTTAGAGGCTTTGAAATGCCTCCTCATGCCCAAATGAGCATGGTTCAAATGTTGCTGTTACGGGCCTTAGTTGTGCGTTTTTGGAAGCAACCATACAGTGGTAAGCTGGTTCGTTGGGGGACGCGGCTACATGATAAATTCCTGCTACCGTATTTCGTAAAACAAGATATGCAAGAGGTATGTGAAGATTTGCGTTTGCACGGTATTGATTTCAAATTTGATTGGTTAGCACCATTTTTTACCTTCCGCTTTCCTATTCTCGGTTCTCACAAGGTCGGTGATTTGCAATTACAGCTTTTCTCAGCAATCGAACCTTGGCATGTATTGGGCGAAGAAGCCACTCAGTCCGGCACCTCTCGCTATGTAGATTCTTCCTTAGAACGCGTGCAGCTAAAAGTAAGTAATTTGAGTTCTGATAGATACGTCATAAGCTGCAATGGCCGCCGAGTGCCTTTGCATGAATGCGAAACTCCTGGGGAATGGGTAGCAGGGATACGCTTTCGAGCTTGGCAACCGCCCTCAGCGTTACACCCGACAATTGGGGTTCATGCACCGCTTGTATTTGATGTTTACGATACTTGGTCAGGACGATCGATTGGTGGCTTCACCTATCATGTTAGCCACCCTGGAGGACGCAGTTTCGAGCAATTCCCGATCAACAGTTATGAAGCCGAAGGGCGCAGAATTGCGCGTTTTTGGTCTCACGGACATACACCGCCTAGAGTGACTGAAAGTATGGATATATCAAAATACATGACGAACCAGAATAATCGAAGTAATTTTGATATACCCGCTCCTGAACCCGCTAATCCTGATTATCCGCATACTCTGGATATGCGCAGAACTATCAGCTAGGAAAACCGATGCCAAACACCCACACCACTAATTTTCCACAATGGGTATTGGACTACCAACGTTCCGGACAAGAAGGTCAGTCGGACACCGTTTTTTCTCGTCTCAGCCAATTATCAAAAGACGACATTGCCAATCGCGCACAAGAAATTAGACGCTTACTGCGTACCAGTGGATACAACACGTCGACTGATGTCATGAGTTGGCAGCTGGATCCCATCCCTTACTTAGCCAGTCTTGAAGAGTGGCATACACTGTCCTCTGGTGTAAGACAACGGATGCGGTTACTCCAGCGAATTTTAGCCGATTTGCATGGTCAACAAAGTTTAATATCTGATGGCTTAATTGCACCAAGACATCTGATGGCGCACCCAGCTTATTTGCCTGAAGCCTCTCAATTTAATTTGTCTCCCATGCTTTTGGCTGCATTTGACATAGCGAAGGAAGCCAATGGTCAATTCACAATTGTAAAAGACCACTTCCAGTTTCCGCGCGGCTTGGGCGTGCAACTAGAGAATAGAATTGTCTCAAGGCGGGTAATGAGTGAAGAGTTTGCTGAATTAGGCATTGAACGCATTGCTATTTTCTTTAAACATATTCAGCAAAGCCTCAGTCAAGTCGTGACCGAAAATCGCGCGCCTCGTATCGTCATTTTGACTGAGGGGCCAGACAGTGACGACTACCCCGAACAGGCCTATTTAGCAACATTTATGGACATGATTTTGGCTAGAAGTGCCGATTTGACTGTTCGAGAAGGCGCAGTTTGGATTAAAGCCTTGGATGGTTTACGCAAAGTAGATGTCATTATTCGGTGGATACCCGATCATTTGTTGGATTCCCTAGAGCAACCTCAGTATTCAGATATTGGTGTCCCTGGGTTATTCATGGCTGTGCGCGCGGGCTCGGTAATGCTAATCAATGGCCCAGGCACAAGTATGCTGCAAATCCCGTCTGTGCACGAAGCGATTCCAGCAATTGCTCAACACTGGTTAAATGAGTCACTAATATTACCGCAACTCGAAATATTGCCATACAACTCAATACCGCTCACGCAACAAGAACAGTACGAGGTAAAACACTACACCGATCCCCGTTGGAAAATGGAGCAACTACCACAAACTGAGCACCCTGAAAGCACGTTATTTTGGCAACGCAGCCCCAACTATTCCGTTGCGCCCTTTTGGGATAAAGCCAGTTTAGCCCCTCAAAAATTTTATTTTCGATGTTTCGCTTTTTGGGATGGTCAGCAAGTCACCGTCATGCCAGCCGCCCTTTGCAAAACCATCAATGCTGTTCAAGGGGATACATGTGCAATAAAAGATACTTGGGTGCCCGCAGTTGGTCCTCATGAAAGTGCGGTATTGCCAAAATTAAACCTTCCCGACGCAGGTGAGGACATCGCACTCATCGAAGGGCTAATACCCAGTCGCGCGGCAGAAAACCTTTTTTGGCTTGGCTGTGGTTTAGAGCGTTGTGAAAGTGTTGTTCGTCTATTACGCGTTTATATGGACAGATTTACCGAAGAAGCCCTTTATCCAGACGAGCGCAATTCTCGCTCATTAGCGCTATTCCAGCGTGGCATTATCTCACAAGCTCTGGTTTATCCATACAATCGCCAATCGAGCGAGCAACCTGTAGCCGCTCCAATATCTCATAAACTCGTTGTTTGGCAATGTATGGCGGGAGAAAATGGTCAAAACGTGTTGGACAATACCATTGCTTTAGTTTTGTCCAGCGCTAAACAAATTCAGGAATTGTTGTCGTATGATTCCCTGCGCATTATCGACATGTTACAAACCTTGCATCAAGCAATGAAGAAACTAAAAAAAGACGCGCCCTTACATCAACTTCAGAGCTTACTGGACGGCATTATTGCACAAATAATGGCGTTTAATGGCTCAATCATAGATAGTTTAGCACTTAATAGTGGTGCTTTTATGCTAGATATCGGTCGCCGTTTAGAGCGCAGTAAGCAGCTAACGGCGACAATGCATACCATGTTAACTGATGCGCCAGAAGAAAGAGAGCAAATTGGTGCACTGGATGCTGTGCTGTTGACGCAAGTCAGCGCTGTTACGCACCGAAGGCGATACCGCATAAAACACAGCATAGAAACAGGCATTGAATTGTTACTTGTCGACGCGGAATACCCGCGTTCTCTTGCCTATCAATTGGAGCAACTGCTATGCCTGTCAGAACATTTGCCCAGCCATAAACGCCCCGGTTTTTTAACCACTGCCACTAAATTACTCTTGCAGTTAAAAACGCTTTGCGCGCTTGCAGAGCCAGCTGAGTTAGCAAAGGTAACAAACAATAAACGCGAAGCTTTATCCAGCCTATTGCTCTCGATATCTACTACGCTTACGCAGTACAGAGAGCGCTTGCAAACACGCTATTTTTCTCATACTCAACCGGCTAGTAAACTCGCTTGGTCAGATCTTCCCTCTGCGCAGGAGAAAAAAAGTGAAGTATAGTATTCGTCACATCACGACTTACAGGTACTCGGAAGCGGTTAGTCTCTCCCAAAACCATGCGCGTCTATCACCACAACATACTGGTCAACAAAACTGCCTAAACAGTCGCATAGAAGTTTTCCCCAAGCCAGCTTTTCAGGATAGTTTCGATGATCACTTCGACAATAAAGTGACCGTGTTTGAATTGTTCTCATCCCACAAAGAAATGAAGGTAGTCGCAACAAGTGAAGTAGAAATATTACCCAGTTCACAGCAAGGCTCTTTAAGCTTTCAGATTCCTTGGGAAAAAGTCAGAGACTCTTTAGCTAAGCCTAGGGATCCAGATGCGACCAAAGCAGCTCTGTTTGCTCTTCCGACACCACTTACTCAGCCGAGCCCAGAGATGCGAGAGTATGCTATGCAGTCTTTTTCAAGTGGTATGCCTATTTTGGATGGGTGCCAACATCTCATAAATCGCATTTTCGACGAATTTACCTTTGATGCCAGCTTTTCCACAATTAGTACGCCGATTTCGACTGTGTTCGCCCACAAGCGAGGAGTATGTCAAGACTTTGCTCATTTCACATTAGCATGTATTCGTAGCCTAGGTTTAGCGGCAAAGTATGTAAGTGGATACATAGAAACTATCCCACCTCCGGGACAAGAAAAGCTTGAAGGTGCAGACGCGACTCATGCGTGGATTTCTGTATTTGTTCCTAGTGCAGGCTGGATAGAATACGACCCAACAAATAACCTACAACCGAGTGACCAGCACGTCACTCTTGCTACAGGCCGAGATTTTGCCGACATCACACCAATCAAAGGCGTGATGTACGGTGGTGGAACACAAACTTTAGATGTCGCCGTCGACATGAAACGATTGGAGCAAGCAATATGAGTTTTTACAAGGAAGACCGCTTTTTCGACGAACTCATCACTAGTGAAGGCCTTCCCAGAAAATATGCGGAGCCCTTAGTCGATTATTTGTCTAAGATGCATGGTGTCGAGCGCAAGCTCGCACAGGAGTCTGCTGAACTCGCGGTGAAAGAAATGGGTATCACTTTCACCGTGTATGGCGATGGGAGTTCTATTGACCGGTCATGGCCAATTGATATTGTGCCACGGTTAATCAGCAAAAATGAATGGCAAGCCGTAGAAAAAGGTTTGGTACAAAGGGTTCAAGCACTCAATATGTTTATTGATGATTTGTATCACAAGCAATCCATAGTAAAAGATAAAGTGTTTCCCGCCGAGCTAATAGCGAAATCCGTCAACTTTCGAGAACAATGCATCGGGGTAAGTCCTCCACACAACATTTGGGCACATATTTGTGGTTCGGATTTGGTCAGAGATAAGGACGGCACAATGTATGTGTTGGAAGATAATTTACGTGTACCCTCGGGTGTGTCTTACATGCTTGAAAATCGTTCCGTTATTAAACGTGTATTCCCTGAGATGTTTGAAAAAATGGATATCCAACCGGTATCTGATTATCCATCTCAGCTATTTGACATGCTATCTAGTATGTCGCCAAGACCGGGCGACACACCCGAGGTAGTGGTGCTTACTCCGGGTATCTACAACTCCGCATATTTTGAACACTGTTATTTGGCACAAGAAATGGGCTGTGAATTGGTTGAAGGCTCTGATCTATTTGTCGATGACGATGATGTCGTATTTATGAGAACGGTTGAAGGGCGCCGTCGAGTGGATGTCATTTACCGCAGAATAGACGACCTTTTCTTAGATCCCGAAGCCTTCCACCCTGATTCAATGTTGGGTGTACCTGGACTCGTGCGAGCATGGAAAAAAGGCAACGTCGCATTAGTCAATGCCCCCGGCGCAGGCGTAGCTGATGACAAAGTTGTATACACCTATGTGCCTGATATTATTAAGTATTACCTTGGCGAAGAGATCTTACTTCCCAATGTAGAAACATATCGCTGTTACGATAAAAAAGACTTCAGCTACGTAGAAGCAAACATTGACAAGTTGGTAGTTAAACCGGCAAATGAATCAGGTGGCTATGGTTTGCTCATTGGCCCCAAAGCAAGCGTGGAAGAGCGGGAGAAGTGCCTAGCACAAATAAAAGCCGATCCACGAAACTGGATTGCTCAACCTACATTGAGCCTGTCTACTGTCCCAACATTGGTTAACGATAGTCTCGAAGGTCGTCACGTTGATTTGCGACCATTTATCTTGTCGTCTGGGGATTCAACATACGTAACCACAGGGGGCTTAACCCGAGTCGCAATGGTAAAAGGTTCACTCGTTGTCAACTCTTCTCAAGGTGGCGGAAGTAAAGACACATGGATAGTGGAATAGGAGTATAAAATGTTATCTAGAGTAGCAGAGACACTATATTGGACAGCTCGTTACATTGAGCGAGCGGAAAATGTTGCCCGCTTAGTCAATGTGAATAATCATACCTTAATGGATCTTCCAAAAGGCATATCGCCAGGGTGGGAACCGCTTATAGACATTATTGGTAGCAGAGAAACCTACATAAAAGATCACATCAACTTTAACGAACAAAGTGTGATTGAGTTTCTCACAATTGGCGAAGATAACCCCTCTTCGATTATCAATTCAATAAAAATGGCGAGAGATAACTGCCGAACCGTACGCGACGTCGTCCCTCGTGAAATGTGGGAGGCCATCAATCAACTTAACTTATCGCTGAATGAGCATAAATCGACATTTGTAAGTAAAAGAGGGAGATTTGCTGCCTTAAAATCCGTCATAAACCAAACGGTCAAAATTGTAGGTATTCTCGAAGCCAGTATGTATCAGGATATGGGGTACCTGTTCTGGCGCTTTGGTTCATACCTAGAACGTGCCGACATGACAACACGTATTATTGACGTGCGCTCGGCATCTTTACACGCAGATCCTGAAAAGAGTATCGCTTATGAAAATATACAATGGATCAGTGTGCTGAGATCTCTATCTGCTTATCAAATGTATCGACAGCATATGGCCGTGCGAGTCAAACCCACGCAAGTAATGGAATTTATGCTTCATGATAAGTGCTTTCCGCGCTCGGTATTGTTTTGTTTAACGAGCATACAAAAACTAAATGAAAATCTACCCAACAACAAGGAAATGAATGCGCGTATTCAACATAGTATTGATGATTTACTCGCTCAAGATATCAAGTCTTTGAAAGGGACGGCTTCGCACTTATACATTGATGAACTACAGATAGATTTGGCTGATATTCACGAACAACTCGTAGAGCAGTACTTTTCACATAAAAGATGAGTGAGGTATTTCAAATTCGAGATATGAAAAAGGCCAGCAAATGCTGGCCTCATATTCGATGTATTGTGCGCCTAAACGATTAGTCTAGGATTTTTGCTACAACACCCGCACCTACTGTGCGACCACCTTCACGGATAGCGAAGCGTAAACCTTCATCCATCGCGATTGGAGCAATTAGTTCAACAACAAACTTCAAGTTGTCGCCAGGCATAACCATTTCTACGCCTTCTGGCAATTCTACCGCACCTGTTACGTCTGTTGTACGGAAGTAGAACTGTGGACGATAGCCTTTAAAGAATGGCGTGTGACGACCACCTTCGTCTTTGCTTAGTACATAGACTTCTGCTTCAAACTTAGTGTGTGGGTTGATTGAACCAGGCTTAGACAATACTTGTCCACGCTCAACTTCATCACGCTTAGTACCACGAAGTAGTACACCTACGTTCTCACCTGCGCGACCTTCGTCTAGCAATTTACGGAACATCTCTACACCAGTACAAGTCGTTGTAGTCGTTTCTTTAATACCTACAATTTCAACTTCTTCACCTACCTTGATGATACCCTGCTCTACACGACCAGTAACAACCGTACCACGACCTGAGATTGAGAATACGTCTTCAATCGGTAAGATGAATGGCTTGTCGATATCACGCTCTGGCTCTGGAATGTAAGAGTCTAAAGCTTCACCTAGTTCGATGATTTTTGCTTCCCACGCTTCATCACCTTCTAGTGCTTTAAGTGCTGAGCCTTGGATAACTGGCAAGTCATCACCTGGGAATTCATATTCTGAAAGTAATTCACGTACTTCCATTTCTACTAATTCTAGCAACTCTTCATCATCTACCATGTCACATTTGTTCATGAATACGATGATATAAGGTACGCCTACCTGACGACCCAATAGAATGTGCTCACGTGTTTGTGGCATTGGACCATCTGTCGCCGCAACTACTAGGATAGCGCCGTCCATTTGTGCCGCACCGGTGATCATGTTTTTAACATAGTCAGCGTGTCCTGGGCAGTCTACGTGTGCGTAGTGACGCGTAGGCGTGTCATATTCTACGTGTGACGTCGCGATAGTGATACCACGCTCACGCTCTTCTGGTGCGTTATCGATTTGGTCGAATGCTTGTGCAGAACCGCCATAAGTCTTTGCTAGAACTGTAGTGATTGCTGCTGTTAACGTCGTTTTACCGTGGTCAACGTGGCCAATTGTACCTACGTTTACGTGCGGTTTCGTACGTTCAAACTTTTCTTTTGCCATTGCTATAATTTCCTAAGTTTAACGCCCGTTCCAACATTAGACCGGACCGAATCAAAATAAATAGTTACACACGCGAATCAATAATGGCGCTAGCGACATTATTGGGCGCTTCTGCGTAATTAAAAAATTCCATTGAGTATGACGCCCGACCTTGCGTTGCAGAACGTAAAGCGGTGGCATATCCAAACATCTCTGAAAGTGGTACTTTTGCACGCACAATCTTAATGCCTGCTACACCATCTTCCATACCTTCTATCATCCCTCGACGTCGATTTAGGTCACCAACTACATCACCCATCCAGTCTTCAGGAGTGGTTACTTCAACCTTCATCATTGGTTCAAGTAACACCGGATCAGCTTTCGCCGCTCCATCTTTGAACCCCATGGAAGCAGCAATTTTAAACGCCATTTCCGAAGAGTCAACATCGTGGAAAGAACCATCAAATAAAGTTACTTTCACATCCAGCATTGGGTAGCCTGCGAGAACACCATTTAACATCTGTTCTTCACAACCTTTTTCAACCGCAGGAATAAATTCTTTTGGTACTACGCCACCCACAATTTCGTTTTCAAATTGGAAACCTTCTCCTTCGTCAAGCGGCTCCATTCGCAACCAAACATGCCCAAACTGACCTCTACCACCGGACTGACGAACAAATTTTCCTTCTACTTCGACGCCTTTGCGAATAGTTTCACGATATGCCACTTGAGGGTTACCAACATTACACGAAACATTGAATTCGCGTTTCATGCGATCAACAATAATGTCCAAATGCAACTCGCCCATACCAGAAATAATTGTCTGGCCAGTTTCGTCATCTGTGTGCACTTTGAAAGAGGGGTCTTCGGCTGCAAGCTTACCTAAGGCAACACCCATTTTTTCCTGATCGGCTTGAGACTTTGGCTCAACTGCAATAGAAATTACCGGATCCGGAAAATCCATTTTTTCGAGCGTAATCACACTATTAGGGTCACAAAGTGTTTCACCCGTGGTGACATCTTTTAGGCCAATCGCAGCAGCGATATCACCAGCTCTTACTTCTTTTAACTCTTCACGGTCATTCGCATGCATTTGCACAAGTCGCCCAATCCGCTCTTTTTTTCCTTTGATAGGATTGAACACTGCATCACCCGTTTTGATAACACCTGAGTACACGCGGAAAAACGTGAGCGACCCTACAAAGGGGTCGGTGGCAATCTTAAACGCCAATGCTGAAAACGGTTCATCATCATCTGAATGACGCTGCGCTTCAGTCTCTTTACCATCGTCTAACACACCTGTAATTGCCTTTACTTCAGTCGGTGAAGGCAAATACTCAACAACGGCGTCAAGCACAGCTTGCACACCTTTGTTTTTAAATGCAGAACCACAGGTCGCCAAGACAATTTCATTATTTAGTGTTCGGATACGTAGACCTTGCTTAATCTCATCCTCACTGAGCTCATCGCCGCCGAGGTATTTGTCCATTAGCTCGTCATTCGCTTCAGCGGCGGCTTCAACCATCTCGTTTCGGTACAATTCAGCTTTTTCTAGATATTCAGCAGGAATATCTTCATAAGTAAACGATGTACCTTTATCTGCCTCATTCCAGTTGATGTATTTCATCTTAATAAGATCAATGACACCGGTGAAGGTTTCTTCTGCCCCAACATTAATTTGAATAGGCACACAAGTGGCGCCCAAGCGCTTGCGTATTTGCTCGACAACACGTTCAAAATCTGCGCCGGCACGATCCATCTTGTTTACGAATACCATCCTGGGGACTTCGTATTTGTCTGCTTGACGCCACACCGTTTCAGATTGTGGCTCGACACCAGATGAGCCACAAAACACGACCACTGCGCCATCTAGCACTCGAAGCGAGCGCTCTACCTCGATAGTAAAGTCTACGTGCCCAGGGGTGTCGATAATATTAATGCGATGCTGTTCAAATTGCTGCTGCATGCCAGACCAAAAGCAAGTGGTAGCGGCTGATGTGATGGTAATGCCCCGCTCTTGCTCCTGCTCCATCCAATCCATTGTTGCTGCACCATCATGTACTTCACCAATTTTGTGTGAAATACCCGTGTAAAACAATACACGTTCTGTGGTGGTCGTTTTACCCGCATCGACATGAGCGACAATACCGATGTTACGGTAACGTTGAATGGGTGTTTTGCGCGGCATTAACTTTGTTTACCTTATTTGTATTGTTATTTTTCAGATACAGTTTTTCGTTATTGAAGCTTACGCTTAATTAAGGCTTAAAGACTAAAAAATCCTTATCCCTTAATTAAGAAAACAGCCTGTCTTATAAAGACAGACTGTTACAACTTTATGACTAAGTGTCAGATTACCAACGATAATGAGCAAAAGCTTTGTTAGCTTCAGCCATACGGTGAACGTCTTCACGTTTCTTAACCGCACTACCTTTGTTTTCTTGCGCATCTAACATTTCGGCTGCCAGTCTCTGTGCCATAGACTTTTCACCACGCTTACGTGCCGCTTCTACTAACCAACGCATGCCTAGTGCATTACGACGTACAGGGCGAACTTCTACAGGAACTTGGTAAGTAGAACCACCAACGCGACGAGATTTAACCTCAACGGTTGGACGGATGTTCTCTAGTGCATCTTCAAATACTTCTAGGTGCGATTTGCTAGATTTTTCAGCAACAATATCAAGGGCACCGTAAACGATCTTTTCGGCAGTCGATTTCTTGCCGTCGAGCATTACGACATTCATAAATTTTGCAAGTAATTCTGATCCAAACTTAGGATCGGGTAGGATTTTACGTTGACCTACGACTCTTCTTCTTGGCATCTTAATTCTCCGTGGAATTCAGGGATAACCCAAAACTCAAATTAAATAGTTTGGCCTTACTAACGGAGAACCGTTAAGACTTGGGCCTTTTCGCGCCGTACTTAGAACGGGCTTGTTTACGATCGCTAACACCAGCGCAGTCCAATGTACCGCGAACAGTGTGATAACGAACACCTGGTAAATCTTTTACACGACCACCGCGAATGAGTACTACACTGTGCTCTTGTAAGTTGTGTCCTTCACCACCAATGTATGAAGACACTTCAAAACCGTTTGTTAAGCGAACACGGCATACTTTACGTAGCGCAGAGTTCGGCTTTTTAGGCGTAGTAGTATATACACGAGTACATACTCCACGACGTTGTGGGCAAGCTTGCAAAGCAGCAACGTTCGATTTCTCGACCGGCTTTTTACGAGGCTTACGCACTAACTGGTTAACTGTTGCCATTAACTAGCTCCTGAGTAAACTTAAAATACCCAATAAATGTTTTTTATTGGGAGGTTATTAAAAAACATAACCAACTGATTAATTTATGTTTTTTATGCTCGATATCCCAAGTGGCGGTTTCTATGAATAGAAGAACGCCGAATTTGGGTTGCGGAATACTATAGATCATCAAGTAGTATGTCAAGAAATGACCAATAAAAGCATGAATTTGGTCAGGCGGAATGGTACTGAGCTAAATCAGTATAATTCTATCCTTAAAATAAGATATCGTCTTCATCTTGTGTCTGGCTTTCTGAACTTTGCAAGATTTGATTAATCATATCTTTATCGATGCGAGTACCCGAACGTTTGTCCGTATTCCATGACTGGTCGCTTAAGGTAAATTGATTGACCATTTCATGTAACTTCATACTCATTTTGCCCATATCAATACCGACCTGAACTGATATTTGACTGGCCTCTTGAGATGCGTGGAAGCACCTGTCAAGGCTTTCGAAGTCTTGTGATACCAAACTAAAGCTTTCAGTTTGTTCGTCAATGGCTTCTGTAATGCTTCCTACACTACCGCTAATATCATCCATTGTGCTGTTGATGAGTGATAGCTGTTCCTTTGATATCATAATTTCTTCTTGGCACTGTTTGGTAGTTTCTCTGCCTTGCTCCATTTTTGTCACTACTTCACGCGTACCATTTTGAATCGCTTCCACCATCGAAGACACCTCTAAGGTCGAATTTCTAGTGCGCGAAGCCAAGGCTCTTACTTCATCTGCAACGACTGCGAAACCACGCCCTGCCTCCCCGGCTCTTGCCGCCTCAATGGCGGCATTGAGCGCAAGTAGGTTCGTTTGATCAGCAATGTTACTGATAACATCAATTAATGTGACAATGTTATCGCTTTCTTTTTTGAGCGCATCAATCGACACTGCTGTATCGTCGATAATTGTGTCCAGTTCCGTCACTTTCTTGCTGGTGTGCTCAAAAGCAACAACACCATCTTTGACTTTAATTCGTGCATCTTCACTTTTTTCAGTAATTTGCTCAGCACTTGATTTCACTAAAGCAGTGGATTCATCAGCCGCGTACAAACGCGTTCTCATAGTACTGATTTGTCTATTCTGTTCGTTTGCTGACTCAGCAATTGCTACGTTCCCGTCTGCTAGCTCTTTAGACATTGGGACTAAACGCAAGGCAGACTTTATGAGATCTGAAAAAGTGTTGTCTAAATTACTGATAAATACATTAAAGCCTGCTGCTAATTCTGAAATTTCATGTTTACCCTCAACGTTGATCCGTTGCGTAAGATCGCCGTCACCTTCTGAAAAAGAATCAACAACGGTTCGCAGGTTATCAATCGGTTTCGCCAAGGATTTAGCTAAAAACCACGCGGCCAAAGGACCGATAAAGCCAGTTATGAGCAGGGTAATGATTGTTGTATTCACCGTTGCTTCAGACAAATCTTTGACTGGAGCAAAGGCCTCACTCGCATCAATTTCACTCATTACTACCCAATTTAACCCTGGTATGTCGAGTGGTCGATACGCAGATAGCACCTCAACACCTCTATAGTCGTCGAATATATCGAAACCAAGCTGCCCTGACAATGCTGCTTGTGTCCCCTTGGTTTTAACAGGTTGAAGGCCTATTGATGTCTCTTGGGTGCCCATCGTGTCGATAACATTACCACCCAAGCCGACATTTTTCATGAGGCTAAGATAAGCTTTTTTGTCTTCGAGCAAAAATCGCCCGTTACTACGCATTAGGTAATCGTCGCCAACCAAGTATGTTTCTCCAGATAAGCCTAGTCCACGCTCTTGCCAGTTACCAGAGTGCGTCATTACTTCGTTTATTTGGTCAACTGGCATTTGCAGTATAAGCACACCGACAATTTCACTCCCACTAAAAATTGGCGTACTAATAAAAGATGCAGGCGCATTGTAGCTAGGTAAATATGGTGCCAAATCAGTAATATGAGTAACGCCTTTTTCACCATCCTGTATAGCCATATTGAAGGATTGAGCTATTCCTGTATTGGCATAAGGCCCGTGTTTTAACGATGTTGCATAATCAAGTTCTTTAAACACTGAATACACTATTTCACCGGTTTTATGATCCACCAAAAACAGATCATAAAATCCAAATTTCTCTAAATAGGACTTGAAAATTGGATGATACTTAGCGTGTAAATACGAATAGTCGGCGTTATTCTTCGGGCTAATTAATTGATGTTTTTCTCCCAGAGGATGAGGGTTATTTGCAATAAAATCGTATTGAAGAGCCTTGGCATTGGCACTCAAATCCGACAATAGGGGACTGATATCAAGCTCTGTGACTGTATTAAGCAGATCAAATTTCGCTTTGAACTGTTTAGTATAGAATGCTGCTAAACTTTGTGCCTGATCTTCGGGTGCTTGCCTATTGGCGCTATAGTTAGCAAACGATTCACTAAAGGCTTGCACGGCATCAACGACCATCAAGTTTTCTGCTAGCGTGACTGACTTGTGATTGATGTCTTGTATATATCGGGCAATCTGCGATGCTGTTGCATCTCTAATCGCAATTAATGATTGCTTTGCATCCTCTTCGAGTGCATTCTTCCCTACCTCACTTGTAGACTGCCCAATGAAGATACTGCCGAGTAATACGGGTACAATAGCCAGAAATGCACCACCAAGTGCAATACGAGTTTTGATGTTCATACTAAAGGTTAAACCTTGCTATATTTTTATTGTCTTCTAGTAGCTCGGTCAAACGATTAAACTTCAAATCATTAAGTACACAGTCTGACAAGCACGTTTGGATTTTGCTACTAGTACGACAAACGCCATAAATAAGGGAGAACATGGCAATCCATACTAAAGCAAACATCATCCATAAAGATAATGTACTCACCTACAAAGTTTATCGTTTAGCTTTGGCCTTCCTTTAGTAAAACTTGATTTTGATCATGTTTTTGTTGTGCTAGTCCATTCCAAGTAGTTATCAAAAAAAAAGCATGGTGTAAAACCATGCTTTTTTAAATAGATTTTGAAGAGGAGCTACTCTTCGTTATCGCCGGCATTCAATGCTTCTGCAAGCTGAGCTTGTGCTTCTTCAGCAGAAACAGACAACTCCTCTTGTAAAGCGGCTAGCTTTCTTTCTGAACGCTTCTGATGATAAGAGAAACCGGTACCTGCTGGTATTAGGCGACCCACTATCACATTTTCCTTCAGACCACGCAAATCGTCTTCCTTGCCTTGCACGGCAGCTTCGGTAAGTACGCGCGTAGTCTCTTGGAAAGACGCAGCTGAAATGAACGATTCGGTAGACAAAGAGGCCTTTGTAATACCCAATAATTGAATTTCGTAAGTAGCTGGGATCTTACCTTGTTTTTCAAATTCACGATTAGCAATTTTCACACTGGATACTTCAACCTGCTCCCCTTCAAGGAACATAGTATCGCCCGCGTTAAGAATCACACATTTACGTAGCATTTGACGGATCACTACTTCTATGTGCTTATCGTTAATTTTTACACCTTGTAAACGGTAAACTTCTTGTACTTCGTTAACAATATAATTGGCGACGGCACTCACACCACGAAGGCGAAGAATATCATGTGGAGACTCTGGGCCATCTGAAATAACTTCACCAATTTCAACGTTTTCACCTTCAAATACATTGAGTTGACGCCATTTAGGGATCATCTCTTCGTATTGACCATTCGCATTCAAGCTCACATGTCTAGCTGCGCTTTCATCTTTAGGTGTAATCGTTAAACGACGTTTGCCTTTTGTCTCTTTACCGAAACCGATCGTACCTGATATTTCTGCCAATATCGCAGGCTCTTTAGGTTTACGCGCTTCGAACAAGTCAGCAACACGAGGCAAACCACCGGTAATGTCTCGTGTTTTTGAGCTTTCTTGAGGAATACGAGCCAGTACATCACCTTCGTTGGCGACTACACCGTCTTTAGCTTCAATGGTGGTAAACGCAGGTAAACGTATTTCCTGTAAGGTTCCGTTTTCACTTTCAAGAATGAGCTTGGGCTCTTTTACGTTAGACTTACTCAGATCCTTAACAACAATACGCGTTAAACCTGTTAACTCATCTTGTTGTGTTTCAGTATTTGAGTCATCGACATCCGCGAAGGTGATCTTAGACGCGCGTTCGGTCACAATTGGGTGACTATGCGGATCCCAATTCGCCACAACGTCTCCAGCGTTAATACTTGCGCCGTTGTCGACGGTCAATATCGCACCATAAGGTACTTTGTAACGCTCTTTTTCACGGCCTTGGTCGTCAATAACAGTCAATTCAGTAGAACGCGAAACAATCACGACCTTGTTATCTGAATTACGTACAAACTTCTCATTGTGAAGTTTTAATGTACCTGATGTCTTAACTTGCACACTGTTTTCTGCAGATGCTCTAGAGGCCGCCCCACCGATGTGGAAGGTACGCATGGTTAACTGTGTACCAGGCTCACCAATTGATTGAGCAGCAATAACACCCACAGCTTCTCCTGATCCCACCATGTGTCCACGCGCTAGGTCACGACCGTAACACTTAGCACACACACCGTGATCATTGTCACAAGTAATAACAGAGCGAACTTTAACTTTATCGACACTATTTTCTTCTAACATGTCAACGAGCTTTTCATCAAGCATGACATTACGCTCAACAAGCACCTCGTCAGTACCTGGCTTCAAGACGTCTTCACAAACAACGCGACCAAGTACACGCTCTCTCAACGGCTCAACTACGTCTCCACCTTCGATTAGAGGCGTCATTTCCACGCCTTCATAGGTACCACAGTCATCATTAATAATAACTAGGTCTTGCGCCACGTCGACAAGACGACGAGTTAAGTAACCCGAGTTGGCGGTTTTCAGAGCGGTATCCGCTAGACCTTTACGCGCACCGTGAGTAGAAATAAAGTACTGGAGTACGTTTAGACCTTCACGGAAGTTTGCGGTAATTGGTGTCTCGATGATAGAGCCGTCTGGCTTGGCCATCAAACCACGCATACCCGCAAGCTGACGAATCTGAGCAGGGCTACCACGAGCACCGGAGTCAGCCATCATGTAAACAGAGTTAAAGCTTTGCTGCTGCTCTTCTTCACCGTCACGGTTAGTAACAGACTCCGTTTTAAGATTATCCATCATCGCTTTTGCGACATTGTCGTTGGCGGTAGACCAAATATCGATAACTTTGTTGTAACGCTCACCGGCGGTGACAAGACCAGACTGGAACTGCTCTTGAATTTCTACAACTTCTGCTTCTGCTGCTTCGATAATGTCTTTTTTCGCAGCAGGAATAACCATGTCGTCAATACCGACTGACGCACCTGCAATCATAGCGTAGTGGAAACCGGTATACATGATTTGGTCAGCTGCAATAACCGTATCTTTCAAACCCAGGGTACGATAACAGGCATTCAAAAGCTTAGAAATTTGCTTCTTACCCATGGGTTGATTGATTAAATCAAAGGGCAAACCCTTTGGCAGTACGAGTGAAAATATTGCACGACCAACGGTAGTATCTACCATAGAGGTCTTGGCAATTTTTTCACCTTCTTCATTTATTTCATACTGGGTTAAACGCACTTTTACACGTGCATGCAATTCAGCGCGTTCGGTGCGGTAAGCTTTCTCTGCTTCATTTGGGTTAGAGAAAACCATACCTTCACCCTTACCGTTTACACGATCACGAGTTAAGTAATAAAGCCCCAGTACAACGTCTTGTGAAGGAACGATAATCGGCTCACCGTTAGCGGGAGAGAGAATGTTGTTCGTTGACATCATCAAGGCACGCGCTTCTAACTGTGCTTCGATGGTTAATGGTACGTGGACGGCCATTTGGTCACCGTCGAAGTCAGCATTATACGCAGCACATACCAACGGATGTAATTGAATCGCTTTACCTTCAATTAAGGTGGGTTCAAATGCTTGAATACCCAATCTGTGAAGTGTAGGGGCACGGTTTAACAACACAGGGTGTTCGCGAATAACTTCGTCTAGTACATCCCATACTTCCGGCGCTTCACGCTCCACTAGCTTTTTAGCCGCTTTAATTGTCGTTGCCAATCCACGGCCTTCTAATTTACCGTAAATGAAAGGCTTGAACAGCTCCAATGCCATTTTTTTGGGTAAACCGCACTGATGTAATTTAAGCGTTGGACCAACAGTGATAACTGAACGACCAGAATAATCAACGCGCTTACCCAGTAGGTTTTGACGGAAACGACCTTGCTTACCTTTAATCATATCAGCAAGCGATTTCAAAGGACGCTTGTTCGAGCCTGTGATAGCACGACCACGACGACCATTATCTAGTAAGGCATCAACAGCTTCTTGTAGCATACGCTTTTCGTTACGTACGATGATATCGGGCGCTGCTAAATCCAGAAGACGCTTAAGACGATTGTTACGGTTAATCACACGGCGATACAGATCGTTTAGGTCAGATGTCGCAAAACGCCCGCCGTCTAGTGGCACCAAGGGACGCAACTCTGGTGGTAGTACTGGTAATACAGTTAAAATCATCCACTCGGGCTTGTTACCTGATTGCTGGAAAGATTCAAGTAGTTTTAGGCGCTTGGTAATTTTTTTGCGTTTTGTCTCTGAGGTGACGCTCGGTAACTCTTCACGCATTGCTGCTACGTCAGAGTCAACATCCAATTGCTTGAGCAATTCGAATACAGCTTCTGCACCCATTTTCGCTTCAAAATCATCGCCATGCTCTTCTAACGAATCAAGGTACTCTTCTTCATTCAGCAATTGTCCTTGAACAAGATCCGTCATGCCAGGCTCAGTGACCACATAGCTTTCAAAATAAAGTACACGTTCGATGTCGCGCAATGTCATATCTAGCATTAAGCCGATACGAGACGGCAATGATTTTAAGAACCATATATGTGCGACAGGGCTCGCCAATTCGATATGCCCCATACGCTCACGACGGACTTTAGTTAGCGTCACTTCTACGCCACATTTTTCACAAATTACACCACGGTGCTTAAGGCGCTTGTACTTACCGCATAAACATTCGTAATCTTTTACTGGACCAAAAATACGTGCACAGAAAAGGCCGTCACGCTCAGGTTTAAAGGTACGGTAGTTGATAGTTTCAGGTTTTTTAACCTCACCAAATGACCACGATCGGATCATATCTGGCGATGCAAGACCGATTTTTATATTATCGAATTCTTCAGTCTTGTTTTGCTGTTTAATAAACTTTAATAAGTCTTTCACACTTTTCTCCCAGCGGAGTCTTGAATCCGACTCGGTGTAAGTCTTACTAGAAATACACCGAGCCAACCTGTTTGTTTTAGCGCAAACGCTAGCTTAGTTCTCTTCAAGTTCGATGTTGATACCCAAAGAACGAATTTCTTTCAACAACACGTTGAAAGACTCTGGCATGCCAGGCTCCATTCTGTGGTCGCCATCAACGATGTTTTTGTACATCTTAGTACGACCATTGACATCATCAGACTTAACAGTAAGCATTTCTTGTAGAGTATATGCGGCACCGTATGCTTCAAGTGCCCATACTTCCATCTCTCCAAAGCGCTGACCACCAAACTGTGCTTTACCACCGAGTGGTTGTTGAGTAACAAGGCTGTAAGAACCCGTTGACCGCGCATGCATCTTGTCATCGACCAAGTGATTGAGTTTGAGCATGTACATATAACCAACTGTTACTGGACGTTCAAATTCTCTACCCGTTCGGCCGTCGAACAAGGTAATTTGACCCGACTCTGGAATGTCTGCCAGCTTCAGCATCTCTTTGATTTCTGATTCTCGTGCACCATCAAATACAGGCGTAGCTATGGGCACACCGCCACGTAAGTTTTCAGCCAAGCGCATGATTTCATCATCTGAGAAGCTCTCGATATCGACTTCTTGACGAGACTCACCAAGTTCATACACTTTCTTCAAGAACTCACGCATTTTAGCGACTTCTTGTGCCTCTTTGATCATGCGATCAATCTTGACACCTAAACCGTGCGCCGCCATTCCCATGTGCGTCTCAAGTATCTGACCGATGTTCATACGCGACGGAACACCTAGTGGGTTCAGCACGATATCAACCGGCGTACCATCTGCATCGTGTGGCATATCTTCAACAGGTTGAATAGTGGAGATAACACCTTTGTTCCCGTGACGACCAGCCATTTTATCACCGGGCTGGATACTGCGTTTAACTGCAAGGTACACTTTAACAATTTTGAGAACGCCAGGTGCTAAATCATCACCTTGGGTTATCTTGCGACGTTTGATTTCAAACTTCTTATCAAAATCATTCTTAGTTTCAGCAAATTGCTCTGCAGCTTGGTCAAGCTCGGCTTGTGCATCTTCATCTTTAAGGATTATGTCGAACCACTTCTCGCGAGGTGTATCGTTCAACTTATCTTCCGCTATACCAGCGTTATTAAGTAAATGCTTAGCACGCGCAAAAATGCCGTCAGCGAGTATATTGAATTCGTCACTTAAGTCTTTTTTGACTTGTCGTAACTGCATGTCTTCAATTTCTAGAGCACGTTGGTCTTTTTCGACGCCATCACGTGTGAACACTTGCACGTCAATAACAGTTCCCGTCACACTATTTGGTACACGTAAAGATGTGTCTTTTACGTCAGAAGCTTTTTCACCAAAAATTGCTCTCAGTAACTTTTCTTCAGGCGTTAGCTGAGTTTCACCTTTGGGCGTAACTTTACCCACTAGAATATCGCCACCTTTGACTTCGGCACCAATAAACACAACACCTGATTCGTCCAATTTACCTAAGGCAGATTCACCTACATTAGGAATATCTGCACTGATTTCTTCTGGCCCTAATTTGGTATCACGCGCAATACAGCTTAATTCTTGAATATGAATGGTAGTAAAGCGATCTTCTTGAGCTACACGCTCAGAAATTAGGATTGAATCCTCAAAGTTATAACCATTCCAAGGCATAAATGCGATACGCATATTTTGCCCTAAGGCCAATTCACCTAAGTCAGTTGAAGGGCCATCAGCTAATACGTCACCGGCTACTACAGGCTCACCAACATTACAAGTCGGACGCTGGTTAATACAAGTGTTTTGGTTAGAACGCGTGTATTTAGTCAGGTTATAAATATCAATCCCGGCTTCGCCCGGAACCATTTCATTTTCGTTAACCTTAACTACAATGCGGCTAGCGTCTACGTAATCAACTGTACCGCCTCTCTTAGCAACCACAGTTACACCAGAATCAACGGCAACGGTTTTTTCCATCCCAGTACCAACGAGTGGCTTATCAGCCTTGAGTGTCGGAACGGCTTGACGTTGCATGTTCGATCCCATCAATGCACGGTTTGCATCATCGTGCTCAAGGAATGGAATAATACTGGCTGCAATAGACACGATTTGTTGAGACGACACATCCATATAAGTAATGTCATCACGCTGAACTAGGGTTGTTTCACCTCGTAAACGACATGGAATAAGGTCGTCAACCAAGGCGTTATTGCCATCGAGTGCGACATTTGCCTGAGCGATTGCATACTGACCTTCTTCGATTGCAGATAAGTATTCGATGTCATCGGTCACGACACCGTCTACTATTTTACGATAAGGTGTTTCTAAGAAACCAAAGTCATTAGTTCTAGCAAAGCTCGCCAAGGAATTGATCAGACCAATGTTTGGTCCTTCTGGCGTTTCGATTGGGCAAACACGACCGTAGTGTGTCGGATGCACGTCTCGAACTTCAAAGCCCGCACGCTCACGGGTTAGACCGCCCGGCCCAAGAGCCGAAATACGGCGCTTGTGCGTGACTTCAGACAATGGATTGTTTTGATCCATGAATTGAGATAGCTGACTGGAACCAAAGAACTCTTTAACTGCCGCTGATATTGGCTTAGCGTTAATTAAGTCTTGTGGCATCACGTTATCTAGATCACCAAGACTCAAACGTTCTTTAACAGCACGTTCAACACGAACCAAGCCGACACGGAATTGGTTTTCAGCCATTTCACCAACACTACGGATACGGCGGTTACCCAAGTGGTCAATATCATCAACTTCGTCTTTACCATCACGAATGGTAATTAACTGTTGCATGACAGCAATAATATCACTCTTATCAAGTGTACCTTCACCAGTTGATTCCTCACGTCCTAAACGTCGGTTAAACTTCATTCGGCCAACTGCTGACAAGTCATAACGCTCATCAGAGAAGAAAAGGTTGTCGAATAAGTTCTCCGCAGCATCTTTCGTTGGTGGTTCACCAGGACGCATCATACGATAAATTTCTACCAAGGCTTCTAGTCGGTTGCTACTAGGGTCGATTCTGATAGTGTCAGAAATATACGAACCGTGGTCTAGTTCATTTATGTACAGCGTGTCAAACGCCTTAACACCAGATTCCTTAAGTGATTCAAGCAACTCTAATGTCAACTCGTCATTGGCGTTGGCAATGATTTCACCGGTATCTTCGTTAACATAGCTTTTCGCAATAACTTTACCGATCAAGTACTCAGCAGGCACCGGTAACTCTGTAATATTTGCTTTAGCTAATGCTCTTGTATGTCTGGCTGAAATACGACGACCCTCTTCAACCAAAACTTTTCCATCATTGTCGAGAATGTCAAATTGTGCAGTCTCACCACGTAAACGGTCAGCAATGACATCCATCATAAATTTGTCGTCATCAATACGCACTGACACTTTATCAAAGAATAGGTCGAGTATTTCTTCTGTGCCAATTTCTAAAGCGCGTAAGATTATGGTTGCAGGTAACTTTCTGCGGCGGTCAATACGAACAAAGAGGTTGTCTTTCGGGTCAAACTCAAAATCAAGCCATGAACCACGGTAAGGAATAACACGGGCGTTGTACAGTACTTTACCTGAGCTGTGCGTTTTACCTTTGTCATGATCAAAGAACACACCTGGAGAGCGATGCAGTTGCGAAACAATAACACGCTCAGTACCATTAATTACAAAAGTACCGTTTTCGGTCATCAATGGGATTTCACCCATGTAGACTTCTTGCTCTTTTATATCTTTTACTGTGCCTGGCGCAGCTTCCTTATCGAAAAGTACTAAGCGTAACTTCACTCTAAGAGGCGCGGAATAGGTCACACCGCGAATCTGACATTCTTTCACATCAAACGCAGGCTCACCTAAGCGATAAGACACATATTGAAGTTCCGAATTACCAGAATAACTCTTTATTGGAAATACTGATCTAAACGCTGACTCGAGACCATATTGGCCATCTGGGTCTTGATCAATAAATTTTTTAAAAGAATCTAGTTGAATTGATAGGAGGTATGGAATTTCCAGTACCTGTGGGCGCTTGCCAAAATCCTTACGGATACGTTTTTTTTCACTATAAGAGTAAACCATGGGTTCCTCAGCCGACCGATTTTTGACCCAACCTGCTACACAACTGCCATGCGTAACAAACTTCCTTTACCCTTTTTTTGGGCATTAACTTAAGCATAAACTATTCCAGCCGATATTGCTGTAATGAATTCAAAAACTTATCGCTATCCCCAGCGCTAAATTATCTATTCAAATAAAGGGTGAAAGTTTTGTAATAGATATAGCGCAAAAAGGCTGATGGTTCAAAAACCATCAGCCTAAGCCTAATAAAGGCTAGTAACTAGTCGCAACTAATTACTTGATTTCAACTTCAGCACCAGCTTCTTCAAGCTGCTTCTTCAGTTCTTCTGCTTCTTCTTTAGAAACAGCTTCTTTTATTGCTTTAGGTGCAGATTCTACAACTTCCTTAGCTTCTTTCAAGCCAAGACCTGTTGCGCCGCGAACAGCTTTGATTACTGCAACTTTGTTTCCACCGAATGAAGTAAGAACTACGTCGAATTCAGTCTTCTCTTCAGCAGCTTCAGCTGCAGCAGCAGGACCAGCTGCAACAGCAACAGCTGCAGTAGCTTCTACGCCGAATTTTTCTTCAGCTGCTTCGATTAGTTCAACAAGTTCCATCACAGGCATTTCTGCGATTGCATTCAAAATATCTTCTTTAGTTAGAGCCATTTCTCTAAACTCCTGGGTAAAATGTTAAAAATTTAAATAAATTGCCAAGACAAAAATTACTTTTCGTCTTTGATCGCTGCCAATACACGCACAAATTTGGTAGGCACTTCGTTGATTGTTTGAACGAATTTGCCAACTGGTGCTTTGAAGGTAGCAAGTAGTTTCGCAAGTGCTTCGTCTCTTGTTGGCAAAGAAGCTACTGCATCCAATTTTTCTGGACCAAGTAGACCACTACCAATAGATAAGGCCGTTACCTTTAATTTATCATTGCTTTTCGCGTAGTCTTTGAAAAGACGCGCAGCACCACCTGGAGCATCAATGGAAAAGCCATAAATTAGAGGACCGGTTAATGCACTGTCGAGGTCAGCAAACTTACTTTCAGCTAAAGCGCGCTTTGCTAGGGTGTTACGTACTACTTTTAAGTACACACCTTGCTCGCGAGCTTTAACACGAAGTTCGGTTAGCTCACCTACTTCCATACCACGGTATTCAGCGACGGCAACGGATAGAGCGCGAGACGCAACGTCAGATACTTCTGCTACGATCTCTTTTTTTGCTGCTAAACCTAATGCCACTGAGTTCACCTCTTAAATTCTGAATTTACTCACACCTAGATGCTTGTAGTTTCAGTGTTCACAGATTGATACCAGATAATTCCGATACCGCTCTACGGTGTTCATTTCCCAGAGAGTCTGAGTTGAAACCACCGTCTGCGCAGGAAAATTAAGTTTGCCATTAACGTTAGAGTTCTCTGACCGCTCTAACTGGCTTACACCTGCGGTCTTGGACGGGAGTCATAGCATTGTATGCTTTGACTCCAACCCACAACCTTTTCAGAGTTAGCTTATAGGCCTTCGACTGACCCTTGGTCAACCACAACACCTGCACCCATAGTAGTGCTTAAGCTAATTTTCTTAATATATGTACCTTTTGCAGAAGAAGGCTTAGCTTTTTTAAGCGCTTCAACCAAAGCTTCAAGGTTTTGTTTGATTTGAGTAGGCTCAAACGCGATTTTACCGATGCTAGCGTGAATGATACCGTTCTTGTCATTGCGGTATCTGACTTGTCCTGCTTTTGCATTCTTGACTGCCGTTGCTACATCTGGCGTAACCGTACCCGTTTTAGGGTTTGGCATCAAACCACGTGGACCAAGGATTTGACCGAGTTGACCTACAACGCGCATCGCATCTGGACTTGCTACAACAACGTCAAAATTCATTTCACCTTTTTTGACTTGCTCGGCTAAATCTTCCATACCGACAATATCTGCACCAGCTTCTTTTGCTGCTTCTGCATTCGCTCCTTGAGTAAATACAGCTACACGTACATCTTTACCTGTACCATTTGGTAAGACAGTCGCACCACGTACGTTTTGGTCAGATTTACGTGCATCAATGCCTAGATTGATAGCTACATCGACACTTTCAGGAAACTTGGCGGTAGCAAACTCTTTCAACAAAGCGACTGCTTCGTCGAATTGATATTCTTTTACAGGATCTACTTTTTCACGGATTGCGCGTAAACGCTTTGATAATTTTGCCATTTTAATTAGTCCTCTACTACCAAGCCCATGCTGCGCGCAGAGCCAGCAATCGTTCTAACTGCTGCATCAAGATCAGCAGCCGTTAAATCAGGCTCTTTAGTTTTCGCAATTTCTTCTAATTGCGCACGATTAACCGTACCTACTTTTTCAGTATTGGGACGACCAGAACCACTCTTTATGCCCGCTGCTTTCTTAAGTAAGAAAGAAGCCGGAGGCGTTTTAGTTTCAAACGTAAAGGAACGATCTTCGTATACAGTAATGACAACTGGGACTGGAGCACCTTTTTCTAAAGCTTCTGTTTTTGCATTAAAAGCCTTACAGAACTCCATAATATTAACACCGTGTTGACCTAATGCCGGACCAA
Organism: Agaribacter flavus; assembly: GCF_042646125.1. NCBI lineage: Bacteria > Pseudomonadati > Pseudomonadota > Gammaproteobacteria > Alteromonadales > Alteromonadaceae > Agaribacter > Agaribacter flavus. The sequence goes on from NZ_JBHRSW010000018.1 coordinate 76,956, forward strand.
CCGGAGGACTTGGGTTTGCTGCACCCGCACCTACTTGTAGCTTAATTAAGCCAGTGACTTTTTTCGCCATAATTCTATCTCTCTATTAATCGGGTATAACGCCTTGTAAGTACAGAGAATACTTACTCTAACGGCTTCCCTTGCATAAAAAAGGGCGCAAAGTATAGGCTTTAAACAAAAAATAAGCAAGAATTAATTTATTCAGTAGCGCAACTATCAGACAGTATTTAAGTTTGTCGCTTTTGAGGCACGGTTCGGCAGCGTTTTTGATACTCCCGAACCGTGCCTCAAAAGCGACAAACTTAAATACTGCTATGTCATTTTGTGGGTAAGCTCACCCTTTCGCGACTTTTTAACTTCATACATAGTTGCATCTGCAGCCGCAATTAGCTCTTCCAGTTCTTCATTTGAATGGCTTGAGCGCGACACACCTATACTGGCACTGATTTGAACATCAACCCCCTCTTCGACGGTAATCGGCTGACTGATATTCATAATGAGTTTGTCACACATCTCTTTAATAGTAGACTCTGTGCGCTCGTCTTCGGGTATAGCAATCAAAAACTCGTCCCCCCCCCACCGACACGCAACTGAAGGCATGTCGTTGAAGGTACGCTTGATCACTTGGCCCACTTGACGCAATACGATGTCACCGGCATCGTGCCCGTATAAGTCGTTTACTGGCTTGAACTTATCCAAATCGACCATCATTAATACTGTGCCGTTAAGTTCTTTGTTGTTCATTTTCTTAATTTCACGTTTACCGGCACGCCTATTTAGTAGGCCGGTTAACACATCGTGATCAGCTTCAAATTTAGTCCTTTTTTCGCGATATGTACGTTCGGTAATGTCATACGCAATAACTTCTATTAATACTTCTTCACCAGCTTCAAAGTTTGAGTCAGCGTCACATATACGTGCAAATAAGCAATGTAGCACCCGCTCTTGCGAACCATCGATAAAACTTATATCAACCGCGATTTGGTCACTTGAATTGACTAGTCGCAAACGTTGGAAGTGTGTTTTGAGTTGTTCTCTTTGTACGAATGCCCCAACAAAATCTGTTGATTCGATAAGCTTAGGACACAAATGATTAAATGCGGGATTTTTAGTGATCAGTTGATTGTCACTATTGATAATGCCAATACCAGCACGGGCTTGCTCAAATATTAATTTAAAATGCTCTTGTAACTTACCGTGATGCAAACGAAGTTGTTGCTCTCTGGTAAATTGGTCTTTCAAGGCTAGAGTCAACGAGTTTATACCGTCAATAAGCAAGCCAAACTCATCCTTTTTGTTATAGCCAATTTCTATTGGTTTAAAGGTATCTGGAGACCGACCTTTTTGATTTTCAAAGGCGTTCGTTAATTTGCTGATTGGAGTGGTTAGCTGCTGTTGCACTACCCAACCTACGATAAGACTAGTAAACAAGCTTATTAGCAGCAATACACTAGCGTTCTCTATAGCATTTCGCGTTACGCTTTTTTGAATGAAATCATAATCAGGGTAAATTCGAAAAGTCCCCACGACCTCACCTTTCGTAAAGGGATCTTCCAATAAAATAGATATCGCTCGCTTATTTCCATTGCTTCCGACAGAGGCTAGCAGACCATCCTGATTTTCAATGGTAACACCTGCGACAAGGTCATTGAGTGCTAGGCCGTTGATAATTTCTGTTGCTAGGACATCGTCGTTTAAGTATGCGGCAATAGCGGCGGTCTGTTGTGCACCAACACCCAATTGTTCAACTAGCTGGCGATTGACATTGGTTTGCTGATGCTCTTTATAAAAATACACACCTGCAGCACTGACTAAAGCAAACAGCATACTTGTTGTCGCTATGATCACAGCAACGCGAAGATAAATTTTATTGTGCAAATTTAGCATAAAATATTGATATTACGCTCAACTGTTAAGCAAGTACCGTTTTGGTTATTTTAGACTATATATACCTGACACCCAAATTACTACTACTTAAGTCTTACAATCTATAAAAATGCAATAAGACTAGGGTCTGTTGACCTTTGGTGTGCAATTTTGCAGCGGTTTGTGCTTCATTTCTACTGCTTTATCGCTCCTTGATGTAGAACAACTACACGACAGTCGCTCTGCATTGTATAAATGAAGCACAAACCGCTGCAAAATTGCACACCAAAGGTCAACAGACCCTAGATATTTAATACCTGATAAACGTAAAAAAGGCTTACAGTGTTATCTGTAAGCCTTTATAGATAAATCTTGTGACCACCGATAGAAGTAGCCTTGTCCGTGCAGAACTTAGCCTTTTTCTACCTGGCTGAACTCTAACTCCACAGGAGTAGATCGTCCAAAAATAAGCACCGATACTTTTAAGCGACTTTTTTCGTAGTCCACTTCTTCAACAACACCGTTAAAGTCTGCAAATGGGCCGTCATTTACACGCACCACTTCGCCTGGTTCAAACAGAGTTTTAGGTTTAGGCTTATCGACAGATTCTTCAAGCCTATTTAAGATTGCATCGGCTTCACGTTTAGAAATTGGCATGGGGCGGTCTGATGTGCCGCCAATGAAGCCGAGAACTCTAGGAATACTCTTGACCAAGTGCCAAGATTCTTCGTTCATTTCCATTTCAACCAAAACATAACCGGGGAAAAATTTACGCTCTGATTTACGTTTTTGGCCAGCGCGCATTTCAACTACTTCTTCCGTTGGCACAAGTATCTCGCCAAAGTAATCTTCCATGCCGTGCATTTTTATGTATTCTTCTAGCGTTTTCTTTACTCGAGATTCATACTGAGAAAACGCCTGCACTACGTACCATTTTTTATCTGACATAAGTCTTAGGCTCCGATACCAGTGATAAGTCCGACAGCCCAAACGATAAGCATATCGATAAAGTAAAGCAGCACACCTACTAGCGCAGTAGCTGCAAGAATGATAAGAGTTAATCTCACCACTTCTTGGCGCTCAGGCCACACAACTTTACGCACTTCAATTCTTGCGTCTTTGGCAAAGGCAAAAAATGCTGAACCCTTGGTAGTTGTAGCAGCAACAGCTAGGGAAGCAGCGATTACTACTACAGCGGCAAGTGCTCGGTATAACGGGGAAATTTCACCATATGCACTGTTAAAATATACAAGTCCGCCGACTAGCGCGACAACTACTAACCATTTTATTGTGTCCAACGGATTGGACTGACTTTCTGCCTTATCACTCATTCGTGTTACCTTTGCAGCGTAAGGCTTTATGCACTACGCCTACATTCCATATTGACCAACAGTATATCAGTTGGCAGGGGTGGAGGGACTCGAACCCCCAACCATCGGTTTTGGAGACCGCTGTTCTACCAATTCGAACTACACCCCTAAAATACTGATACAAATCTTATAGTTACACCACCCTTGTGAGTTTGTCGATTTTGGGGAACGTCAGTATCATAAGGGAGGGACGCGTATTATACTTAAGAAAATGCGGGATACAAGCTTTTAATGCTTTGATTCAAGTTTTAAGCGCTGGTTAAAATCCGCGTTTTCAGCGACAATTTACAACTAAAAAATACAAGACAGGAAACTCTATGCAAGCGCATAAAAGTAAAGCTCTAGATGATTACATAGAATATCCACAGGCCACTATGGCCCAGCGTGCAGATGACTGGTACGAGCAAATAAAACGTCGGCACAGTATTCGCCAATTTAGTTCCAGGAGTGTTCCACAACACATTATCGAAACGTGTATAAAAGCAGCAGGCACCGCGCCCAATGGCGCCAATCATCAACCATGGCATTTTGTCGCAATCAGTTCACAAAATGTTAAACGCGAAGTACGTGAACAGGCTGAAGCGCATGAACGGCGCTTTTATGAAGGTTCTGCTAGCGAAGAATGGTTAACTGCGCTCAAACCACTAGGTACGGACGCTGAAAAACCTTATTTGGAAACTGCGCCTTGGTTGATTGCCATTTTCAGTCAAAAAAATACTCAGCAGGACAGTGGAAAAAAGAAGCAAAACTATTACGTGCATGAATCCGTTGGGATAGCCACCGGCTTTTTAATTGCAGCTTTGCACAACGCAGGACTGGCCACGCTAACACATACGCCAAAACCAATGAGTTTTTTATCAAAAATATGCCAACGCCCTGATGACGAACGACCATACATGTTGCTCGTTGCTGGTTATCCTTCGGAAGACGCAACGGTTCCTTATCACGCTTTGAAGAAAAAGAGCTTAGATGAAATCGCTACGTTTATGTAATCCAAATCAAAGGCACATTACATTAATTGGCGGCATCACAAACTATTTACTACCTCCACGTAGTTCGAACTTCATTAGTTGAATATCAGGCTGAGATTAAAAGCAATTTTGTAAAAAGTGAAAAGCTTCCCTTACACAAATTAGCAACAAAAACACAAGTCACGTTGTAAGGAACACAGCGCATTGGTATCATTTTCCAATTAAAAGCAGTTTAGCAAATCGCAATGAATACTAAAGTAAACCAAGTCGTAATTTTGGGTGGCGGTACCGCCGGTTGGATGGCAGCCGCCTTGCTATCAAAAGCCTTCTCTAAAACCAATATCACTTTAGTAGAATCTGATCAAATTGGGACGATAGGCGTGGGTGAGGCGACGATCCCAAGCATTCATTTTTTTAACGACATGCTAGGTATGCGTTCCACAGAGTTTGCTAAAGCGACCTCAGGCACCTTCAAACTTGGCATCCAGTTCGAAAACTGGAAGGCACAAGGCGAGCAATATTTTCACGGCTTTGGCAGCACGGGTTTGGGGATGTGGGCAGCGGGTTTTCACGAATATTGGCAACGAGGCGTAGAGCTAGGCATCAGCAAACCATTTGGTGCGTATAATGCAGAGGGCGTGGCTGCCAAGCAGAACAAATTTGCACATGAACAAAATGGTTTAAATTTCGCCTACCATATAGACGCAAGCCTTTACGCTAAGTTTCTTAAACAAGTGGCAGAAAATAACGGCGTCAAACGTGTTGAGGGGAGAGTAGCCCAAGTCAATACAGACCCTCAAAGCGGAAATATTAGCGCGCTCGCATTACAAAATGGTCAAGTAATAGCTGGCGACTTTTTTATTGACTGCTCAGGGTTTAAAGGATTATTGATAAACGAAACCCTCAATACTACTTTTGTTGATTGGTCTCATTGGCTTCCAATGGATCGAGCCATCCCAGTACAAACAAGACTACAAGGTGATCCGCCGCCCTACACCCGCTCTATCGCAAATCACGCTGGCTGGCAGTGGAGGATACCTTTACAACACAGAATGGGCAATGGCATCGTATACAGTAGCCAGTATATGTCTGATGACGAAGCATCCAAGCTTTTACTCGACACTATCGAAGGTGAAAAACTGACTGAGCCTCGTTTGATAAAGTTTGTTACCGGACATCGTGAAAAACTGTGGAATAAAAACTGTGTCGCCATAGGCTTGGCCGGCGGATTTATCGAACCCTTGGAATCCACGGCTATTCATATAATCCAACAAGGGATAATGCAGCTGATCAAGTACTTCCCCACATACGGTATAAATGACTTAGAGGTCAATCAGTACAACAACTATATGGTGAAGGATTACAATGAAATAAAGGACTTTATTATTCTTCATTACTGTCAAACCGAACGCGATGACTCGCCGTTTTGGAGGTTTTGTAAGAATATGGATATTCCTGAGAGTCTAAAAACTCGCCTTGATTTATTCAAAAAGACAGGCCGTTTTGTACAAGGAAAAGACGAAGTTTTTTCCGATTCTTGGCTACAGGTCATGATAGGTCAAGGTTTGATCCCAGAAAAACACCACCCAATTGTCGATGAAATCTCTGAGCATGAGTTGCAAAACCTACTCGATAGAATAGAGAACGAAAACAAGCAAAAAATTGATAAACTTCCTTCTCACAAGGCATTTTTAGATAAATATTGCAGAGCCTAGGGTCTGTTGGCCGGATGTGATGGTTAGTTAAAAACTTACACATCATTATTGTTTTTAGAGGCAAAAAAAAGCCCTGATACCATCGGTATCAGGTTTTTTTTGTATGATAGTTTATTCTGGGATGAATACTAAACGCACGTTATCAATGTGATAGATTGAATCAACACCGTTGAACGTGAGGTTTACAGTAACCGTTTCAGAAGACCAATCAATATCTGAAGTATCGAACTTCTCTGAGAAGAAGATTTCAGATGTCGTGGTAGCACTCGCGACAGCTGTACCGAAAGTACCAGAACCTATAGCAGAGGTACCATTTGATAGGCTAGCAGAAAACGTCTCGTTGTCAGCGCCCTCTTCTTTGTTAGTAAGATTTACATCTGCAGACAATAAGTATCTTCCGCCTTCTATAATTGCTCCAGCATCAATAGGTAAGCTAACGGTCACAGATTCAGAACCGGTAGTGTTAACTTCCAAAACCATCGAGTCACCAGATTCAACCACTGCGACCGTTCCGCCAACATTTGTTACACTGCTGAGTGGATCTTCGCCATCAAACAAGCCAACATCGTTGGTCAGGATGTCATGCGCAGCTAAATCAATAAAGCCGTATTCTACAAAGTGGAAGTCATCAACAAAGTGAATATCAAAACCTTGGAAGAATTTAGCCAAGTTGAAGCTCAAAGACAAGCCAACGTTAACCGCATGTGAACCACCTTCGAAAGTAGACAAAAGGAATACGTGTTCTAGTGGTGTGTTGATAGTTGTGTTGTCAAAATAACGAGCACCCGCCCAAAAGGTGTCAGCACCAGGGGTATTCCAGAAGGAAATCCATGGGTTACCACTTACTTCAGCCGTGTTCTTGAGTGCCATAGAAAACGCATATTTTTTGTTGGCTTCAAGTACGTCGATTACTGGACCACCATTTAGTTCACAGTTTGCGCCTTCAATTTTAAGACCATAGTCACCGAAAATGGCAGCCTCATTTGTCACTTCGATCAAATTACAACCCGAAGAAAAGAATCCAAACTCATTGAAGCCAGCTAAATTTCCACCTGTGACCAATGGTCCACGAATACTTGGGTCTTCAAATGTAGGATCCGTTAATGCTGTTGCCATCAAGTTGGTTTGTACACCGTTGATTCTAATGGTTAATTCTGCTGTACCATCAGCGCGGTTACCGTTTGAATCTTCAACATTGTAAGAAATCACTTTCTCAACGAAAGAACCAGCAGGCACTGCGTTGAAAAATGCATGAGGATTAAACTCAAGGATGTTGCCGTCCAAATTTAAACCGTATGGAAGGTCGCCCCCATCAGCCATAACATCAAGGATAACGATGTCATCGCCTTCGCGCTCTTGAATTTCGTCTGACAAATCGATTGTCATTACAGCGTCTGTTTCGTCAACTTCCAAAGACTTGAAGTAGTTTAGAACCAAAGGAGCACCAGGCACATCTTGAACACCAAGCACGTTGACAGTCAAGTTGCGTTCAATGTCAAACCTGTGATCACTGACCGTGTAGGTGTAATTGAAAGTGACGCGTTGACCATCTGGTATTTGGCTCTCAACAGCTGCGATATCAACGTCAATGTTAGTACCGTTGATGCTAATAGGAAGTTCAAATGGATTATCAGTTGAAGCGACTAAGTTGCTTATTGTTAATGGCTCACCATCAGCGTCACTTACGTTAAGCAAACCATCAATAGAAGACGCTCCTGCGTCTCTAGTAAAGTTACCAACTAAATCGTTAGCTATTTCAGGCGCAAAATCCTCACCAACTATTGTGATAGTTGCAGTACGAGGCGTCAAATTTGCTCCGTCAGAGATATTAAAATTAACCACGACGGTATGTGTTTCATCAGTGTCGAGGTTTGGCGCAATATCTAGTGGTCTAACGCCTAATTTATTGCCTCTTAACTCGATGCCAGCAGTTTGAATCTCATCCGCACGAGGACCAGATGTCGTAATCGTTACATCAGTCACGGTTAAGAAATTACCATCAGCGTCAGTAGCGTTGCCTTCACCAGATAAACGTCCCTCTGGTGTACCCAATAACTCTACAAAAGTAATCGTGTCTTTTTCTTGGAATTCCATAGCGATATCACCGCCGTGAACCGGTGGGCTATCATTTTGTACCGGTGCTGGAGTGAAATCATCGGCTGTTCCTCCACCACAACCTGCTAACGCGAGAAGTGTTGAAGTCGCTAGTACAGCGCTGGATTTTTTAAATGTTTTCATAACTTTTTACCAATATTCTGTTTTCATCGTATGCGGTATTTTTGGGTTGTCAAAAATACCGCATCACCAATTGACTAATAACTACAATTAAAATTTCACGCGAAGACCTAAACGGTACGTCGTCCCAATTTTATATTTTTGGTAAGTACGGTGGGTCGGTGCTTCACCCTCTAGCGGATTACCTTCTTCAAGGTTGACAAAATCAAACCCTGCTGCGTTGTCTGAAGGCACACGCACTACGTCAAGTGTGCGGCTCGTAAAGTAAATACGATGCGCGACATCTGTTAAATTAATTGCTTGGAAAGTCAGTGAAATATTCTCGTTAACTTGATAAGAAGCTGACAAGTCTAAAGTATCTCTGCCTTCATTCCAGATAGAACCTTGGTTCCAGTTACGTCCACTTTGTCCGTTTGTCCAATCTGTACCGACCAATGAGTCAGATGTACCTCGTAAACTCAAACGTACTTGGTGACCATTTTGTTCCCAAAACGTTGTTAAGTTATAGCTATGCTCCGGTGTTTCTGCTACGGGGTAAGAAGGCAAACGCAGTTCTGGGTTTATCGTCGAGAATCCAGAATCGTATTCACTGTCTTGGAAGGTATAGTTCGCAGATACCCCGAATCCACCTGTCCATGCTGGCCAATCAAACATTTCGGGTAAGAAATCATAGGTATGTACGTAACCGAGTTCTAAACCTTGAATCTTAGCATTTAGCGAGTTAACCACGCGTGTAACGGTAAAGTCAGCACAATTATCAGCTGGGTCTCCAGTGAATGTTGTCGGATCTGAAGCTTGATAACCAAATTCGGTCGTTGCACGAATTGGGTGACAGTTTGCAAGATTACCACTATCAAGCAAGATGAGATCATCACCATTTTCAGGTGCGTTGGCTGGATCTCTTACACTGTTGATGAATGAAGTGTTAGTTTCTCTGTCAGTAAAGTTAGACATGTCTTTTTTGAACAATGCTAAACTCAGCAAACCAGTGTCGCTAAAGTACCATTCTAAAGATAAATCTAAGTTGTTTGATTCTAACGGCTCTAACTGCGTGTTAAATACAGAAACATTACCAACATTTAAGTTGCCACTACCCCAATAGCTACCTTCGTTGACGAGGTAACCTGGACGCAGTAAATCAATCTCAGGGCGTGTCATAGTTTTAGATATAGCAAAACGGCCTACGAACTCTTCAGAGAAGGCATAGTTTAAATTTAAACTAGGCAGTACATTTTCATAGGAGTGCGTTTTAAATGCAGGAATCGAGGCGACTTCTCTGTTTTCAAATGTACCCCAAGTATAGTTTGTATTATTCCCGTCTGTTGAACCATTCCACTCAGGTAGGTTATCCCAACCATATGTGCGGCTCGTCGCTACGTCAGCATATCTCCACAACGAACTCCAAAGTAAGTTGAAGTCATTGAGATTGGGCTGATCTTGAATATCACCCGCTCTAAAAGCGGCTAGGGCGTCTGCATAATCTGCTACTGCTGGATCATGACATGGACCAACATCTGGAATTCTTACCCATGTTGCTGGATCGGGACCCGCACTGGTATCCCAACCTAAACCATCAACACGCTGATACTTTTGATCATAGCGAGTAATGCCGTCATCCCCAGGATTTATAGCTGGACACTCTGCAAGCGAGCGGTCTGCTAGCTGAGCAAGCGTATGTCTATCAAATTCACGTTGTAAATCTGAACCACCTTGTTCAAAGTACCGTGCACCAGAGAAACCTTGTGCTTCGATTTCTGTTTCAACATAACGAACACCCAAGTCACCGGTTAGCTTACCGTCAAGAAATTCAAAGTTAACTTTGAAATAAAGCGCTTGAGTATCGATATCGGTTTCGCGAGATGCTGTATTATCAACATTGCGAACGACATCACCGTCACCTAGCACCAATTCTTTTGCTAGCTTGACATCAATAGGCGTCCAACCAACGGTAGCACCTTCTCTTGGGAAACCGAGTGATGCCATGAAATCATCATAAGGAATTGGGTCGCCTGCGATGATGTCGCCACGGATACTGCTAAGTGAGCCCCCCAATTCAACGATGGTTTCACCTGTTACAGGGTCAGTAATAACTTCTGAAGCCTGTAAGGATTGGAAGCTGAAATTCTGGTTATCAACAAGCTTGTTACGTGATGTTGCTTTCGCACCGAATTCAACTTTTGTTACACCATAAAAATCATCAACAAACCAATCGAAGTCAACTTGTGCGTTAGTGATAGAGTCTTCTACATCACGCTGACTTTCACTAATAAAGCCAAGGTGGAAAGATGAAATATCTTGTGGGTTAAAACCAGTAAAGGCGACATTATCACTTGCGCCTGATACCCTAGAGCCATTTTCATCAGTAAACGCATTTAAGTTTTCACCTAAGTCAACAAGGCTGTTGCCGTAAACAGCTCGGCAAACGTCCCCACCGCCAGTACAGTCGACACCTACAGGCTCAATATTTGCGCCAGCATCATATAACAAGCGGCCTGGTACTTGGACAAAGTTTTCCATTACGGTAAATGCACTGGGTAAACTTTCTGATTTACTGAACGAGTGTCCAACCTGAGCCTCAACCACTAGGGACGACGATAGTTCTGTTTTAAAGTTTAAAGTCGAACTAAAGTTTTCATTATCTTGACCACCGTCACTACGCACTAAGTTACCGTTACCATAACGATTGATACGCTTAGTCATATCATAAGTTCTGGTATCAACTTGAATCCAATCTATGGGGTCACTGAATGGATTTGGCGCACGAGAAAAGTTTGTCGGTTGAACCCCTTCAACAAAGTTAGGGATATTAGCAAAACTCTTCGCCTGAACAGCATCAAAGGTTCTTACTAGCTCTTGCTTGCTATAAGTTACGTCAAGCATTAACTCACTAACATCATTTGGTAAAAACTGAATACCGAGTGAGCCACCATATCGGTTACTTTCGTTTTGGTGTAATTCATAGCTCGCTACAGAAGGTTCAATAACCTTAACGCCAGAGAGCACATTACCATTTTGATCAACGGCCTGATCATAAACTTGCGAAGCAACAAAGTTACTGGCGTTATACTGGTCTTTTCTGTAGGCATTTGACTCGTCGTATACAGTAAGTGCCACACCTAGGGTTTCATCAAGAAACTTTTCTGACAAAGAGAATTGAATCTTATGATTCTCTTTTTCAGAGAAGTCATTATATCTACCTTGCAAAGTAAAAGAGCGAATATTTTCTACTTGGTCAAGGGGACGAACTGTTACTAGGTTAACCGATGCACCCAGAGAACCTTCGTCATGATCAGCACTTGGCGTTTTTACCACTTCTAGTTTTGAGAGAATATCAGCAGAGAAAGAACTTAAATCTACTGCCTGAGAAAAATCGGTTGACGTTAATGACTGACCATTAAGCGTAATGTTGTTTTGGTTTGCATCAGCACCACGAACAGTAATCTGCGTACCTTCACCATCTTGGCTTACAACGGTAACCCCAGTTACTCGTCCCAAAGCATCTGCAATGTTTTGGTCCGTTGTCTTACCGATATCTTCGGAGTTGATCGTATCGATGACACCTGATGCAAAACGTTTGTCGTTTATTGACTTTTTGAGACTTGCTTTTAGTCCCTTGACCTGAATTACTTCGACGCTTTCATCAGCCGTCGCCGCTTCATTAGTAGAAGCTTCCTCTTGACCCAAAGCACTAAAGCTTAGTGCTGAAAGTACAGCTAAACATACGCCATTTAAATGAAACCGTTGATTCTTGACGGACATCTTTAAATTCTCCCAGTGATTTAACTAAAGTGGTCAATCCCACTTAATTCAAACGAAAGTGTTACATTTTTGTAAAATATTGTAAATCCACCTGTGAAGTTTCTCTCTGAAAGTAGGTAATGTCAATGGTAAATTGTTAACAAAACTGGGTAAAATTGCAGAAAATGTTTACATAATTAAATTAAAACCAATAATTACATACACTTACAATAAGTAGCAAAAATAGAAGTTAATTTACAAAAATTTCCGTCATTTTTATGAAATTTCACAATTTCATCACTTTTCAAAGGTACAACCAGTTAAAATGAAGACAAACTTTTCAGTAGATGACAGTCAGGCTAGGCAGAACCCAATATGATTTGACGCAAAACAATATCCTAGCTTTGAACACCAGCTCACTTATTTGTTACCATTGTTAACATCGATAACAAAGTAGCGTAGTAAATTTAATGCAAAAAGAATCTGTAGAGTTGCTTGATAACATCAGGCACAAAGATGTCACTGTTGACAACAATCTGTTTGATATTCCGGCCAACCATGTAAACACTGTATATATTGTAATGACTGAATTAGCGAACTTAGTGCACGAGTACCCAATATTTATTACCAAACAGCCAAATTCTGAGGCTTTCGGCTTAAACGCACTACTCGGCTTACATCCGGGCGAAAACTTATATTTACAAAATGGGCAATGGGACGCACGCTATTTACCCCTTGACATACTGAGAAAACCTTTCCAAGCAGTCTTAGCAAAACAAGACGACTTTTCTCAAGGTAATATCGCAATAGATTTAAGTAGCCCGCAGGTTACAAGCAAGAAGGGAGAAGCCTTGTATGACGAATCGGGTCAAGCCACACCATATCTCGAGCGCATAAAACAAACCTTTACCCAGTTAATGGGAGCAATGGATTATACTAACAAACGCTTACAACGAATGGCGGAATTGGGGCTTATTCAAGCCATTACCCTGCAATTCGATGATATCTCAGGTGAGAAAACAAGTTTAAATGGCTTGCACAGTATAAATAAAGATGCCCTAGCGGCTTTGAGTGGGTCAGAGTTAGAAGAAGCTCACAAAGACGGTATACTGCAAATTTGCCATTTAATAATGAGTTCTGGTGCGCATGTACAAAAACTGATTAATTGGAGTAAACAAAAAGAACAAGTAAAATAATTTGGCACAAATTAGAGACTGATTATACATCAGCCAAATTATTAACAAACTCACGTAACCTACGCATACCTTCAAGCAATGCGTCTTCGTTGGTAGCGTAGGACAACCTTATGTATTTATGCCCTTCTGCTAAACCGAAATCGATACCAGGGGTCATAGCAACCCCTTTCTCACTCAACAGGCGGCGACAAAATTCCATTGAGTCCAAATTTGTGGCACTGATGTCCAAATACACATAAAACGCACCATCTGGCTTCACGGGTACTTGCAGCGCACAACCACTTAACTCACAAAGCACAAGTTTCCTGCGTTGAATCAAAGTGCGATTTCGCGATTCACACTCGTCAATAGAGTCTTTTTCAAAACAAGCTCGCGCGGCAATTTGCGCCGGTGTAGAAGGACATATATATAAGTTTTGTGAAAGCTTTTCGATAACTGGCACCATATCTTCTGGCACTATCAGCCAGCCCAATCGCCAACCTGTTAGACCAAAGAATTTGGAGAAGCTATTTACAACTAAAGCGCCATCATCAACAGCCAACACACTTTGCGCAGTTTCGCGCTCACCATCACACAAGTTTAAGTAAATTTCGTCGACAATACGCCAAGCACCTTTGCCGGCGGCAAAATGGCAGATGTCGTTTAGATCGTCTAACTTAATACTCGTACCTGTTGGGTTAGACGGCGTTGCTAGCATTAGGGCTTTTATGCTGCTGTCCCAGTGTTCTTCAATCTGAGACATAGTGAGTTGAAAGCGCGTAGAGGCATCTGTTGGCACAAGTTTTACGCGCCCATTAAATGTATTCACAAACTGACGGTTACAAGGATATGAAGGGTCGTTCATTATCACAGCGTCGCCTGGGTTTACAACAGCAGCGCAAGCAAGCATTAGTGCAGCAGAGGCACCGGCTGTCACCACCACGCGGCTCGCTGATATCGTGATCCCATGTTGCGACTGGTAAAATGCGGCAATTTTTTCACGCAGTATTGGATCGCCAAGCGCACTCGTATAGCGCATTTCATTGTTTTTTACGGCATTTAGCATTGCCTTTTTTACCAGAGGTGGTGCACCAAAATCTGGTTCTCCCAAATTCAATCGAATAATTGATTTACCTTGCAACTCGAGCGCACTGGCAGCATCACCAAACTCCATCGCATAAAAAGGAGAAATGGCCTGAGCTCGATCTGAATACTTCATTTAATGCACCTTGATTGTTAAGCTGATTTTTTGGGTATGACTAGCGGAGTGGCAAGATTATACGCGAATAGGTTTTACTTCTGTCTACAGAAATTTTTCTGAATTTAATCTCGCCGACATATTTAGGTAAACTGAAAACATTTTGAGACAAATAGAAACATCCTTGCGACAAACCGAAATCATCTAGTCACACCTTTGACTTATACTGCGATAAATTCAATATACATACATTATTGTAAACCATGAAATATCAGATGTTGGTGGGCAGTAAGTACCAATTTTATCTCGTCAACCTAGCCGGTTGGGCTGGATACATATCAAGTCGTTTGCTTGGCACCATTTATTGGGACAAAACCGCAAGTTATTATTGGTTTATCACCTTTGGTGGCATTTTCGCATTTTTGTTGAGTTTTTCTTTACGTCCTATTTATCTGAAAATTTGGGCTTGGGAAGCCAATACTGCCAAAAAAATTATTCTAGTTTTGGGCATCTGCTATTTGTTGAGTATTATCTGGGTCGTACCAATGAATCTGCTCTTTTGGGATATATTTAAACAAGGCTATCGCCCAGGCGGTTGGTATGGATATATAAGTGACAATGGCGGAAAGTTTTATTTGTATTTCTGCTGGAGTTGCCTGTACTTTGGCATTAAATTTTACCGAGAAATGCAAAAAGCAACGCAAAGCGCGCTGAAAGCAAACTCTTTAGCTCACGAAGCTCAGCTAAAAATGCTTCGCTACCAACTAAACCCCCATTTTTTATTCAATACCTTAAACGCCATTTCTACACTAATTTTGATCAAACAAAACGACAGAGCCAATGAAATGGTGGCGCGGCTATCTAATTTCCTTCGTGACTCACTAGACAATGATCCGATGCAAAAAGTCACACTCAAGCAAGAAATTAATACCTTACAACTGTATTTAGGTATTGAAAAAGTCCGATTTGACGAGCGACTCGAAGTAAAATTTGATATCGGAAAAAACGCCGAGGAAGCACTTATTCCAAGTTTAATTTTGCAACCTTTGGTTGAAAACTCAATCAAATATGCTATCGCCAATTCGGAAACGGGCGGTACAATCAAAATATGCGCGAATATCGAAAGGCGATACTTATTACTACTTATTGAAGACAACGGGCCAGGTGTAAAGTTGAATGGAGGCAGTCTTCCATCTGGTAGAGGTGTGGGTATCAAAAACACACAAGGTAGATTAAAAGAGCTATATGGGGAAGAGCATACGTTCTCCATTACTAACGCTCAGCCAAGTGGACTGCGCATAGCCATTCAAATTCCATATGAGGTATCCCAATGATCGCAACAGATAGCCATTCACAGCCAGCGAACATCGCCAACAAGAAAATCAGAGCTCTTATTGTGGACGATGAATCACTTGCCAGACAAGGATTGCAGATCCGACTTGAGTCATTTGATGATGTCGAGATTATTGGTCAATGCGCCAACGGCAGAGAAGCGTTACAGGCAATCAATGAACATAGTCCGGATCTCGTTTTTTTAGATATTCAAATGCCTGGTTTGGATGGATTTGATGTTGTCAAAAGAATGCAAGCAGACAATACGCCGCTGGTAGTATTTGTCACCGCGTTTGACCAATATGCTATCGACGCGTTTGAAGTCCATGCAATAGACTATGTGCTAAAACCCGTAGAGCAAGAGCGCTTGCATATTGCCGTTGACAGAGCTCGACAACATCTCTCCCAATCCAGTGTCGAAAATCAAAAGCAGCGCTTAATTGACCTTATCGGTAACATTACTGGGCAGACGCCCGCTGAACTCACTAAGTTATTATCTGAGGGTAGTTCACTCAACAATCAATATCCCGAAAAAATAGCAATTAAAGATAGAGAAGAAACCACTCTCGTAAACAGTAAGGACATCGAATGGGTTGAAGCGGCGGGTGACTACATGTGTATTCATGCCAACGAGCAAGTGCATGTTCTCAGATCAACAATGAAGAAACTGGAAGAGAAGCTTAATCCCAAAATTTTTCAACGGGTACACCGCTCCACTATCGTCAATACCGACAAAGTCGAAAAAGTATGTTCGCACATTAATGGCGAATATTATCTGGTGCTACATAATGGCGCCAAACTAAAAATGAGCCGCAGTTATCGAGAAAAAATCAAACATATTTTATAAAGCATGCTCAGTCATGTTGATTTTGCACAATACAAAATGAACCTCTTTTGTATAAAGTACATATCCCGTAAAGTGTAGTGTCTAATCAGAGTGCTTAGGTGTAAAATATGTCCTCATATGTGTTGGTTTTGAATTGTGGTAGCTCTTCGATCAAATTTGCCATTGTCGCCGTTAATAACGGCGAATCAATATTATCAGGATTGGCCGAAAACTTGGGAAGTGACAACAGTACATTAAAAATAAGTCACGCTAAAACAAGCACTTCCTATTCTCTCCCTGCGAACTGTAAGCATGAATCGGCTCTTTCATCTATTAATAATATCCTAAACGAGTACCAAGATTTAAAACAAAAAGTCGTAGCAATAGGGCATCGAGTGGTGCATGGGGGAGAAATTTTTACCCAAGCAACACTTATTGACGACGAGGTCAAAGCTGCCATTAAAAACACTTCGCACATGGCACCATTGCATAATCCCGCAAATTTATCAGGTATCGAGTCTGCACAACTTGCTTTTCCAGCACTCCAGCATGTTGCAGTATTCGACACCGCTTTTTTTCAAACCATGCCTAAGCACGCTTATCTTTATGCCCTGCCCTATGAGTTGTATAAAACTCACGGGATCCGTCGCTACGGCTTTCACGGTTCTAGTCACGAGTTCGTAAGTACTAAAGCTGCTGAGCTATTAAATCAGCCACTCGAAGTAAGCAACCTAATAACCGCACATCTGGGAAATGGTTGCAGTATTACGGCTATAAATCAGGGCAAAGCGATAGATACCAGTTTAGGCTTAACTCCACTTGAGGGATTGGTCATGGGAACAAGATGCGGCGATTTGGATCCCAGTATTCCAACTTACATGCAAGAGACCTTAGGCTACTCCGCAAGTAAAGTGAATGACTTACTCAACAAATCTTCCGGATTACTTGGGATCTCTGAGCTAAGCAATGACTGCCGATTGTTGGAGGAGCAGTCAAAAAATGGGAATGAACTGGCGCAACTAGCGTTAGAGATTTTCTGTTATCGTTTAGCAAAATATATAGCTAGCTATATGGTCGCATCGGGTCCTTTAGATGCTCTGGTGTTCACCGGTGGTATCGGCGAAAACTCCTCTTTCATCCGTCAAAGAACAATAGCAATGCTATCAACCCTAAATTTTTCAATTAATGAACAACTGAATGAAAAAATGCGCTTCGGGCATGCTGGGTTTGTACAACAAGAAGCGAGTCATAAGATCATTGTTATTCCTACTAATGAAGAATGGGTCATTGCCAACAAGGCGGCTAAGCTCACACTAGCATCAGGAGAGCAGTAATCATGGCTTCAAGAATAATGCTTATTCCTGCTGGCGAAAACGCTGGCTTAACGACAGTTAGCTTGGGCATGTTGAGAGCTTTGCAACAACAAGGCTTAGCAGTAAACTTTTTTAAACCCGTCGCGCAACCAAAAACTGACAACAAACAGCAGGAACAATCAACGGCCATTGTCACTACGTATGGACAAATGAATACCGCCACGCCCTTGTCCCTCGAATATGTCGAAACAATGATAAGTGAAGACAAAACAGATGTGCTGCTAGAAGATATCATCGAGTTATTCGAGAAGCACTACAAGGACGAAGACATTGTATTGATTGAAGGCCTAGTCGCAAATCCTCGCTATCCTTTTACTGTGCGTCTGAATAGAGACATATCAAATGCCTTAGATGCAAAATTAGTAATGGTAATGAATCCTGGTGCAAAAAATAAAGCACAAATAAATCACCAGTTAGAGATCGCTGCTGACAATTATGGTGGGCATAAAAGTCGGAAATTGATGGGCTGTATTTTTAATAAAATTAACGCTCCCCTCGATGAGGATGGCCATATTTGCTTAGATTTACGCCAAAATGTGGCAGAAAATACGCTTAGTGAAAAATTAATAACTTTGCAGTCACTTCCCATATTTAATAAGCAATTCAATCAATTGGGAGCCGTGACTTGGAATGCTGATTTAAATGCGCCGCGTGTGCACGACTTACAACAGCATTTACACGCACAAATTGTCAATTCTGGACAGGAAGATGAAGGCCTGTTTAGACGTATTCGAAGCATCCATTTTTGTGCCAGAGAAATACACAATATGCTACCGGTTATAAAACCTGGAGCCTTACTGGTGGTGTCTGCAGATCGCAGCGATGTTATCGTTGCGGCTTGTTTAGCCACACTAAATGGGACGCGTTTGGGTGCCATACTCTTAACCGGCACATATGAACCGGATCCTCGCATTATGTCATTTTGTGCGCAGGCGCTAGCCACAGGGCTACCAATACTAAAAGTTAACTTGAGTACTTGGGATACTGCAATCAAACTACAATACTTCAATCAAGAAGTACCAACAGATGATACACAGCGTATTTCTTGGGTCATGGATCACACCGCGTCATGTATCGATGAATCTTGGATAAAATCCTTATCAAAAACAGCGGCGAATGGACGTCGCATGTCACCACCCGCCTTTCGCTACAAATTAACGCAACTTTCTCGAAAAGCAAACAAAACCATAGTACTACCGGAGGGGAATGAACCAAGAACGATTGCCGCCGCAGCTATTTGTGCAGAAAGGGGGTTGGCAAATTGTGTATTGCTGGGCGACCCGACTAAAATCACTCGCGTAGCCACTCTACAAGGTATAAATTTGGCGCATGAAAAAATTCAGCTTGTCGCGCCTGAAGAAGTGCGCTCCTCATATATATCCCCCATGGTGAAGCTCCGCGAGCATAAAGGACTTAGTCCCATGATTGCCGAACAGCAACTGATGGATAACAATGTACTCGGCACCATGATGTTGCAAAATGGTGATGTCGACGGATTAGTGTCCGGCGCAGTTAGCACTACGGCCAATACCATCCGACCAGCACTTCAACTGATAAAAACAGCATCGAATGCCTCTCTTGTATCCTCTGTTTTTTTCATGCTCTTACCCGACCAAGTGCTTGTCTATGGCGATTGCGCAATCAATCCAGATCCTAATGCAGAACAACTCGCTGATATCGCTATCCAATCAGCAGATTCAGCGGCGGCATTTGGTATCGAGCCCAAAGTTGCGATGATAAGCTATAGCACTGGAAACTCAGGTACAGGGCAAGACGTTGACAAAGTTAAACTTGCGACCAAATTAGCACAATCAAAAAGACCTGATTTAATGATTGATGGCCCATTGCAATACGACGCGGCAGTCATGGAAAGTGTCGCAAGTAAAAAAGCGCCCAACAGCCCTGTCGCAGGCAAGGCAACCGTATTAGTGTTTCCCGACCTAAACACAGGCAATACTACCTATAAAGCAGTGCAACGCAGCGCCGACTTATTAAGCATAGGTCCCATGCTACAAGGTCTGAATAAGCCAGTAAATGACCTTAGTCGCGGTGCATTGGTGGACGATATTGTTTTTACCATAGCGTTAACAGCGATTCAGGCAAGCCATTGAACCTAAAACCCGCAGACCTGTGCTATATCGAATATTCCTAGAGCAACACAGAGTTCGTGATTTAGGGCACTGCTGGACGGAGTTGCTTATTCCGACTTCAGGTTAATAAACATCATACACTCAATAAATAGTAAACATCGCCGATAACCTCAGTATCACAACGGTTGTTGAGATGTTTGATCTTGGCGATGTGGCCTTTTAGGGTGGTTACGCACAAAACAAAGTCGTCGTTAACCCATCCATGGGGACTCCAAAAAGGCATCCCTGCCTTTTAAGCTTTGTTTTGTGCGTAACCACCCTAAAAGGCCACATCGCCAAGATCTTTATTTCTTCACGCAGCAAAAAAAAGGGTAAATACATTGTCTAAATTTAATTCCTTGAGTATCGGCGCTCGCTTAGGCCTTGGTTTTGGCTTTATTCTTATCATGATGTTGTTGGTGTCTATTTTTGGTATTAGCAAAGTAAACCAAATAGAAGACGTATTAAATAGAATTGCTGAACAAGACTCGGTAAAACAAAAATACGCCATTGCACTGCGTGGCAGCGTGCATGATCGCGCGATCACACTAAGAGACATTGTGCTCACAGAAGACGACGATGATCTAAATAAATTTTTAAATGAAATCAATATTTTGGCTAGCGATTATGCTAAAGCCGAAAAAGAAATCAATAGCTTACTCAATAGAGGTGTTTTTTCTGAGCAAGAAAGACAAATGGTTACTAGAATTTCTGAAGTACAAGCTTCAACATTGCCACTCTCTGAGCTTATTATCGATCAGCGCAGAGCCGACGACGCTGAGCTAGCAAAAGATCTATTGTTAGAAGAAGCTCGCCCCGCTTTTAGCGATTGGTTAGCGGCGATTAACGCCTTTATCGATTACCAAGATAAAGAAATTGCAATGGCGACACCTGTTGCGCGCAAATTAGCAAATAGTTTTCAGTCACTTATTTTGACAGCGACCTTTATCGCTATTGTCGCAAGTGCGGTAATCGGCGTTGTTATAGTACGTGCTTTGTGTCAATCACTCGGTGCAGAACCCGCTGATGCAGCAAAGACAATATCGATTATCTCGGATGGCGATCTCACACAAAATATTCAGTCAAAAACGAAAGGCAGTATGGTTTCACACATATCTGACATGAACAAAAAGCTTCGTGATATCGTAGCCAATATTGTACAAGAGTCAGGTACACTAACGGAACAATCTTCAGCGCTTGCCCACAGTTCAGAAGTTGTAACTGAAGCGGCTAAAAGCCAAGCTCAATTGACGAAACAAACCAATCAGAGCCTAGCAGTGATGAGAGAGAGATTGCTTGAAGTAGCCAATATTGCACAAATGACTCAAGAAAACTCGGTACACACTACCGACTTCTCCAAACAGGGTAAAGACACCATTCAAAAGGGTGCGGACGAAATGGAGCTTATCGCTCAAACGGTTAACTCTACGGTTGATCAAGTAAGACGCCTAGAAGACACCACAAAGGAAATTGGAAATATTGTGGGCGTAATCACCAGCATTTCGGAACAAACAAACTTATTGGCCTTAAACGCAGCTATTGAGGCCGCACGTGCGGGCGAAAGTGGCCGAGGCTTTGCCGTTGTCGCAGATGAAGTCCGCCAACTAGCGATGCGCACGGGAGAAGCGACCGATCAAATAGAAAACATGATTAAACAAGTACAAAGTGAAACCGCCGCCTCTGTACAAGCAATGGAACGTACTCAGCCGCTGGTAGAAAACGGACGCTCTTTGACACAAGAAACGACGAATCTATTACAAGAAATAGAGTCACAAGCCAATAAATCGATGGAAAACGTTCAGCAAGTCGTGGCTGAAACATCAAAACAAGTCGCCTCTATCGAAGAAATCACTACTTCAATGGCTCAAATAGATGACATGTCCCAGCAATCCATCAATAACCTTGTGGAAAACATTACCGCCACACAGCGCTTGGATCAAATTTCTAAAAAGCTCAGAGACAACGTGAGTTACTTTAAGCTATAAGCCCGCTCTCAGTTGAAAAGTGAGATAGTGTTCGCTTAGTTTGACGGAGTAATAGGGTGCTGGCTAGCGGGGACTGAAATCAAAAACACTGAAAAATAACTGTACTTTTTATCTGTTGACAGTTATCAACTAACACGTTAATTTTAGGCGTTGATAGAACGAAGTAGCGCTTGCCGCGAAGTTTCTTCGTCACTTCAAGGAGCCGTAAAATGGATTTGTTTCTTAGCTATATCTTCAGTTTCCCAGTAATATTCTTTACCATCCCTCTAATGATAATGGTCGTTTTCTGGATCATTGCGCTCATGGGTGCTGTCGACATAGAAATACTCGATGGTTCAGGGGAAGTTGACTCGAGTGACTCGACAGGCTCTTCTTTCTTAGAGTCTTTAGGCTTAGATGGTGTGCCTTTAACTGTCGCCATTAGCTTAATTGAGCTTTACGGTTTTGTTTTTGCTTACTTAGCAAAAAAATATATCTCACCACTTTTTGATAATCTTATTTCTGCCACCGCCAGTGGATTGATTATTGTTGTTGCTGCCTTTGTCATTGCCATCCCGCTTGCTGCGATTTCAAGTAAGCCTTTAAGGCAGTTTTTTATCACGCATGAAGCCGTCAAAAAATCAGACCTTATTGGCACACTCTGTACTGTGACCACACAAAAAGTAACAGAATCTTTTGGTCAAGCGAGAACTGAAGACGGCATGATATATAGTGTGAGAACCTCGCCTGGCGAAGAAATAAGTGGCGGTGAACTCGTTGTATTAATCGATTTTCACAAAGAAAAAGACATTTATATTGTCACGACTGAAAGCGAGTTAATGGGCTCACATTCCATCCAACAAATAAATTAAAACCTGTCACACATAGAATTAGCGGTTTAAGGAGTAAACTCATGAGTGAAACACTATTTTTCTGGGCCTCTGTGGCCATTGCAGTTGTTATATCTTTTTTAGCTATTATTTTTATGTTAGCTCGATTGTATAAAAAGGTGGAACAAGGTCGCGCGATGATTGTGAATACCATGCGCTCGGAGCCGAAAGTCACCTTCACCGGTGGCGTCGTGATCCCCGTATTCCACAAACTCGAAATCATGGATATCTCACTAAAAACCATAGAAGTTGACAGAAGTGGATCGGATGGACTGATTTGTAAAGACAACATAAGAGCAGATATAAAAGTAGGCTTTTTTGTCAAAGTAAACAAAAATCGAGACGATGTATTAAAGGTTGCGCAAGCTATTGGCTGTGAGCGTGCATCAAATATTGCCACCCTCGAAGATCTATTTAGCGCAAAGTTTTCTGAAGCACTAAAAACGGTAGGGAAGTCACTTGAGTTTGAAGATTTGTACGCCAAACGCGATAACTTCAGGGATCTAATCATTGATAATATTGGCACAGATTTAAATGGATATGTTCTTGAAGATGTTGCAATTGACTACCTCGAACAAACGCCCATTGAAAAGCTCGACCCAAATAACATACTCGATTCTCAGGGTATCAGAAAAATCACCGAATTAACCGCCGAGCAACATATTCAAACCAACGTGTTTCAACGTGACGAAGAAATGAAAATCAAGCGTAAAGACGTGGAAACGCGTGAAGCGATTTTAGAACTTGAAAGACAGGAAGCAGACGCCGAAGCAAAACAGCAACGAGAAGTGGAAACCGTGCGCTCGCGAGAAAAAGCCGAGATGGAGCGAGTACAACATGAAGAACACCTGAAAGCGGAACAAGCTCGCGTGTTAGCTGAACAAGAAATACAAGTTCAGGAACAAAACAAACAGCGTGAAGTAGAAGTCGCAGAAAACAATCGATTACGCGCGGTGGCAATTGAAGAAGAACGTGTACTCAAAGCCAGGGAATTAGAACAAATTGAACGCGAAAAAGAAGCCTCTCTTCAACGTATTGCCAATGAAAAGCTCATCGAACATGAAAAACGAGAAATAGCCGAAGTCATCAGAACAAGAGTTGAAGTAGATAAAACCGTTGCAGAGCGAGAAGAAGAAATCAATGAGTTAAGGGTTGTATCTGAAGCCGAGCGGCAAAAGAAAGCTAAAGTCATTCAAGCCGAAGCAGAGGCTGAACAATCTTTAGTGAAGGACATAAAAGCGGCCGAAGCAGCTGAAAAAGCGGCTGAGTTTCTTGCCAAAGAAAAATCTGTTATTGCGGATGCTGATTTAGAAGTAGCCGAAAAGCAATCACTCGCCAAACGCAAAGAGGCGGAAGGGCTAGAGGCGATCAGTGCTGCAGACGGCTTAGCAGAAGCAAAAGTACTGGAAGCAAAAGCAAGCGCGCAAGAAGCAGAAGGTATGGCAGAAGTAAGAGTCAAAGAAGCTATGGCAGAGGCCATCGAAAAGGGCGGTGTAGCCGAAGCAGAGGTAATGGCAAGAAAAGCCGAAGCTGAAGCTGAAGGCATGACCAAAAAATTTGCTGCAATGGCAACGATGTCAGAAGAGCAAAAAGCGCATGAAGAATTTAGAATGCGCCTAAATAAACAACACGATCAAATCATAAAATCAATTGAGACAAATGTAGACATAGCCGCTCACCAAGCAAAGGTTCTGGCAGAAGCGCTTAAACAAGCTAATATCGATATTGTTGGAGGCGACACAGCCTATTTCGATAGTTTTGTGAAGTCCTTATCCGTCGGTAAGTCTATTGACGGTACTATCAACAAATCCAACACGCTAAGTACCGCATTTAAAGATCACATGGCTGGTGATGCCAGTTTCGTGGAAGACGCAAAAGAACTCATTGCAGGTTTTGGCAATGCGAGTGGCAATGCCAAAGACACAGCGATTACAGCATTAGTGACTAAATTTTTAAAAAACAATGGGGACAACCCTCAAGTCATGGAAACAATTGTTAATGCATTGAGTCAAAGCACAATGCAAAACAAAGATACTTCATCCTGATAGTAAGAGGGCTCAGCTAAGCGTGCTGCTTGTAAAGCGAGTCTTCCTTTAATCTTTTACTATTGAGCTATTCAGGCATGGAGTGACATTATGTCAAGCGAACAAGAACAACTCGACAAAGCAGTGGCTGATGGTGGCGCGTATGAGGTTATACGCGCTAGGTTGGTCGAACAAGCCTCGAAATTAAAAACGAGTGTAGACACACTTAACAAACAACGCATAGAAGAATTTGGTAATGCCAATTTAGGTGTGGTCGGTCGAGTGCGTGTGCGTACAGAAAACAACTGCGTAGCACGCGATATAGTGCCTGTAGGTGAGCATATCTTGTTTGGCTACAATGTGTTTATCGGACTCAAAAAAGAAACACGTGTTAAGGATGTTTTTAGCTTACACAAATTACAGACAAGTAGTGAAGGCTACGAGCTATCGGAAGTCGCTACAACTGGCACATTTTTAGACGACGCGAAATTTGTCAAAGAGTTTAATGAACTCTATGTCTATTACAAAGAAGCACGCTTAATCCAACTCAAAATTCAAAATCAAGTCTTGTTTGCTGTTTTTCAAATTGGGCGCAAACTCGAAGACATACGTGTATTTCAATGGCAAATAGATAAGCAGGGAAATGCACATTACATTGATAACCGCGGTGAACGAGCTATTAAAAAATCACCTTCACATGATTTTGAATGGCTCAGTGCAGGCAGAGATCTTCACGAATCAGGCAGCCACCCGCACATAAACATTCTTGACGAAGTTTTTGTCGAGACGATCGGTGGCGATTTAACTATTAAAATCGAGAATAACACAGAAGATGGCTTGGGCATTTATCGAGAAGAAGTAGAAGATAATACCCAAAGTCTAGCTGATGCTGATATTCAATATGCTCAAGTCGGTTCGCTTATTCTCTTAAAAGTCTTACCTTACCGCGAAAAAACGTATCGCTACTTTGTTTTCAATACACGTACTAAACAAGTAAATCGGATCGATGCCATTGGTCATGCGTGTATTTCATTGCCAGAAGATCATGGCATTATATTTCCAGGAGGATATTATCTTCAAAGCGGTGAAACCAAGCATTTCCCCGATCAAATAGAGGGTCTAACCTTTAAACGTAGTATTCAGTCCCCGAATGGTGAAGACGTACTATTTATATTCTATGAACCCGAATCCGGTTTAGCTGGCTTATATTCTTACAATCTCATTCGCAAAGAATTGCAAAACCCAATTTATGCACATGGTTTTAGCATTTTTGACGATGGCAATATGGTTATCTTTAGCACCCAAGACGAGCCCACTAGAGTGCACCCAATGCAAGTTTGGGAAACACCATATTTCAGCAGCGAATTTGCCGCAAAACAGCCGAGTAAAGA
Organism: Agaribacter flavus; assembly: GCF_042646125.1. Classification (NCBI taxonomy): domain Bacteria; kingdom Pseudomonadati; phylum Pseudomonadota; class Gammaproteobacteria; order Alteromonadales; family Alteromonadaceae; genus Agaribacter; species Agaribacter flavus. The sequence goes on from NZ_JBHRSW010000018.1 coordinate 103,153, forward strand.
CAATTTTTATCACCGTATTGGCAACAAAGAATTAGTGAGAGGCATATCTGAGCTAGTTTCTATTTATCGCAATATTAATCACAGCACCCCCAGCAGAACTTCATATGAAGACTTAATAAAAAATGCGTCAACAGTATTCGATACCTATTACTGGCTAAGCGACAACAGTCTGAGTGAGTTGGCAAAAGTAGTGAAAGACATTTCGCTGACAGCAGAGCTTGTCATTGATGAATTTGAAAAAGTTGAGCAAATACAGCTGCAAGCAACAAGCGCATTAAATGGCGTTGAGGAAAAACAAAAAGAAGTCATATCAAGTATTAGGGTAACAAGTTGGAAAATCCCTCAAGAATTCGTCTCTTGTTTGAGTGAACTCAGGCAGCAACGAGGCAGACTCGCTACGCTTAAAGATCAACGTTACATTAATATAGAGAGACTCAATGAGCTAGACAACGCGGCGATGGAAGCCTTCGACGAAGTCAGTAAGGCCACCGTAGAATTTTTATCATCAGACACTGCTCTAACACCTTACGTAAAAAGTATCCAAACCCTTGAACAACGAATACAAAATGCAGATTTAGTTGTCGTGATAAAAGAAGTCAACGAAGAACTCGAGGATTTGTCGTTGGGTTTAGACTTACTAACTGAAGTTCTGAATGGTTTGAAAATTGAAGATGCGACAAAACGCACAAAAATCCTAGATGATATTTCAGAAATCTACAGCAAGCTCAACAAAGTTAAAGCGCAAGGAAGAAATCGAAGGAAACAACTTGGTTCGAATGAGGCCAGCGCTGAGTTTGCCGCGCAATTTAGGTTGTTCTCACAAAGTATCAATAGCGCACTGGCCATGGCGGATACTCCTGAAAAAACCGAAGAGCAGCTCTCGCGACTACTCATTTTGCTTGAAGAACTTGAATCAAAGTTTAGCGAACATGACCAGTTCCTCTCAGACATTGTCGAAAAACGCGAGGAACTACACACTGCATTTGAGTCGCGCAAACAAAATTTAATGGAAGAGCAACAAAGGCGATCTCAAAACATTTTTGGTGCTGCAGAACGTATTTTAAAAGGCGTTAACCGTCGCTCACTCGCATTTACCGATGCAACTGAGCTAAATACTTATTTTGCATCAGATCCGATGATCCTCAAAATCAAGGACTTGAGTGCCCAACTGCGCGCCTTAAATGATCCGATAAAAGCCGACGACCTCGAAGCACAGCTAAAAAGTGTAAAAGAGCAAGGCATTCGCGCCTTACGAGACAAACAAGATATTTTTGAAGATGGCGGTACAATAATAAAACTTGGAAAACACAAGTTTTCAGTTAATAAACAAGCCTTAGACCTCAGCTTGTTACCCAAAGACGGTAAACTTGTTCGGCACTTAGTGGGGACTGACTATTATGAAGCAATAGATGATCCCGAACTCAATGCTTTACAACCTTATTGGCAACAAAACCTTATCTCTGAAAACGCCGACGTTACGCGTGCCGAATACCTCACTTCGTTAATTTTGTTTGATGCTGAGCAACAAAAAAATAAGCTGACATTACAACAGCTCTATAGCATACAAAAAGAGGAACGAGAGCTATCGCAAATTATTCGCAAATATATGACAGAGCGTTTTCAAGAAGGCTATGAAAAAGGCATTCACGACGCCGATACCTTAAAGATTTTACAAGCCTTACTACCTATTCATGAAAAAGCAGGGCTGTTGCGATATTCCCCATCTGTGCGCGCACTGGCAATGCTGTTTTGGGCTAAGGGACAAATACCCGATCAGCAAAAACGGATTTGGCATAGCCAAGCGCAAAGCGCTGCTCTCTTGCAAGCAAGTTTCGATTCGAATCAGGGATTTAGTGAGTTACAGAAAAAAATAAGTCAATCTATTTCCATTTTCGTTAAGCGCTCTCAAATGCAGTTTGATGACCAAATTCAACATAGTGCTGCAAAGTATTTGAGTGCAGAACTCGTGCAAGACAAACTAGCCTTTGTGTCAAGTAAGTCGGCCGAAACGATAAAATTGTCGTTTGATCAAGCACTCAATAAACTCAAACACAAACAAGATTTTGTTGATGCTATGCAGCAATTTGATGTCTTACTCGAACACGCAATAGGTGAAGACCAAGCTTTATGTGGTTTGAATGAACAATGGCAACTCACTCGCGCGTGGGTAGCGGCAACTATTGGTAAGCAGAAAGAAACAAACAATTACGAGCACTACATTGATGAAGTTGCGGCTCAAGTAATTACAGACAAAGTACTGGCGTTTAAACAAACTGAGTTTGAGCTTAGCGTTGAGATAAATGATTTGTTGAGCGATCACGCAAGGGTAAAAGAGGGTAAACTTGTCCTCACGCTAGACGAGTTCAATCAGCGTTTATCACATTATCACGCTGTGCACGCGAAAAAATTTACCGAGTACCACCAGCTACGCAGCAAGCACATGCTTGCCAGTAAACAAGTCCTTCAACTGGACGCCTATACCGCTCGTCCGCTCAGCTCATTTGTAAGAAACAAGCTAATCAACGAAGTATATTTGCCAATTATTGGTGACAACCTTGCAAAACAAATGGGCACCATTGGCGACAATAAGCGCACTGATCTCATGGGCTTGTTGTTACTTATTTCCCCTCCCGGATACGGAAAAACAACGCTAATGGAATACGTAGCTGCCAGACTTGGGCTTGTATTCATGAAAATAAATTGCCCTTCTCTAGGGCATGACGTAAGTTCTATCGACCCAGAGAACGCCCCCAACGCAACAGCAAAGCAAGAATTAGAAAAACTCAATCTCGGCTTAGAAATGGGCAACAATGTCATGTTGTACCTTGATGATATTCAGCACACTCATCCCGAGTTTTTACAAAAATTCATTGCCCTTTGTGATGGTACACGGCGAATAGAAGGTGTATGGAAAGGTCAAAGCAAAACGTATGACATGAGAGGGAAGAAGTTTTGTGTGGTCATGGCCGGCAATCCTTATACCGAATCGGGTGATGTATTTAAAGTTCCAGATATGCTCGCCAACCGAGCAGACATATACAACCTGGGTGATGTACTTGGGGGCAAAGAAGAACAATTTGCCTTGAGTTATATCGAGAACGCGCTGACCTCTAATCCTGTTCTTGCCCCTTTGGCGCTAAGAGACATGCAGGATGTATACAAGTTTGTAGCGATGGCAAATGGAGAAGAAGTTGCCACGAGTGAGCTAAGTCATCAATACAGTGGTGCCGAAATAAACGAAATCGTGTCCGTACTCAAACACCTCCTGCGTATTCAAGAGGTTATACTCAAAGTCAATTTGCAATATATCGAGTCTGCCGCCACCGCTGAAAACTATAGAGAAGAGCCGCCATTTAAGCTGCAAGGCAGTTATCGAAACATGAACAAAATGGCGGAAAAAGTATCGGCAGTAATGAATCATGAAGAACTCATGCAACTCATAGCAGACCACTACACTGGAGAAGCACAAACACTTACCTCAGGAGCGGAAGAAAACCTGCTCAAATTAGCCATACTGCGGGGCGTGGTCACCGACGCTCAGCAAGCTAGATGGCAACATATTTGTAGTGCTTACAAGAGCAAGCAAAGCCAAAATATTGAAGGCGATCCCCAGCTCCAAGCCGTTAAACAATTGTCTCACATGGCTAGTGCACTGGACGCAATAAGGGAAGATATCCAACAATCAGATACTGGGGATTTAATTCGCCCGATAAACCGTGTTGCCGCCGCAATGCAATTGCTTGGAAAAGTTTGGGCTGGGGACGAAAAGACCAAAACGCCGTAACTATAGCAAGCGTCTAGCTTGAAGCGGATGTCTTGTAGACGTCGTAATTTACGTCTTTTATGTTTATTGTTTTCATTCCCAGTCCAAAACTGTAAAAAGCAATGGTTAGCCAGTATAGACTGTTTATTGTGCCCGCCCAGCTTGATAATGGATAAATATTAGCCAGTTGATCGAATATAAAATAGACGCTAATCAAAATACTGACTAACAGAAATGATCGCAAAGCCGATGATGTCATCAGCTCTCGGTCTTCTTCAGCTTGATACGGATCGATTTTTTTACCGTACACAAGCTTATAAGCAAGTGCGAGAAATAGGCCATTGCTCAAAGCGAGAGTAGCCAACAACGTACTCACTTCAAAATTTAGTGTAAATTCATTTATTGAGACAATGAGGCAAATACACAGCAAGAGCACGAAAGCGGCCACACTCAATTCTATTGATCCCACGTACCTCAAAATACTTCTCACTTGTAGCGATGCTGAACGCTTTTTGGCGTCACTCTTTGCACGCATTTTTTTTAAGTGCTTAAAGCCAAAAAGTTCTAAAACGAAAAACGGCACAACCTGCACAAGACCAAGAAGTAAGGGCACATGGTCTAGCTGTTCGACACCTTTCCCATGAACAAATATCTCCAATGCCATCACAGCATAAACAATGAGAGAAATTACTAAAATAACGCGAGCTAAAAATTCAAAAATGGTCTTACCCTTGCTGGCCTTTTCAAAGCCTTCGGGATAAAGTTTTTCGTGAGTTTCCATAGGGTAGTGTTTAAATATATAGCTAATGCGCTCTAATACCTTATTAGGGTAATACAGTGAAAGCATAAAAACCTGTAACAAAAATACAGCGAAGAATAATATTTCATTCCACATGATGTTGATTCTCCTAAGTTTCGTATATTTGGGCTAGCGACAAAATCAAAGATTGCCGAGTACCCGATTAAAAGTGGTTCTCATTTCAGCATCCGTGATGCCCGCTTGTTTTAACTCAACAATGAGCTGAGTAAACTTTTCTTCTACCCATCCATTTAAATTGACCAAACAGCTTTCCCTTGCATTTTGATGAACGAAAGTGCCTCTGTATCCTCTTGATTGGATAACCCCGTCCCTTTCAAGCAGTTTGTATGCTTTAGAAATGGTTTTATTATTTACTTCCAAGTCATTCGCCAGTTGGCGGATAGACGGCAACGGGTCGCCTGGCGACAGCCCCCCCTGCGCCACAGCCTCTTTTATTTGTTGAATGAGCTGAGTAAATATAGGAGTCGGTATATCCAAATCTATGGTGATATTCATTACACTTAGCATATCAGTTGTACCATGGATCAAGATGGTACATTAAAAATTCGCTAATGCAAGAAACTTTTGTGCATTTTTTATACTTAGACTGGCGTATTCTTGTGTTTATCTCTCCACCAAGCGGCCAAGGCCGATCCAGAGATATTCATGACAGGACTAAATACAGCAGGTGCTAGCCCCATGGTTGCAACTTTACCCATACTCACGGCAATACCTGAAGCTAGACCGGAATTTTGCATCCCCACTTCAAAAGCAACAGTTCGGCAAGACGATTCATCAAGTTTGCACACTTTAGCCCCCCAGTAACCCAAAACGAAGCCCAGTGTCGACTGCAAAAACACAAGTAAAACAAGAATATAGCCAATACTCAAAAGCTGGTCTCTTCCAAGTGCCACTATAATGGTAATAATAAAGGCAATACCGAACATTGATAGTTTCGGCAGCGCCTTATCCAAAATGGTAAATCTTCCATGTAAAAAATGATTAAAAAGTAAACCAGCGGCGATAGGAACCAGCACAATTTTGCTGATACTCATAAACATCGCGGTGCTGTCTATCGGAATATATTCGCCTGCTAACCAAGACATGTAAAAAGGGGTAATAAACGGAGCAAGCACAGTTGAAATACTAGTCAATGTTAATGACAAGGCTAAATTCGCGCCTGAAATATATGCCATGACATTTGATGCCAACCCACTTGGCGAACAACCAACAAGAATAATACCTGCAGCGATTTCAGGAGGTAAGCCCGACAGTGCGGCAAGTGTATAACCCACAATTGGCATAATAGTAAACTGGCAACAAAGACCAACTATTACTCCTTTCGGCATTTTAGCTATCGCGGTAAAGTCCTTGACACTCATTGACGTGCCCATACCAAACATAATCAGCATTAAAAGCGGAACGATCAGTTCTTTCAGCTGAAAGTCGCCCACACTAATAAAGTACTCTGGCGCATATAACGCGGCTGCCGACGATAATATGATTGCAAAGGTAAACAATAGACCCGAGTAGCGTTGTAAAAATGCAATTTTATTTAAACTCATCTTATTCCAAAAAAAACCAATGAAGCCTAAGAACTTCTTTATTTTAGATATAGTCTCTCTAATCGCTTATACGAGCAAGTGTTGCTCGTTATTCTTCCGGCCTTTCAACGCTGTGTTGCAAGCGATTATTTTTAAAATGTGCGAAAGCCACCGTCGTCAAACCCAACAAGGACAACACTAGCTCACCTGAGTACAAAAACAACTTTCACACCCCCTTGGGTCTCGAATTATTGTTTGTTCAACATAGCTCATACCCTATCGTGTAAATTTATGCGAAAATATGACTAAATTGGAATAAGCAAATAGCCTGACTGTAGCAGATGCGCAAAACACTAAAAGAAATTTCGAGCGGAGCCTATCATGGCGTGTATTTCATTGGCACAACCCCGCCTAAACAAAAGACAGATATTGATGAAGTCAGTAATATCGCTGACAAATTGCTGGCTCGTTTAGACGAAATAGACTACGACGGCTTTATTGTATATGACATTCAAGATGAGAGCAGTCGCATCGATAAGCCTAGGCCGTTCCCATACATGCGCACGCACGACCCTCGACTGTACGCAAAGCTACTGATGGACAAGAGTGACCGCCCTGTCATCACTTACAAAAGTGTCGCGCAACGGGACGAGAGTGACTTTCTTATTTGGATTAAAGAAGCATGGCACCAGTTTGCCATCCGTGACCTTGTGTTAGTTGGCAGCCCTGCCATCACGCAAGATATTCAGCTAAGCCTTGCTGATGCCTATAGCGCGATGAAAAAACAGACTCATCCTTTTTATCTTGGAGGCGTAACCATCGCAGAGCGCCATGCCAAAAAAGGCGACGAGCACGCCCGATTACTCAAAAAAACGGATCAAGGCTGTGAGTATTTTATCACCCAAGCGGTATACAACGCACAAGCAACGATTGACATGCTAACACGTTATTATCATGCTTGTATGGAGCACGGTCGAAAACCGCAACGCATAATTTTAACCTTTTCCCCTTGCGGCAGTGCGAAAACGCTAGAGTTTATTGATTGGTTGGGGGTGTCTGTGCCAGAAGCAACATCACTTCGCATACTCAATGCGGAAAAACCGCTCAAAGAGTCTATCAAGATCTGCTACAACAACCTCATTCAAATTTTGGAAGCCTGCTTACCTCTAGGTATACCGCTCGGGTTGAACATCGAAAGCTTAACCAATCGAAAAGAAGAAATTGACGCGTCCATTTTGTTGTATAAATTGCTGAAAGCAACAATGGACAAAAAACTAGCAGAGCAAATGCTCAAAGATTTGTGACTATCACACTATGCCCATTTTCTTTTTGGTCGTCATTGTTGCCTTTGCTAGCGCGGGGTTATCAGGCCAGTAGTGCTTGGGGTACTGGCTTTTCATGTCCTTCTGTACGGATTGGTAACTACCTTTCCAAAACCCATTAAGATCTTGAGTCACTTGAATCGGTCTTTGTGCCGGTGACAGCAATTCGATAGTGATGGGTTTCGTGTTGTAAGCAACGCTTGGGTGAGTATCCAAGCCATAAAGCTCTCCCATACGCACTGACAAAAATACACTTCCATCAGCCCTGTAATCCAGTTGGTGCAGCCGAGAGCTGGGTAGCAACAATTCTTCTGGACAAATTGTCATTAAAGTTTGCTCTTGCTGCCATGTTATTTGATTTTTTAGCAATTGATAAAAGTCAATTTTATGCAATTCAGACCAACGTGTTATTGTGCCTAAAAACGGCAGTAACCAAGTATCAATCGAAGCTATCAGTGACGCTACACTAAAATCAGGCAAAGCAAGCTTAGCGTCAACCGTTCTTGCTAGTTGAATACGATAAATCAGTTGCCAAGCTCGATTAGACATTGGCAGGCTTTCTAGACCCTTGCTTAACATCAGCTTACGCCAAACATCAATGAGTTTTTCTTCTGTCGGTTTTTGCAGAGCTTGAGTAGCAAAGGTGATTTCCCCCAGCTTCTTGTGCAATTGCACCTCAATACGCTGTTTACTTTCTGACCAATTACATATTTCTGTTTGACTCACTAAATGCTCGAAATGTGTTTTGATCTGTTGTTCGGATAAAGAAGCTGCATACAAAATTCTGGCATTGTCTCGTTTTTTGTCACTTGACTGCATACTGGCCACAGCCAACCAGCGATTGCTCAGTAAACTGTCTGTAAAATCGATCTCAGCACCGCTGCCATTGGCAAGCAAATACCGATGTTCAGAGTGTTGCCTAGCAATCCATTGTGGAAAAGCAAAAGCAACAAGTACTCCAAGGTCATCGAGCGGCCAATCACATAGGCTGCAAGACATTTTTTTATGCCATTGCTTTATATGATGCCAAATCAAAGAGGCACCCTTGCTATGCTTTTGAGACAAGCAATAAGACAAGCGCAAATATATGTCCGCCCCGCGATCTCGACTCAGAGGGTCTTTGTTTTCCACTAAAGCCGCAATTGCACAAGCCAAACTTAAGTGAGCTTGCCCAATGGTTCGTGCTTTTAGCAACATAATGGCAAGGTTTACCTGTCCATTTATTTCATGTACTTGCTTACCTAATGGAGTCAGTTTTGTGCAGGAGTCAAAAATACCGAGCTTTTCTAACCGTAGCCTTGATTCCTCAACTTGCGCTTTGGATGGATAATCGAGTAAGCACAAGCTTTCCAGATCCGTTCCCCATACTGCGGCTTCTAACATCAACCCACTGATATCTGTATGTTTGATTTCGGGTTCACTGTGTTTTCGCAAACGTGCCTGCTTGTCTTGACTCCACATCCGATAGCAAGTGCCAGCTTGTAAACGCCCGGCTCTGCCAGTTCGTTGTGTGGCTGATGCCTGCGATGTAGCTTGGCTCTGTAAATGAGTGATCCCTCGGTTTAGGTGATATATCGCGACTTTTTCAATGCCACTGTCGACGACGACATTAATCCCTTCAATCGTTAAGCTTGTTTCAGCAATATTGGTTGCCAATACAATTTTGCGCCTGCCCATAGTGTCGCGAGTCAATGCCAGTTGTTGAGCATTGGCCGAAAGGTCTGAATACAACTTATGCAAGACTACCGCAGTATCATCTTGGATCTGTTCAGTTAATAAACCATACAGCTTATTTATTTCGGATATGCCCGGTAAAAACACCAACACATCGCCACAATGCTTGCTGAGTGCACCAATGATTACTGAGCTCATTCGTTCAAGGAAAGACGTCCTCGCTTTACCTGAAAAATACTTATCGTCGCAATATACGACATCGATAGGAAATTGACGCCCTTTTGAACTCAGCTCTTTCGCTTTGGGTAGCAGGGTTTTAACATTCCCTTGATCCAAGGTTGCAGACATGACCAATAGGCGAAGGTCGTCACGCAAAGCTTGTTGCACTTCAATACACAGAGCCAATGAAAAATCTGCGTGAATGCTACGCTCGTGAAACTCGTCAAATATGACCAGGCCGACACCGTCTAAATCTGCCTGTGCTTGCAACATTCTGACGAGTACGCCTTCTGTTACGATTTCTAATCGCGTGGAGGCTGATACTTTTGATTCGCCGCGAATACGATAGCCAACAGTTTGCCCTACGGGTTCACGTAATTGAGCTGACAAATAGTGAGCGATATGTCTAGCGGCTATTCGCCTAGGCTGCAACATCACGATTTTTTTTGACTGAAATTGACTAGACTTCAGTAAATACAAAGGTAGGCAGCTTGATTTACCTGCGCCGGGTGGGGCAACTAAAATGACATCAGATTCGCGAATGCTAGCACTGAGATCAGCTAAAATAGCTTCTATTGGTAACGCTGTTTTCACGTGCACCTCAGCTACAGCATGCACAATTGCGCTGATGTTTGTCCATTTTCCCAATGCCTGGATTAAAGGTGTTGGTGGGATCTAAATCTCGATAAAAGTCCTTAAGTGCTTTATCGGCCTCATACATATGACCCACATTGTGCTCTGCGGGATATTTTGCTCCTCGCTTATCTAATAAAGCCAACATCTTTGCTTTGACTTGTTGAGGGTCACTGCCCTTTTTCAAAATATAGTCTTGATGAAATACATGGCAAAAAAAATGTCCATAATACAAAGGCCTTTCGATGTCTTCAGCAATCTCATCGGGTAAAACTTCCACCCATTGGCAGTCGTTCCGGCGCAACGCAATATCCAACGCAAGGATTTCGCCCACTTTTTGTTCATGCATCACTTGATAACGGATAGCGGCTCCCGCTGCCGCAAAACGCAATAAGAAAGCTTGGGAAGCTTCTTCGTGGTTAAGCTTCACAAACTCACCTGAATTAGCTTGTTCGGAAAACATCTGTGCTAGATATTGTTGCGCTTCTGCAATGCCACCATCACTCATTTTTAAAATCAAATGATGAGTATATCTATCTCTAAAGCGCATCAAACCTTGGTTAAGATGAGAAGGAAATAATTTAGCGACAAATTGCATCACTTTGTCACTGAAGTTGTTTGGAATAATGCTCAGCCTGTTTAATACCGCATCTATTCTGCCTTTTGCTGCAAACATAGAAGGCATAAAGTCGGTACCTAAATGCTTGATACTTAAAAATGTATCCTTACCATATTCTTTTGCAATGTCGAAAGCATCACGATGCAGGTATTCACCTACTTCAGGTAAGTGAGCAAATTGCGTGAGTATGTCTCGGCGAATTTTTGTCAATACATCTGGATCATTTGTGCCGATATAAAAAGTTTGTTCTGTTTTTGGTATTTCAAAGGTATCCAGTCGCACGGCAAAGATAGCAATTTTGCCGGCGCAACCACTGGCTTCATATAAACGAGATCTATCAGCATTGTAACGACTGGGGCTGTCTGCATCGACATCGCGTAGCCGTGATTCATAGTCACGAGCAGAGGCGTGTTTACCTTTTTGCTGATCTTGTTCAATCTCTATTTGTCGTTCAAATTTACCTGACATGAGATTTGTTAGGATCTCCTCGGGCGCTTCGCCTAAGTTAATCCCTAGATGGTTGACGAGCACCAGTTCACCTTGAGCATTTACTTGCGCAAAAAGTGACAGCTCTGTATACGCTGGTCCACGCTTTACCAGTGCGCCGCCAGAGTTGTTGGCAATCCCACCAACAATAGAAGCACCTAGGCAAGACGAGCCTATTACGGAGTGCGGGGCACGATTGAGAGGCTTGAGTACTTTTTCTAATTTGTGAAGGCTGGCACCGGGAAAACTAATAACTTGCTCGCCCTGCCCTAGCACAAACAACTCATCCATTGCCAAGGTATTAATCACGATTACGTCTCGATCATAGTCGTGACCGTTTGGCGCAGAACCTTCTGTCAAACCGGTATTAGCTGCTTGCATGACAATTATGCAATTTGAAGCCACACACACTTCGAGTACACGCCAGTATTCAAGCAATGTCTGCGGAAAAATTACAGCTAAAGCACTCCCCTCTCCCGAACGCCAGCCGCTTCGGTAATGCGCTGTTTTCTTATCATCAGTAAGGATATTTTTAAACGCTAAGATAGTCGATAGTTGCTTGATAACAGGATGGCTTGTCAATTTTTTTCCAATTTTTTCAGGTGGTGTTCCCTTCTTAAAGATAGGGCGGAATGACTCTGTGCTCAATAGGCTTAACTAAAATCAAAAACGCAGCAAGTATGTCCATGTGCGCTTTCGTTTCTCATGCATAAGACACAAACTTTTAATTCTGCTCATTCCTATTGAGCAGACTGTATTACCGCACCAAATTAAAGGAACATCACTCTTTTATTTCTACTTTTTAGTTTGTTAGGCAGTATAATCATTGCTTGCGCGACATGGAAGAATGGGATGAATACGGTATGGCAAACTTTTCAAAATTCAGAGAAAAACCAGAACTTTTATTACTCGCGATGGCATTTGTCATGCCTTTGGTATTTTCTGTATGGGTGGCGCTCTTAAATAATTTTGTTGTTGAAAAAGCACAATTTACAGGGGCGGAGATAGGTTTACTTCAAAGTTTGAGAGAGGTACCGGGCTTTCTCGCATTTACAGCCGTTTTTGTTCTTTTAATAATCAAAGAACAAACTTTCGCCATGCTTTCACTATTAATTCTGTGTATCGGTGTTGCGATCACTGGGTTCCTGCCCTTTGAAATAGGCCTATATTGCACAACAGTGTTTATGTCTATCGGTTTTCACTACTTTGAAACCATCAACCAATCATTGACTCTACAATGGTTGCACAAAGATAAAACCGCGCATTTTATGGGGCAACAACTTGCGGTGAAAAGCTTTGCATCGTTGTTTGCCTACGGCTCAATTTGGCTACTGATGGAGTGGTTTGGTATCGACTATACGGCTATGTATATGTTAGCTGGCGGTTTTGGCCTTATTTTAGTGGTATCTATGTGGCTGTTTTTTAAACGTTTTGAACAAGCCTCGCCACAACACAAACACATGGTATTGCGCAAGCGATACTGGTTGTACTATGCCCTGACTTTTTTTAGTGGTGCGCGGCGTCAGATATTTTTAGTTTTTGCTTCTTTTATGATGGTTGAAAAATTTTCTTATTCTGTCGGTCAAATAAGTCTGCTATTCATTATCAATTACCTATTCAATTTAGCCTTCGCTCCCAAAATTGGGCAATGGATTGCAAAAGTAGGAGAGCGTCGAGCCTTAAGTATTGAATATATTGGCTTAACGGTAGTTTTTATCTCATATGCACTCGTGACAAATGCGACTTTTGCTGCTGTACTATTTGTCATCGACCATTTGTTTTTTGCAATGGCAATAGCAATGAAAACCTATTTTCAGAAGATTGCCGATCCAAAAGATATCGCCTCAACTGCGGGTGTCGCTTTTACCATTAACCACATCGCTGCAGTAGTTATTCCTGCATTACTGGGCGTTTTGTGGCTGAGTTCACCCAGCGCAGTGTTTGTTATCGGTGCTATTTTCGCGCTTTGTTCTCTGCTACTCGCATTAAACATTCCTAATACACCCATGCATGGAAGCGAAGTGCGCTTTGCGCTAAACCTTAAAAAATCATAATGACATCTGAACGAGTGAATGGGTAAGCGTCTAAACAAGGATTTGCCGTCAAGCGGTGAGTATTCATTTTTATAGGATAACGTGTGGTAAGTAACGGCTCATGTCTTGCGTAATAGCTTGGCTGTCTTCTCGAATAGAAATACCCGCAGCTTGATCATCAATCAACCAACTGCCAATCAAGGTATGGTTGCCATGAAATGTTGGCAATGTATGTCTTTGCTGGTATATGTAGCCTTCCGCGCCGTAGGGGCCATCAGATTTCGCCAACCCAGCTTCGTCGCCAACGACCTTCCCCAAGTGATCAGTAAAAGAAATATTTGCGCCTTCACGCGAAAAAAGCGGTTTTTTCACTAAATTCATGCCTTCTGGCACGAGCATTAGCTCATCTTCAAAGTAAGCGGGGAGTAAATTGGGATGATCAGGAAACATTTTCCATAGCATTGGTAACAAGGCTTTATTGGAGAGTATGGCTTTCCATGGCGGCTCAAGCCACCGAATATTTTGTTGGCCGAGTAAGCCCCCATACTCGTCTTCAAACATAAACTCCCAAGGGTACAGTTTGAACATCCAATGGATAATCACGTTGTCCAAATCGGTAAAATTGTTGTTACTATCAATACCGATATCTTCTATGAAAACAAATTTGGTCTCGATCCCTGCCGCAATAGCACAATCTTCGAGATACTGGACGGTGCCTCTATCCTCTTCAGTGCCCTTACAACATGCAAAGTGCAGCGTTCTCTCTGGGTTTAGAGCATGCAATTCTTTAAAACGATTAACTAATTTTTCTTGGACTGAGTTAAACTGGTCAGCCTGCCTATTCACTTGTTGATTATCGACTTGGTTTTCGAGCCACATCCATTGCCAAAACCCCGTTTCGTATATTGATGTTGGCGTATCCGCATTGTTTTCGTATAGCTTAGCTACGCCCATACCATCGTGGGCAAAATCTAAACGCGAATACAAAGATGGGTCGCCATTTTCCCAACTTTTTCGAATAAACGCCCACTGTGTCTCAGGGATAGCAAATTTTCGTAGCAAATTGTCATCGTTTAATACTGCTTGCACGACCGACAAGCACATCTGGTGTATTTCTTCAGTGGGCGCTTCTATCCCTTGCTCAATTTGCTCAAGCGTAAATTGATAGTAAGCCGATTCATCCCAGTATTTTTCACCATACATCGTATGAAACTTAAAGCCGAATTCTTCAGCCATGGCTTCCCAGTTTGCCCTCTCCTCGCAAGGAATACGAAGCACTTATCCTCCCCAGCCGCTCTTTCCTGAGGATTTGCTACTGCCCCAATTACTTTTTGCTGATGCCGTGGCACCAAAGCCGCCCCGCGAAATGGTGCGAGTAACTTTAGGCTTTGGCTTGAGCACTTCTCTTGAAACTCGGTATGAGCGCTGACCCGGTGAGCCTATGACGTAACCGTCACTGGTCATGATCTGGTTGCGATACCGACCACTTCCAGAATACAAATAAGCTGGGTAAGAATGTTTGTAGCGATGCTTTCGCTCGAAGGCATCACCGACTTCATCGATGATTTCTGAAACAATATAACCGGTCATAAAAGGGACAAAAAAGCTGCCTTGACGTTCACAAGAGCCAAACTCATTCATGCAATCCCTTTCGTATTGGTAACGCGGTGCCGTTGACTCTGCATCGAGTAAGGCTTGTTCATAGGCGGCTTGACATTGAGACTCTGTCAACGAAGTAGTATCAGTACATTCAGCCACCGAGCGAACAAATTTGACTTCCTCGCCTCCCGAACCATTAGAACAACCACTAATTACCGCCAGTGACAAAGGTGCTAAAGCAAATGCGCGAGCGCGCTTTCTCATTAGACTGAGATCAAGAAACGATGTTCTTTTCATGATCATGCTCCCTTTAGTAAGTCATACATGCAGCATTGATCAAACCCACTGCAACACCTGTCGCGCCCAAGACTATTCCTGCACTTACTTCGTTATTTTCAATTCTTTCTGTAATTTTTGGCATAAATACAAAGCGCACAATTGAGTACGCGATCAACTGCGCCACAAGTGCAATTACACCCCACACGGCAAAATCAACTAATCCGCCGGAGTTACTCACTGCCCCTGCTAAAGCCGTTGCGAATCCAATGATTGCCCCACCAAAACCAATCGCTGCCGCTGAATTTTTTTCTTCCTTGATTAGCTTCCACTCAGCGTGGGGGGTAGCAAGACCGTATACGCCTTTGAATATAACCAAAAATAAAATGGCGATACCAAAATAAAGTACAAAATGCAGTATTCCTGTCACTAGATCATAGTTGTCCATCTGTATTCTCTCTGAAGTTTATAGTTTGTTTGAGCATAACTCCGTTAGGAATTCTGCTCATTATGCTCTAACTCAGCCATTTACTCGTATTTGAGTAGGCGACAATTTAATTCCCGTACTAATAACAAAACAATGCTCTAACAAATTATTGTCGTTCAAGGTTTCTTCCCCTGATAAATAAAGCTGTTCATACGAACCATCACTTAACTGACGCTCAAAAAGCATAACAAATTGATCAGTGTTAGACACCTCTTCACTTTCATCATACGTTTGCTCTTGCATGGCTACGGGTGGATGGTATTCACTCGTGCTGGTCCATACTCGTTGGTATTCGTGCCCCTCAAAGGTATAGACCGGCACACCAATCTTACGCGTTAGAAGTTCATCCCATTCATTGGCATTGACATGCAAGGTGTCATAGTAATGAAACAAGGTAACGTCGACGATATTCTCTTCAGACACGCCACCTTCACAAACAACTTGTAACCATGCCTCGTCATCTGTGTAAAAACGCAGTAAGGTACTAGAGCCTAACTCTACTATACCCGCTGCTTGAATCAACTGTGTGTCGGCTACATCTTTTATCACTAATTGATCGAGAATGAGTTGAAAAGAGAGTTTGTCAATGTCAAAGCTTGATCCTATGCACAAGCCCATTACCTCTGGTTTTTTAAGACTTGAGCTAACGCTTTGCTTTTTTTTAAAAAAACTAAACACGTACAACTCCTTAATTTAATACGCAACAGACCAAAAGAAGCGCTCCCGATGAGCGCTTCTTGTTTGATTACTACTTACTTTTTGCCTGCTAAAATTTTAGCTAACATGTCTTCGCTGGAGTTACTGCCACCACTAGCTTTGCGTAACTTTGCATCTAAATCTGAACCGGTTTCTAATTCAGCTAGCTCAGATGCAGCCTCAAGTGCAGCGTCTTTCTCGGCTTGTTTTTGTTTGATCCTCTCTAAACTATCCAGTGCAGTCTTAACCTTACTGTTACCACCATCAAAGTGCGTAGAGGCCGCCACTTGCGCTTTTTGAACAGACTGCGTGGCTTTTACCTGATCGACTTGTTGCTCTAACAATCGCAAATTATTCTTTGCCGTAGCCAAGTTTGACTTAAGTGTGCTTTCGTTCTTGATGTAACTGTCAGTGATACTTTGCTCACTAGCTTTTAGTTGCTCAAGCTCGCCAACTCGTTGGGCACATTCTAATGCCAACTCGCGATTGGTTTCTGCATGTTCTGCCGCACTTTGACTGTATTTTTCAATATCTGCTTGCAATGCATCTACCTTGTTCTGACTCAACTTTCGTTTTGCCGCAATGGAATGTAGGCTTTGTCCACACTGCTGAATTTCTTGTTTTGCTTCACGAATTTGCTGATCCAGTATTGTAATAGCCTGCGAATCTGCTGCGTCTTCTAAAACTTTGTTTGTATGGCCTTTCAATGCTGACCAAAGTCTACCTAAACTCATATATGACTCCTACTATTTCAAATATTCTGAATACAATTCAAGAAACTCTGGAACATTCGCGAACAGAGCTTCAACTTCTTCTACAATCACTTCGTCCTTACTGTCTACTGACAAGGCGCCAAATGCTACGTAGTATTCTTCTCCACCAATTACTGAAACCGCCAGCGTCGACAGTGGCACTAAGCGATGAGTGCGCAAAATTGCGTGGTCTAGCGCAGCACAATCTTTAACCGCATCAACTGAAAACAAAACAGACTCCACAACGATTTGTTGTTCACCCACAACCAAAAAGGCATCCAGTCCTTCATCGTTCGAAATGCTGATACAATCTCCTTCGAGTTCTGCAGTAAAATTAATTTGCTCATTCATTAGAGCTAGTATCTGGTCTCGCTTCATCGTCATTTTAATCTCCATGTTAAAAGCGACTTTATCATTGCTAGATATTCAAGCTTACGCGCCTTTGATATACATAATAGTGAGTTTAGATAAAATTGCAACATATATGTTGCAAATAAATCTTATTAATTGCATATGTGTGTATTAATTTGCTTTCGCTTTAAATGCATTGCAATGTTAGCTATACTAACCCCGAACAGTCGTAGGAGCGTTCTGGCATGCAAACTGATAATCACACACAAGTTAATATAAGCGTCAACAACAAGAAGTCAATTTTGCCGTATGCAAAAGGCGCGAGTCTTTTTATCAAAAGGCTCATGGTCGAACACGAAGTCACCTACGATGAAATTGTCGCATTGCTTGAAAAACAAGGAGTGATACTGAGTTCTAGCAATTTGAGAAACAAGGTATCAGGCAATGCGCTATCCGCAGGGCTGTTTTTTCTGATTGTTGAATTGATAAGCGGTGACTTACACGCCAAAATTAAAGTTAGATGAAGGCTGCTCACTCAAAAGAGGAGACTAAGGCAGGGTTTCAAGGAATTTTTCTCAGTAACTTAACGACTCTAAACGACAATTCTTTTGGCTGAAAAGGCTTTGCTAAATAATCACTTACCCCAGCTTCCAATGCATCCATTACCAACTTTTTTTCACGTGCAGCAGTCAGCAATAGAAAAGGGATATGTTTGTGCATTTCAGATTCGCGCACCAACTTCAACAGCCCAAATCCAGTCATCTTTGGCATGTCCCAGTCGCAAATTATTAAGTCAATATCTTTTTTATTCAGAATAGACCAAGCATTTGCACCATTTGTCGCCGTGGTAATTTTTTCAGCGCCCAGAGACAGCAAACAACTCTTGACCAAATTTACCATTGACTCCATGTCATCGACAACAAGTATATTTATGCGCTTTAGTTTGTCTGTTGTTTCTTTATTACTCATACTTATTGAAATGCGTTGACCATAACAGCTTAACGGCAAGTTTAGTCAATTCTTGCGAAAACGCAGATGTTTTTTACACAAATTTGATCATACAAATTATTGAAAATTTTAGATAAATTTTATATACAATGCAGATATTTCTCATATGAATTGAAAGCCAACATGCGAACAACCAAAAAGTCACTGGCAATATCAATAGTTCTTGCACTACTAAGTGTGTCAGCATGCATGAAGATTCAACAAGACCACCCAAGTTTTCGCCCCTTGTTTAATGGCAAGGACTTATCAGATTGGGTAGTTAAAACACATAGATATGCGTTAGGAGAAGATCCTGATGGCACTTTTACTGTCCATGACGGTACAATTCGCGTTGACTACAAAAATTACGAAGGTAAGTTTAATCAACGATTTTCTCACCTGTATTACAAACAAGCTTTCCAATATTTCCATCTAAAATTGGAGTATCGCTTTAGAGGACAACTCTATGATGGCGCTCCTCACTTTGCAAACCTAAATAGCGGGGTGATGTTTTACGCACAAGCTCCCGAAAGTATTTTACAAGATCAAAACTGGCCCTTGTCTGTAGAAATGCAATTTTTAGCATCAGACGATCCGAATACGCCTATTTCGACCGGTAATGTCTGTACGCCGGGCACACACATACGTATAAAAGATCAATTAACTACAACACATTGTATTCGCTCTAACTCCGATACTTATTACCGAGATGAATGGGTAATGGCAGAGCTCATTGTTCAACAAGATTCTGTAAAACACATCATTAACGGTAAAACGGTTTTGGAATACGCCTACCCAGAGATAGGTTTTACCGGCACAATCAAGGGAATAGAAGAAGATAGATGGTCAGAAGGCCAAGTACTAGAAAAAGGCTACATTGCGCTGCAAAGCGAAGGGCAAGCCATCGATTTCAGGAGCATTCAAATCAAAGAGCTATAAGGCGCAGGCTTTAATCGGTTTATTCCTGAAATCTCTAGGGCCTGTTAACCTTTGGTGTACAAGTTTTGTTCAATTATAGTCTATCTGATCGCGGCGCAGACTTGCAGGCCTAATGGGTTAAGTCAAAAGGCTGCAACAAGGAACAGATAGACTATAATTGAACCCTTCTGGGCAGGGCTTGTGCTTCATTTCTACTGCTTTATCGCTCCTTGATGTAGAACAACTACACGGCAGTCGCTCTGCATTGTATAAATGAAGCACAAACCGCTGCAAAATTGCACACCAAAGGTCAACAGACCCTAGGGTCTACGGAATCAATCGTACACTAGTTACATGCTCGATGCTGTTAATAGCATCGATGACATCACCATTATTCATCTTTTCAACATCAATAATATTGTATGCAAGGTCACCGCGACTTTTATTTACCATGTCAATTACGTTGACCTCATGGTCAGCCAAAACAGACAAAACATTACCCAGTACTTTTGGCACATTTTCATTTGTGAAAATAATCCTTTGCCCATCAACTCTTGCCAACGAAACATTGGGAAAATTGACCGAATTTTTAATATTGCCGTTTTCTAGAAAATCCATCAATTGGTCTGCCGCCATCATTGCGCAGTTTTCCTCAGCTTCTGCGGTAGACGCGCCAATATGCGGCATGGCAATGACGTCTTTTCTTCCATAAAAAACAGGTTCTGGGAAATCACATACATAGGTCGCCAATGTCCCAATATCTAATGCTTTTGCGACAGCCTCTGGATCGACAATTGACTCACGAGCAAAGTTAACCAACACCATGCCTCGTTTTGCTTGTGACAAGGCCTCGGCGTTTATCATGTGATAGGTTGGTTTTATTGCCGGAACGTGTAAGCTTACAAAATCACACTTAGCCAGCAGAGCATGCATGTTTTCGGCACGTTGTACTTCACTAGACAAGCGCCAAGCAGCTTCAATCGACAAGGCGGGATCAAAGCCAACGACCTTCATACCCAGAGCCAATGCCATATCGGCAACTAGGGAGCCGATCGCACCTAGGCCAATGATACCGAGCGTTTTGCCCTTTAACTCGCTGCCCGCAAATTGTTTTTTTTGTGCTTCTAAGGTTTTATGTAACTCGCTAGCATCGGTAATGTTGTGTAATGTAGAAACATGGTCAATACCTGCCTTAATGCCACGAGAACTTAGCAGCATTCCTGCCAATACAAGTTCTTTTACCGCGTTGGCATTTGCGCCTGGCGTATTGAAAACAACCACACCTTGCTTACTGCAATCGTCCACGGGTACATTGTTTACTCCCGCCCCAGCCCTTGCAATAGCAAGTACTGATTCATCCAATACTTCGTTATGCAGTTTATGACTTCTTAGCAAAATTGCGTTTGGACTACTTGCATCGGAACTCACCTCATAATTGCTTCTGGGAAAACGCTCTAAACCCTTCGACGATATCTGGTTAAATGTTTTAATTTTGTACATACTATTCCTTCGTTTACGCGCCAGTGAGTTCGCCGTATGCCCAAGCGAGCCAAGGCATCAATGCTTGTAAATCTTGGTTTTCGATAGTTGCCCCACACCAAATACGCAAACCAGCCGGCGCATCGCGATAAGCACCAATGTCGTAGGCAACCTTGTGTTGAGCGAGTAAGTCGACAAGCGCAGATACTTTTTCAGCGGGTAAAGCCAAACTTAGACAAACACTGGTGTTTGAGCGCGTACTCGCGTCTTCTGCTAAAAAATCTATCCAAGTATGGCTTTCAACAAATTCAGCAACAGTCGCGAGATTGTTGTTACATCGTTCAATCGCCGCTTCCAAACCACCAATTGACTCAACCCACGACAGTGCATCTAAATAGTCAACCACACATAGCATTGACGGTGTGTTGATCGTCGCACCAACAAACAAACTCTCGATAAGCTTCCCCCCCTTTGTCATTCTAAAGATTTTCGGCAAGGGCCTAGGAGGCGTAAAAGTCTCTAAGCGCTCAACTGCTCTTGGACTGAGAATCAACATACCGTGGCCACCTTCCCCACCCAATACTTTTTGCCAACTGTAAGTAACAACATCGAGTTTTTCCCAATCGAGTTCTTGTGCAAATACCGCAGATGTCGCATCACAAAATGTTAAGCCCTTTCTATCATCTTTTATCCAATCGGCATTGGGTACGCAAACGCCGGAAGTTGTGCCATTCCAAGTAAAGACAACATCATGGTCACAATTAACATCTTTAAGCGAGGGGAGCTTTCCATAGTCGGCACTCAGCACTCGAGTGCTTTCTAGCTGCAATTGTTTGGTTATATCGGTCGCCCAACCTTGCCCAAATGACTCCCAATACAATACATCAACAGGCCGCTCTCCGAGCATCGACCACATAGCCATCTCCATTGCGCCTGTATCAGATGCGGGTACGACAGCCACTTTGTAGCCCTCAGGCAAACCAAGAATTCTGGCAGTATCTACGCACGCGCTCTTGAGTGCTTGTTTACCAATTTCTGCACGATGGGAACGGCCTAGTAAAGATAAGTCCAGTTTACTGACGTCGTAACCAGGGCGTTTGGCGCAAGGTCCAGAAGAAAAATTAGGGTTGGCAGGTTTGATACTTGGTTGCATATAAGTCCCGTTTGCTTATGGATAACAGTATTGGCAGCCAAGTCTGTTGAATCCATAGTGTTAATTAATTGTTACTAAGGATACAAGGATTAGGGCAAGTAACCAATATTGGCTTGACATGATATATGCCAAATGGTGTTAAATGGAAAAAACACTACTTGCTTGTATCGTCGATGTTGAAACACTTTGCCATTTTGCTCTTTGTTTTCGGCTGTCTAAGTGCTTGTTCGTCAGCGCCGTCTGAATATGTTGATATTTCGCCAACCAAGCATATTGAAGCCCAAATTTTGGTGCATAAAGATATAGTTCTCCCACCCCATTTGAATGAAAGCTCGGGTTTGCATTGCACAAGTAACGGCTTATATACCATCAATGACTCAGGCAACGCGCCTGTCATTTATCGCTTGAATAAAAGCGGTCATGTCACTGAACAAACCACTGTAAGTGCTAAGAACATTGATTGGGAATCGATTACCTCAGACTCAGAGAATTTTTACATCGGGGATATAGGTAATAACACGGGAAACAGAAAAGACTTACATGTACTGAAGGTTGACCGCGCGGGTTCTGCTCAAAAACTCAACTTTCAATATGCTGTTCAGCAAAACGACAGCAGCTCAACGAACAAACAGAGTAGCGCGATGCAACACGATAAAGACGCAGAAGCGATGGTTTACAAAGATGGTTTACTCACCATATTTTCCAAAAGTTGGCGTAGTCATCGAGCCAAAATGTATGAATTGCCCATAGACGGTAGCACAAGTAAATTAGCAGTTAAGAATGTGTCCGAACCTTTGCCCTTTTTAATTACGGGTGCAGATTGGGATGAGACGACCCAACATTTTGTCGTTGTAGGCTACAAAGTGAATACCCTAAGTGTTGTGCCTTATATCGCTCTATTGCAACAAGATTTTACTGTATCCAAGATCGCCAAATTAAAGGGCTACATGCAGGTAGAGGCTGTTTGTGCGGACGAAGGGACATATTGGTTTACACAAGAAAAATTAGCATTTTCTCCCGCAAAATTAGTCAACATATCACTTCAATAAGCCCACTCTGATATTTAGTTATGTATGTATGTTTTTTCACATTTTATTAGATAATTGGAACTTGTGTTTACTAAAAATGTTAAAATAATGTATAAATTTTACCGGTAATGTACTGGGTACGAACCAGCTTCTTTTGCTCGTTTAAGCTCGCCACTATTTTAGGAAAAGTATGTAGATATGTTGAAGTACAAAAATTTTTCTGTCGTGAATACAAAACTTCTCGCCGCGTTTGCTTTTACCCTCTCATTCACATTCGCTTCAGCAAATGAACCAAAGACTGAAGAATGGATTCAGCTGTTTGACGGTAAATCATTGGATGGCTGGACACCCAAGTTTACGGGCTTCCCTCTTGGTGAAAACTACCGAGATACATTTACTGTGAAAGACGGCTATTTAACCGTCGACTACACCCAATGGCCATCTTTTAATCGTGAATTTGGTCATTTGTTTTATAAAACCCCCTATTCTCACTACATTATTAGTGCTACTTATCGCTTTACCGAAGCCGAAATGCCAATCACTAAAGCCATGCGTTGGGCATACAAAAATAATGGCTTAATGTTACACAGCCAAGCGCCAGAAACGATGGAAAAAGACCAAGAGTTTCCAGTGAGCATCGAAGTCCAACTATTGGGTGGTATTGACGACACCCCTCGCTCTACACTCAACCTGTGCACCCCAAACACTGACGTGGTAATGAATGGTGAGCTAATCACGTCCCACTGCATCAATTCAAACTCAAAAACTTATGGTGGCGACCAATGGGTAACAGTCGAGGTTGAAGTATTTGGCGGCGAATATATAAAACATAAGGTCGATGGCGAAATCGTCCTAGAATATGAATACCCTCAGTTATCAGCAGAGGATGTTGAAAAATACTCGCCTTTATATGGCGGCAAAAACTTGCGCTCTGGCTACATATCTATCCAAGCCGAAACACATCCCATTCAGTTCAAAGAAATCAAAATAAAACCGCTAAAACAAAACCAAGTCTTGGCAAATGCGAAATCTAGAGTGTCGGCAGCAAAAATCCCCAACGACATGAAAATCGAATTGTGGGCCGATGAAACTCAAACAAAAAATACCGGATTTTTTACTTTCGACGACCAAGGCAGAATGCTAGTCACTGAGATTGGTCGCATAGATAAAGGTACTAACGATATTCGCAGAATGTCTAAATATATGAGCATTCAGGATATCTCTATCGAAACCATGGATGATCGTTTAGTAATGATGAAAGATCCCAAAAACTTCGATAAGTTTCCTTGGGAAAGCTACACCTCACATTCCGATTACGTAAAATTGTTAGAAGACACGAATGGCAACGGACAAGCCGACAAAGCCGTGCAATTTGCGGGTCCATTTAACGCGCCTCTTGACGGTATTGCAGTGGGCTTAATAACACGAGATGAAGATGTGTATCTCACCAATATCCCAAATTTATGGCGGTTAAAAGATACAGATGGCGATGACAAAGCAGACGAAAAAGAAGTAATGCATACTGGATTTGGCACGCGCATGAGTTTTTTAGGCCATGACTTACATGGTTTAGTTTGGGGGCCGGACGGTCGTTTGTATTTTTCTCTTGGGGACAGAGGGTATTCTGTAACCAATAAAGAAGGGGAATTGCTGCATGGCCCCAACATGGGTGGCGTATTCAGAATGGAAGCCGACGGTAGTAACCTCGAATTGTTTTATAGCGGCCTGCGTAACCCTCAAGAGCTTGCCTTTGACAAATATGGCAATCTCTTTACTGCTGATAACGACGGTGATCGCACCGATACTGAACGTGTGAACCACATTGTTGAGGGTGGAGACTCTGGATGGCGCGGTGGTCATCAGAGTATTATGAGTTTTGTCGACAAACTTCAGTTACGGCCTTTTCGTTACACCGGCGATCCAGATGTTCACACTGCTTGGTTAGTTAACAACATGTCTAAACCGCGTATGGAAGATCAGCCTGCATTTATGCTGCCTGGTATAGCGCAACTTTTCACTGGGCCTTCGGGATTTACATATAACCCCAGTATGTATTGGGGAGAAACGTGGCGAGATAGCTTTTTCATTGCTCATATGGTGGGCGCTACGACAAGCTCATTTGTATCCAGTTATAAAACCACGCCAAATGGTGCTTCGTTCTTAACCACCCCAATCGAAACGATTATTCAAGGCATCAACTCGCCCGACATTGAATTCGGCCCTGATGGACGACTGTATTTATCTGAATTTAACTATGGAGGTTGGAAAGACGCCGATGAAGGTGGTGTATTTGCTATCTCTCCAGAGAGTCCAAGCGCTGACTATGTAGAAAAAATCGCAGCATTAGAATCCACGCTTAAACAGGATTTCGCCAAGTTCAACATTGCTAAGCTCAGCGCCTTATTGTCAGAAGATCATATGAAAATCAGGCAACGTGCACAATTTGAGCTCGTAAAACGCGGCCAACCAGGTGTTGACGCGCTTAAAAACCAAGCCTTGGATAAATCACAAAGTACGCTAGCTCGAATTCATGGAATATGGGGTTTAAGTCAAGCAGTGTTTGACGAGGTATGGCCAAGCAAAAAACTGTCAGTCTTATTGCCTTTGCTAAAAGATAAAAATGAACAAGTACGCATTCAGGCTGCAAGAGTATTAGGCGACCACAATGCTGAATTTGCAGCCAAAGCCCTAGTAAAAGCACTAGACGACAACAACCCTCAAGTTGTGATGTATGCCGCGATTGGGCTTGGGCGTATTGCTTACAAACCTGCAACTAAAAAGATAATTAGACTTGTTAAACAAAATGGTGATGTCGACCTGTGGCTGCGTCATGCGTATGTGATGGCATTAAAAGGCATCAATAAATCAGCTTGGATCAAGTATGCCAAAAACAAGAATAGTGATGTAAGAATGGCCGTATTACTTGCACTACGAATGCTAAACGACGATGACCTAGGCATGTTTTTAAAAGATAAAGATCCTAAATTAGTTGCGGAAGCGGCGTTTGCCATTGACGACAAAGAGATGTTGACACTTAGACCAGCACTTGCAGCGCGTTTAGATGCTTCATTACCTGCCAATAGTGATGCAGAGCGGTATACCCATCATCGGATGATAAACGCAAATTACAATGAAGGGAAAAGGGAGAACGCCAAACGATTATTGAACTATGCCTCGACGAAAGGACTTGCAGACAAGTTAGCGGCTGATGCCTTAGCCGCCATTGAAGGCTGGCATGATGTGAATCCGATTGACCCTATTACTGGCCATGCAACAAAAGCGAATAAGGTTCGGGAAGAAATAAATGCAGTGGTCACTGAACATATTGCTGCAGTATTAAAATCAGTAAAAGGCTCTGCCTTAGTGCAAGGTATGCGCTTAGCTGAAAAATATGAATATACCCTAGAAAGCGATGTTCTTTTGGCAATTGTTAACGACAAACGTGCAAACGATCGCATTAGGGCGCAGGCTTTGGAGCTTATAGTCACACAAGGTGATTTAGATGCCGCCGAGATTGCAGCGCCACTGACAAACGACCCATCCGCTTTTATGGCGAAAGCAGCATTTAGCACAATCATCAAAACAGACAAGCCAAAAGCACAACAAATTGCAGAAGACATTCTAAGGCATGGCAGTGTGGCTGCTAAAAAAGCGGTACTGCCGCAATTACCATCCGTCGAAAATCCAGCCTTGAACGGCATACTGAGCAAGTATATGAAAGATTTATTAAGCGGCTCCCTCAACAACGAGCTAGCACTGGAGGTAGTCAATGCAGCGAAGGAAAGTAAAACACCAGCCATTCAAGCGCTCGTCAATCAATACGAGGCTGAATTAAAAGGTAAGTCGCCTGCGGAAATCTACGCTGTTGCGCTATCTGGCGGTGATGTCAAAACGGGTGAAGACATCTTTTTCAACAATGGTGCAGCAGGATGTATGCGTTGTCACCAAGTAAATGGCATTGGTTCCAGTCGAGTTGGTCCTCAATTAACCGGTATTGGACAACAATCGAAGGACTACTTATTGCGTGCACTGGTTGACCCAAGTGCAGATATTGCCCCTGGCTATGGCAGCGTTACGCTTGTTATGAAAAATGGAGAAAGCACAACTGGCACCTATATGGGTGAAGATGACACAAGCGTTAGAATATCAAAAGAGCAAGTACTTACTTACCAAAAATCAGAGATAAGCGAAATAAAACTTTCTGCGTCGGGCATGCCCCCCATGAATTTGTTGCTATCAACTGAAGAAATACGAGATGTCTTGTCGTATTTATCAAGCTTACAAAAGGAAAAAATAGAAGATGTGCATTAATATTAAATTTAGACAATTTGTTGGGCTATGTATCAGCTTAATAATTCTGACTGTAAATGTTCAACTCGCACACGCAAAAAGTAATAAAGAACATGAAGTCAGCTCGCCCAAAATAAGTGTGCAGTTATGGTCTATAAAAAACGACGTGAAAAATGATTTTAAAGGCACACTCAGCAAGCTTGCAGATATGGGGTTCGACGGGGTTGAATTTGCGGGTGACTACGGGCCATATGTGAATGACGCCAAAGGCCTTAAACAATTTTTAAACAGTTTAGGGCTTGAGGCAAGTGGTGCACATGTGCAAACTCATCTACTAAAAAATGATAATTCCGACAAACTCCTACAATTCCTTTCCGATTTAGGCGCGCCTTATGCCATTATCCCTATGGACAAGCGCGCGGGAGACCCTAAAAAAATTGATGAACTAGCAAAGGATCTTCACCAGTTTTCTGAAAAGTTGGCAAAGTATAAGCTGAAAGTTGGCTATCACAATCATGCCTTTGAATTTGAGGACTTTGAAACCGCTGATGGCAAACTTATGACCTATTGGGAATACTTGACTGCCAAGACTCCCGAAGACGTTGTCATGCAAATGGATATTGGTTGGTCCAACTTAGCAGGAAAAGATGCCAGCACCATTATCAAAGCGTACCCCAATAGAACACTAACAACACATATTAAAATTAGAACCGAAGGATCAACTGGCGTAAACACTATCATTGGCAGCGATAATTTTGACTGGTCTAAGCTTATCGCAGATATGCGTAAACATGGTGGGACGCAATGGCTTGTCGTTGAGCAAGAGGAATACCCTGAAGGCTACACGCCGATATCAGCTGTTGAAGCGTCTAAAAAAGGTTTGCAAAAAAGCTTGGCTAAGTCTGAAAAGTGGATAAACAAATAGCAATATTTAATCTAAACCAATAAAGCCCCCAGTTTGATGTGCCCACAATTTAGCATACACTCCGCCTTGCGAAAGCAGGGCGTCGTGGCTGCCAGACTCGATGATTCTGCCATTGTCGAGTACCAAAAGCCTATCCATCTGCGCAATGGTAGATAAACGATGGGCAATCGCGAGTACTGTTTTGTTTTGCATTATTTGCGAGAGCCCCTCTTGAATAGCCGCTTCTACTTCAGAGTCCAATGCTGATGTTGCTTCATCCAACAATAAAATTGGCGCATCTTTGAGCATGACTCGCGCAATGGCAATCCGTTGCCTTTGTCCACCTGAAAGCTTTACCCCTCGTTCACCTACATGCGCATCATAGCCAGTTCGTCCTTTTGCATCGGACAGATTTAAAATAAATTCGTGCGCCTCTGCACTTTTTGCCGCAGCGATCATTTCTTCTTCTGAAGCATCAGAGCGACCATACATTATGTTGTCACGTACAGAGCGATGCATGAGCGAGGTATCTTGTGTCACCATGCTGATTTTACTTCGTAAGCTCTCTTGCCTTATATCGGTGATGGCCTGGCTATCGATTTGGATCGTGCCACTGTCTACGTCATAGAAGCGCAGTAACAAATTGACCAAGGTAGATTTACCTGCACCCGAGCGACCAACTAGCCCCACTTTTTCTCCTGCCTTAATCTGCAGATCTAAGTTTGAAAAAACAGGAATATCTAAATTAGCTTGTGTTTTATAGGCAAAATTGACCTCTTTAAAAACTAACTCTCCGCCAGAGATCTCGAGCTCCTCTGCATTTTTTTTGTCTTGTATCGCCGCGGGAACGGCCAATGTGTCTATCCCATCTTGCACTGTACCAATGTTTTCAAACAAAGATGAAACTTCCCACATTATCCACTGCGACATACCATTGAGACGCAGACTCAAGCTGACTGCAATCGCGATATCACCCGGTGACACAATGCCATTTGTCCACAAATATATAGCGACGGCAGAAATACTGAAAACAAGCAAAGCGTTACTAAACCATACGCAAGCCTGTAAGACAGTGACCAAACGCATTTGTGGATACACTGATTGCAGAAACTGCGTCATCCCTTCTTTTGCGTACGCTTCTTCTCGCTTGTGATGCGAGAAAAGCTTTACCGTCATTATATTTGTATAGCTATCGACTATTCTACCAGTCATTAGTGAGCGAGCATCAGCCTGTTCTTGAGAAACGCGCTTGAGCTTAGGTAGCATAATTTTCAATACAAATACATAAACCACTAACCAAATGATTAAAGGCAAAGCCAAACGCCAATCAGTGGAGAAAACCAAAATGACTACGGATAAGAAATATACGATAACGTACACTGCTAGGTTGAGTATTTTTGTAACGGTTTCTCTTACCGATAGCGCAGTTTGCATAACTTTTGTTGCAACTCGCCCAGCAAACTCATCTTGGTAAAAAGACAAGCTTTGACCCAGCAAATAGCGATGCGCCAACCAACGAATACACATTGGGAAATTACCCATGATGGATTGATGGGTGATCAAAGATTCTAATACGACAAAGCTTGGCAGAATAACCAGTACAAGCGCCCCCATAAACAGAAGGCGAGATTTTTCTTCTTGCACAAATGTACTCGGATCACGCTCGGCAAACCAATCAACCAGTTGCCCCATAAATCCAAACAAGGATACTTCCAGTACTGCGACTAAGGCGCTCAACAAGGATACGGAAATGAGCACGGGTAACATGCCCTTTGAGAAATAAAGCAAAAATGCAAATAAACTTTTTGGGGGTTGCTTGGGCAACTCACTTGGGAAGGGCTTAGTTAATCGTTCAAAAAAAGAAAACATGAAAAAACTCAATAGATGATTAAATTACATTTAGGCGAGGTTCCCTGAACTGAACCACAAGAAAGCGAGATCCCGAGCTAGCTAAATGCGTAAAAAGACAATGAACAAGACGCTCTACTACAAGAATTTATAAATGATTAAACAAAGCCAATAGCCAGCAATACCAAATTGTATTAAAAAGAAAACAAATCGCAAGGTAATCGCATTATTCGATACAGACAGAATATGAACGCTGCTTTGTATGATTCTGGCACCCAACACCACAAATGCTAGACCATTGCTTATGGCGCTGGAATCTGTTGCTAATGCAAGCAGCATTACACCACACACAAAAGGAAAGGACTCAACAGTATTCAAATGAGCGCGTGTAAGGCGTTGCCCCAAATTTCCAAGATCCGCTCCATTTGGATCAAACTTGAGCGATTTGTCGCTTCGCTTTTTACTCTCTATTGTCCGTATTACTGCCAAAGAGAGCAATAATACCATTAGCCAAAAAATGTAACCGCCAAGGGCTAATATTGTTGCATTCATTTATCACTCCCTTTTTTAACACTTTTTACTTGTTTGTTATCAAACTCATCCTTCATTATACTGGACAACGGACAAACAATTACGCATTTATTAATCTTTTTGAAGTATGTATGCCTTGAATGTTTTTCGCAATCTAAACAGGCTATGTTACTAAAAAGAGTTCCACGGTGGGATTATATTTAGAAATTCCCCCTTCTTTTGTCGCAAAACCGCTGAGAGTATATCCATATACGCTTTGATTTTTCATCCATGAAAAATAAATTTTGCGACAAAAAGGGGGGGCAATTTCCCAGTATAACCGCATCGTGATATGCATTCATCGCCTCAACATAAATAAAATTTTAAACACATGACGTATCAAAACATTAGTGCTCTTGAAGCATTTGCTAAATACCAAAATAACGAAGCAATCTTGATTGATGTGCGTGAACCAGCGGAACACCAGCAAGGACATATATCTGGCTCATTGCTGTTGCCGCTGAGTAAAATCAACAATGCTGCACTCCCCAAGTCGAACAAGGAGATAATTGTTTATTGTCAGAAGGGACTGAGAGGCCAAAAAGCTTGTCAAAAACTTATTAATGAAAATGCTTCTCTCAGTTTACTAAACATTGAAGGGGGTATAGAATCTTGGCAATCCGCCCAGCTCTCGATTGACAAGCCGGCTACCAATACACTCTCGCTTGATAGACAAGTGCAGTTGTTTATCGGCATATTGCTCATTCTGTTTTCCGGTTTATCTTTGTCGATCTCAAGCTCATTTACTTGGGCGATAATGTTTATTGGAGCAGGTCTGTTGATTGCTGGCAGTACAGGCTTTTGTGGCCTTGCTAGACTGCTCGCGATTATGCCTTGGAATAGGTAATCAAAAATTGGGGAAGTCAGCTAACTTCCCAATACTCTTTGCATTCGTCAACCTAAATTCGGGATAGCAATTCAGGTTTATTACTTATTTAAACAGTAAATTATCTGTCCCAAACATTCGTTTGTACAAATCCAAATCAGCCTTGAAAGCTGAATTTACAACCTTGACCAATTCCGGAGAATAAAGTGCCTTAGCAGTGGGATATTTACCTTTCGCTTTCATTTTTAAGAATTCAAGTGGTTTTGTATCTGAATAGTTTTTGTCACCAATCAAAGTCAGGCTATCTACACCGTGATTAGTCAGTTTTCTCGCATCAACGACCTCTAAATTAATTTTATTTTTAAGCGTAGAAGCGACCTGTGAGAAGTTTTCCATTGCAAAGATATCATCGTAATTTTCATATACTAAAAAATCCACTTGAGGACGCCAATGAGGGTTACCAGCCCTGATACGAGGCTCTGCCATACTTTTTACGAATGACGAAAAACTTACATCTTCAAGATCAACTTTGCGCCCTCGTAATTCATAATATCCCCACGCAACATTATCCCTATTGACAATTTTATCTAAGTAAGCACTTGCAAGACGAGAATAAGGGCATCGCAATATGGTAAAAGTATACTTTGCTTTAAGCAGCTCAGATAAATTTGCTGAAAACGTAAAATTATTTTTGTGTATCCAATTAAATTGGGACGGATCTTTTATACAGCCATTTGCCAAAGCAATACTCGTGCGCATCGTGCTACATGCATTTTTGGGAATAAAAGAATAAATTGCATCAGCCAAATAAATGTTTAATGCATGACTGTTAGCTAACTTATGCCTAGGATTGTTGGCAAGAGGGTTGTTGTTAGCGCTGCTATATCTAAAATATCTTATCACTTCATTCTATACCTAGTTTTTATTCGAAAAATCATATAAGCCGCTAAACTATCAATACAAGTACTGTAAGCAAAAGCGAGCTTCATACTAAAAATATGAAAGGTTTTACTTTGTCAGCATGCGTATGAACGATTCTAACCAAAGTCGTCCAAACTCGTCGTTCATATGTTCTCTATCTTCTACTTCATGGAATTCAGATTCATCTTTTAGTCCGATATCTAATCGCTTAGAACCTTTGGTATACTTTTCGAGCGTATAGTACCCACCTGCAATGGTTTCCGATGGTTGAGTAACCAACTCGGCATTCAAAGGCCTATAGTAACTTTCATTTAAATGCTTTATTCCCATGAGATATTCATTTGGAATAACTTGACTTGTATCTTCAAATGCGGCTTCCAACGGAGTATGCCCGACCCAAATTTTTTTACCGCTGATTTGCCTTATTTTTTTAATCAACTTAAGAGAAGCAGTATCAACAGTGTCGCTCAGTATCTGCATCAATAGCTGATCAGAATAAAAATAGTTTGGGTCAATGAAACAAGGTTTACACTTCAAACCATAGACCAAAAAAGTATCATAGTCTTCTTCAACAATTCTGCTAGAACCACCCGAGCTTAGTTCCATTTGTTTCTCAATAAACTTTTTGTGTGGTACTAAAGCGCCACTTTCGATTTTTAGATTACTTATTGTTACGCCACGGCTCGCGAAAAACCGTATCGAAACGTCTTTTCTATTCGACCCAATATCATCCCAACTCCTTTTCAAGGCTGCAGTATGACTGTCACCAATAACGCATAGTCTCATTTTGCTGAGCCTCCAAATGCATCAAGTAACTCTTCTTCGCAGGCATTTTTTTGATTCGCCAAAACACTATTTTTTGCGTCAAAGCGCGCATAATCGCCAAATTTGGCTCGCAAACATGAAAAAAACATGTCCATGACAAAGTTCACACCGTATGGGTTGACACTTCTTAAATTGGGCTCAAAAAAAGAACCTTTAAATACAGGGCTATTCACAATCTCATAAGATGGAAAATAATCGACATAAGCTCTGTTATCGGCGAGTTGGCCGGCAACAGCTCTAAGAATAGATTTAGACTGCATAGTCGCCGTTAGTACATGTTTGCCTGATTTCGTTGCCGTTAACGGTACCGGCGAAACGGTAAGAATGAACTTTAAATTTGAATTGAAAGTTCGCATCAATTCTAGCGCCTCTACTAATTGTTTGAGGACAAAATTGAATTGCTGATTCCTAAAACCATGTGTGTTGTCATCAAATGTTCCTGCAACTGTGCCAGGACACATTGGGTATTCATACCCCTCGACACTGTTGAACCAGCTTTCAGTCAACCCAAGCGTAAAAACAAAATAGTCGGCTTTAGCGATACTTTCGTAAAACGCGCGTAAAGTCTGTTTACGACTACTCTCCATTTCTTCATGACTTAGAAAACCATTTGGCTCGATAGCGGGACGAAAAGGGTCATAATATCTATTGCTAATACACCAAGATTCGCAAGGTATAGTATCCGGCTGCACTGACCAACGTACCCATTGATTGAGAAGGGACGTAGTATAAATATTACCTGTACGAGATGAAAAAACATCAAAATTAAAGTTTGTTTTGCTTTGTTCACTCAAGCCAAATGGAGCTGGCTCGCTTATAAACCAAGAAAAACCTCTATTTTGTAGCGCCTTTCCAATATGTTGCGCAAAGCAGGAACCATAGCTCGCAACCTTGTCTTCTGGCAATATTTTAAACTTGGGCTGCCACAACTCACTTATGTCAAACATGCTTTTCTGTGCGACAGCCGTCTTCCAAAAAGCACAAGGAGGTAGTTCATTATACGGGTTCATCTAGGCTCATCCTTGACTTAAACAATAACTAAGGGGTGATCGTATTTCCAACCACAATAACTCTTACAAAAACATTACTACATAACGCTACAATATAACTGCTTCGTACTGATTTCAAAATTTCCTCGCTCTTACCCGCTTACCCTTAACCTTATGCTCTCTGAATAAGCTCATTGCACGTTTGACGCTTCTGGACTTAATTGCGATAAAGGAGCGTTGTGCTGCAACTTGGATCTTTCCAATATCATCGCCGCTGATTTCAGCCTGTTTAGTCAGGGCTCCTAGTATGTCGCCTTTGTTTATCTTTGCCTTTTTGCCTGCGTTTATCTCGATTGCTTCATACTTGGCTGGAACAATACGGTTGGCGTGAAAGCGTAATGCCTGCATATTTTTCACAGGAATCGTTTGTTCAAGGAAAGCCGCAATTTTTTCTAAATGTGCTAATTGATGCACTTCAATTAATGTCATTGCAAGGCCTTTATTGCCTGCCCTGCCAGTACGTCCAATACGATGCGTATGTGTGTCGACGTCAGGGCTAATGTCCGCATTGATAACTAAATCAACAGAAGGAATATCCAAACCTCTAGCCGCCACATCACTTGCAACAAGCACATTGGCACAATCACTAGAAAAAGCACGAATTGCTTGATTTCTCTGCTCCTGTTCCAAGTCACCATGCAACTCGACAATACTAAAACCCATCTGTCGCAAACTATCGGCCAAATTCTTGACATCAACTTTCTTATTACAAAATACGATAGCTGATTTGGGCTGTTGTTCAGTGAGCAGAGCTGCCACCGCATAGTCGCGTTTACCCGGCAATAACTGCCAAGCATACTGAACAATCCTAGGGTTTTCCGATTCATCTTCGACTTTGATGATTTTCGCCTTGTTTTGGTACTGCGCAGACAAAGACTGAATGCGCCCGCCAAATGTCGCGGAAAATAACAAAGTTTGTGGCTTTTCGGCGTTCTTATTTAACAAGGCCAACAAGTGATCCATTTGCTCAGCAAATCCCATATCAAGCATCCTGTCTGCTTCGTCCAAAACCAAGGTATGTATTGCTGATAGCGACAGTGCTTTTTTTCCAATGATGTCAATGATACGCCCTGGCGTGCCTACCACTGTGTCTGGTGGGTGTTTCAAGGACGAGAGTTGAGGTCCCATTGCTACCCCACCAAACAAGCTAAGTACCTTATAGTTTGGGATAAACTTAGCAAGCAGACGTATTTGTTCAGCTACTTGTTCTGCCAGTTCTCGGGTCGGGCAAAGCACGAGTGCGCTAGGGTTATTTGCCCTAACTTTACTCACTTGTTTTTGTAATATACCCAAACCAAAAGCCAAGGTTTTTCCGCTCCCGGTCTTTGCTTCGACAGCGACATCCTTACCAGCCAATACAGTAGGCAGAGCACTGGCTTGCGTTGCGGTTGCTTCATGAAAACCTAAGGACGAAATGGCTTGAAGCAATACATCGCTGAGGGCTAATTGAGAAAATTGCATATTACTTGGCTAACTTCCAAGAAAGCGTTTCGCCAGCAAAAAACGGAACGATTTGTTCACCATCTGCTAATTCAATAAGCGAAGGCACCTCCCACGTTTGTTGATTTAACGTTATCGTGCCTTCATTGCGAGGTAAGCCATAAAAATCTGGACCGTGATGGCTGGCGAAGCCTTCAAATTTGTCCATTGCATCCAGCTCGTCAAACACTTTTGCATACAGCTCGATTGCACTCCATGCACTATAGCAACCCGCACAACCACAACAGGACTCTTTTTTATGTCGCGCATGAGGCGCACTATCAGTGCCCAAAAAGAACTTTGGAGATCCTGTTGCTACTGCAGCTCTGAGTGCTTGCTGATGCGTGTTTCGCTTGAGTACCGGTAGGCAGTAGTTGTGCGGCTTGACCCCGCCAACGAGCAAATCGTTGCGGTTTAACAGTAGATGTTGTGGCGTGATTGTCGCCGCAACTTTATCACTTGAAGCGAAAACAAAATCGACAGCATCTTTAGTTGTAATATGCTCAAACACCACTTTTAGAGATGGAAACTGCCTCACAATATCAACGAGATACTCATCAATAAAGGCCTTTTCTCGGTCGAAAATATCTATCTCTGCGTCGGTAACTTCGCCGTGAATAAGCAAAAGCATGCCCACTTCCTGCATTTTTTCAAAGACGGGGTAGAGCGACTTAATACCTTTTACAGCCGCATCAGAATTAGTCGTTGCGCCTGCAGGATAAAGTTTACTCGCGACAATTCCTGCCTCTTTAGCTCTGACAATCTCTTCTGGAGAGCTTGTATTAGTTAAATACAAAGTCATTAAAGGTTCAAATTGTGCACCTGCAGGTGTCGCCTCTTCAATCCGAGTTTTATAAGCCAGTGCTAATTCGGTGGTTGTGACTGGTGGCACAAGATTTGGCATGACAATAGCGCGTCTAAAACAGCGTGCAGTCGCGGGAACCGTCTCTTTTAAAAGATCACCGTCACGAAAGTGTAAATGCCAATCATCAGGTGCTTGAATAGTTATGGAATTTGTCATTTGTAAAGTTAAACGTACTTAAGATACCTGTATTATGCCCTATCGCTGGAAATAACTCATTAAAAGCGCTTGATTTATTTAGCGAGTTATTAAGAATAAGCACATACTATCCAATAAATAAACTCTCGAATCGAAATATGCAAGAAAACAGTCACAGTCAAGCTCAAAGCGCAAGAAAGACCAACAAACTCTGGCTACTCGTATTGGGTTTGTTTGCGCTTGTATTCGGTGTGAGTTTATACAAGCAGTGGCCTCTAGGCAGCCAATCCGCAGACCAATCCATTGGAGAAAAAACGCCATGGGACGACAGATTGTTAGCTTGCAACGATGTCGAATCAGCAGAAGAGACTGACGCGTTTAACACTTGTCTATCAATGGCCAAAGAGGGCTGGCCTCACGCACAAAAGAAAGTAGCGTGGGCTTACACAAGAAAAGGTGAGTTTCAGGATTGGAAAAAGGCCTATGATTGGGTCATTGTGCTATCAAAATATGAACAGAGCGCTGAATTACTGCGCTATGTCATGCTACTCAGCCTAGGACAAACGGAAGAAGACAAAACCTTCGGAGAAAAAGGCATCAAGCGACTGGCCAACATCAATTATGGCCCCGCAGCAGCGTATTTAGGCGCGCTGTATAAACTTGATCAAAACACCCTAGCAAAAACATCCAGTGCAATTTGGTTGTTTAAACGGGCATACGAGCAAGCCCCTGAACTATTCAGTGCCTTTGATTTAGCCGCAATGTATAGCAACGGTTTCGGAGTAGAAAAAAATTACGAAAAAGCACGCAATGTGCTTCTAAAACATGCCGATTTGCGTTTCCCTATCACCACAAACAATGTGGCTTGGTATTTTGCTACAATAGACTCTCAGGCCTTACTCATGCCTCAAAAGGCCATTGCACTTGCCAAAAGCGTGACAAATGACGAAAACCACAAAGACAATCATGTATACATAGACACATTGGCTGCTGCG
Organism: Agaribacter flavus; assembly: GCF_042646125.1. Taxonomy (NCBI): domain Bacteria; kingdom Pseudomonadati; phylum Pseudomonadota; class Gammaproteobacteria; order Alteromonadales; family Alteromonadaceae; genus Agaribacter; species Agaribacter flavus. Next base: position 140,678 of record NZ_JBHRSW010000018.1, read on the forward strand.
TACGCAGCTAATGAAGAGTTTGAACTTGCAGAATCCGAACAAGAGAGAGCCTTAGCTCTGCTATTATCAGCAAGTGAAAATGATACAGAAAGTACAAGAAACCAGAATCTAATAAAAGAGTATGAAGAACGTTTGGCATCGTACAAAAACAAAGAGAGAGCTGTCACGATCTCCTTATACAAAGAGTCCGACAAATTTTTTAGTAGAATAAAACGCTCGATTGAAAACGGCTTACTTAGAACTCTCAATAAACGAGCCGAAGCCCCCACACTCATCACTAGGGTCGATGACTAAGCTCGAATATTGCTAAGATCGTTTTCTGCCACACTTTCGTGACAAAAATTTTAGCCATACTTAAGGTTTGTGAGTGGTGTTTTGTATATAATCTGCCCTAGAACGTCCTTGTTGAACAAAAGAAGTTTGAACCATGCATCAACAAATTAGTATTTTAAATTTAGTAGAACAGCCTTCGGCTTTGACAAAATTTGGTGTCTGGCTAATGGATCAGGTAATGGGTATTGCGAAAATGAATGCGCTTTACCAGCAGCACAACATGCATGGCCTGAGTAAAGAAGCCTTTTCAGACAAGATAGTAGAATTATTGTCGCTAGAACTGGAAGGTATACAAGATTTACAGAACAAAGTCCCTGCAGATGGCCCTGTCGTCATCGCCAGTAACCACCCCTTTGGTGGTATAGAAGGCGTGATATTGGCGCGAGCAATAAGTGAGGTGCGACCCGATTTAAAAGTGCTTGCAAATAAGGGCTTGGGTATATTTTCTGAATTGAGTGACTATTTTATATTCACTAATCCCCTCTCTGCCAATGACCCCAAAAATGCACCTTCGTTACGTCAATGTATTTCCCACGTGCGCGAAGGAAACAGCCTACTTATTTTTCCTGCTGGTCGCGTATCGCACTTTGACCATCAAGGTAAACGCATTGTCGAGCACGACTGGAATAAAATCGTTGGCAAACTGGCAGGACAGGCAAATTGTGCGTATCTACCCGTATTTGTCAGCGGAAAAAACTCTGATTGGTTTTATCGCATTGAAAAAGTCTACTTTAAGTTGCGCATGTTTCTTCTCGGGCGAGAAATATTAAACAAACGCGGTGACAAAATTCGCGTCTCAACTGGGTATCCTGTTGCAAGTAAATATTTAGCCGCTGACAACAATGATGAAAAAGCAGAGCTTTGCCGTGCCCTCAGTTATGCACAAGATGCGGCTTGGCGTTATGAATGGCCTGCAGATAAGGTTATCCAGCTTAAACCTATAGCAGCGCCGGAAAACAAACAGCAGATCGCTGAAGAAATCTCACAACTGCCAAAAGAGCAACATTTGGTGAGTTTTAAATCCTATGACGTTTATTATGCGATGCAGTCACAAGCACCCACTATCGTCAATGAAATTGCCCGTCTTCGTGAAATAGTATTCAGAGAGCACAACGAGGGTAGTGGCGAGCCCATCGACACTGACGAATTTGACGCCACTTATACCCATTTATTTATTGTAAACAGGGATAACCACGATATTATCGGCGCATACAGAATGGGGCGTACGGACTTATTGCAGGAAAAGTTTGGTAAAAAAGGCCTGTATTTAAGCAAAATGTTTGATTTTAAATCAAACTTTGTTAACCAACGAGAGCCCAGTATTGAATTGGGCAGATCGTTTGTTGTACCTGAGTATCAAGGTTCTTATCATGGTCTATTTTTATTATGGCGAGGTTTAGGCTCGTTTGTTTGTAAATTCCCTCAATATCGAACGTTTTACGGTACCGTATCAATAAGTAAACTGTATGACCCAAGAAGTGTGCGCCTCATTGAGGAAGTATTAATTGATCACAACGCCACTATTGACGTGACCCCATATAATAGTTTTGAATTTGATCTCCATCCTGAGTTGCATCAATTTTGCCGTAGCAAAAATCGTAAAGAAGAGCTTTCAGCTTTACTGCAAAGTATTGAAAGTGATGGAAAAGACATCCCTATACTAGCCAAGCAATATCGAAAAATGGGCGCACGTTTTCACGCTTTGGGTATTGATAAAAGCTTTAATCATACCCCCGGTTTATTACTGAGTGTTGACTTTCCTAACACACCCGACAAGCTACTCAAGTTGTATGCCGGTGAAGGTTGGCTGACTTATAGAAACTACCAAGCAGAATAAATTTACATATAAAAAAAGCCACGTAATGACGTGGCTTTTTTTACTTACAAATACGTAAGAGTAAATTACTTGTCGACAATTGCTCCGATACTAAGCAGAGCGGGTCAAATGCGTTATTGTGGCCGGTGCGTAGCCAAAAAACTCTGGAATAGACTTATTTTGCATTCCACAGATGATACGAATAAGCGCATAATGGTGAATTGCATGGCTGGTCACAAATACTAGCTCGCGCTCAACTGTCGAGTTGCAAGTCGCAGACTTTGTGTCATTGATGTCTATTTCACTAGTGACCTTAATTGATTTTTCTCTATCACTCTGATCCAGTTTAGACAACCAATCAATAATCGACTCTAAAATTTCTGTCGCAGCGTGTGGAAACTGTTCCACTTGGTTGTGGCGATGACGTTTATTGTAGTCCACGTGACCGTCATTGGAACCACTCATCAAAGCTAAAAAGTGATCGATAACATGACGCAAATGTGCACCAATACTACTAGGAAAATGAGGTTGAATAGAACTTTGATATTCTTTTAGCGATAAGCCATCAAGTAAATCAATTGCTTGTTCCACAATTTGTATATAACTATTTGACATTAATGTCCCTTTCTCCGGTGCTTTAGAGCAACTTCTTATATGTTTCTCTCGGTGAGCGTCTGTGTTTTACGCCGTTATTATCATTGCACAATTATACGATAATGCTAGACCTAAACTGTTGTATTTTTCTTTCAAAAGTATGTTTTTTTGTCAATTTTTGACAAAAATCAAATCTTCCACGGGAAAACCCTTACTTTTTGCGAATTCAATACTTTGATTCAAGCTAAACTCGTCTAGTATAGGGCGGCGCGACAAAATCCACAAATATTCTCTACTCGGTCCTGTCACAATTGCCCAATCGTAGTTGTCTTTATCCAAATCTGCAATCACGTAACTCGCATAAAATGGGCCGAAAAAAGATACTTTTAGATGACCCACATCCTCATCTGAGACAAAGTAAGCTTTACCTTCTGCTACATCCCATTTGTTCTCTTCCTCATTGTAGCCCGTGTTGACCACTTTTATCGAACCATCGTTATTGAGAGTATAAGTCGCAGTAATTTTTGACAAACCACGCTCAAAAGGGTGATCCAGTCGGGCAATTTCATACCAACGCCCCAAGTAGCGTGTTTTATCAAAGTTACTGACAGGCTCAATACCGTCTGGGATTTGCGTGCAGCTGACTAACAACAAGCCAGTAAAAAGTAAAAAAAATTTCATTTGGTCGATTAGAGGCTGTATAAAGGTCAATCATACCACTTTCGACTAGGATCTGTTGACTAAAATGACCAGCAACAATGGCAAACTACCGATTCACAAACACATTCCTCATGCCTCCAGAATCGTATACGGCGGCATGCACTTAGGCGGAGGATGGAATAAAAACCCAATTAGTAAAGACGATGAGATTCAGGCGCAAGATTTACTTGAAACCGCACTTGCTAATGGCATTAATACGCTAGACTTAGCGGACATTTACACGTTTGGGAAAGCCGAAGAAGTGATTGGGCGAGTTTTCAAAAAAGCGCCACATTTAATAGACAAACTTATCATTCAAAGCAAACTTGGTATCAAACTCACCCATGATGCCAAAGTAAAGCAATACGATTTATCCGCCTCATGGGCTGAAAAAGGATTAGACGCCATTCTAAAACGTTTACGAATAGAGAAACTCGATGTCTTATTTTTACATCGCCCCGACCCATTGATGGAAATTGAGTCACTCGCCACAACCCTCAATAAAAATTACGAGCATGACAAGTTTGAATATTTAGCACTATCAAATATGCACGCCGGTCAAATGGCCTACATTCAAAGTAATGTTAGCATGCCTGTTATTGCCAATCAGCTAGAGATGAGTTTACTCGCATCAGATTTTGTGGAGGATGCCATTACTGTTAACATGGATATAAACAGCCAAGTGGGCTTTCCCAGAGGGACAATTGAGTATTGTTTACCTCAAGGTATTCAACTGCAGGCCTGGGCATCTCTAGCACAAGGCATATTTGACCCGAACCATACGAATACCGAAGTAACGCGCGAGATAATTGATACTAGGTTACTAGTTGGCGAATTGGCAGAAAATTACAACACCTCGCCTTCCGCTATCGTCTTAGCATGGTTGATGCGCCACCCTGCAATGATTCAACCCGTCATCGGCACCACTACGCCAAAACGTCTTGTCGAGGCTGCAGAAGCGGGTAAAATATTACTGTCACGAGACGATTGGTATCATTTACTCGAGACGCGTCGAGGGCGAGAGGTGCCCTAGTTTGCGCTTTGACTCAAGTTTAGCTCGCTTATTTTTGACCGACGCGTCGCCTAGCGACACTGGCCAAGATCACGGCTTTGCGTTCATCTGTTGCTTGGCTCCACTCAACAATTTCGTCTATTGTGCGTTTGCAGCCAATGCATATATCGTTGTTATCAAGACAACAATTTCTAATACACGGTGACGTAAATTTTTCAGATGGCTGAGTCATCTCATAAAGGTTTTTGTGTAGGTAAAGATCGCTTAGTTTAAGCCAAAAAACTGTCTTTTCATCTCTCGGTCTGTTTTGAACACCCCACCCAATGAGGACGTCTTGGTGTAAGAGCTTGTATCGCGAATACCTCTTGCTTTTACACAGTAGTGAGTGGCATTGATGCTAACCGCGACATCTTGGCTGCCTGTTAATGCTTGCAATGCAACCATCACTTGCTGCGTCAGACGCTCTTGCACTTGCGGTCTTTGCGCAAAAAAAGTAACTAAACGATTGATTTTGCTCAAACCAATCACCGTATCCTTAGGAATGTATGCGACGCTAGCGGTGCCATCAATGGTTACGAAGTGATGCTCACAAGTTGAGGTCAAACTAATATCGGTAACTTGAACCGGTTCCTCTATAGACATCTTATTTTCAATTTGTGTGATTTTTGGAAAATTTTTGTAGTCAAGGCCACTAAATATTTCATCCACAAACATCTTTGCAATCCGCTTTGGCGTATCTTGCAGACTATCATCAGACAAGTCCAACCCGAGGGCTCCCATGATGTCGTGCATAGCGACTTGCACTTTTTGACGTTTTTCAGCGTCTGACAAGGTATTTTTTATCATAGGTGTTTCAAGCCCTGCATTAATCAAGGCCGTTCTAACCAACTTTGCTTGAGGCGATATACCCGATTCACCTTCTACCAAATGTACAGCATCTTTTGTTACGGTAGATTTTGCTAGCATTCCAAATCCAATTTATTGTCTTGATACAATTATATACGCACCGAAGTGCAAAATAGGTTTAAAATCATTCCATACAACAAGAATGAATTGGTGAAGAATTGTACTTACTAGATTAATCGCCTACTAGAACAAAAACGCGGCAAGTATATCCATATACGCTTTAGTTTTTCATCCCTGAAAAACAAATTTTGATTCTAGTAGGCGATTAATCTAGCAAGTGCAATTCTGCCATAAGCCTTAAGCCGTAAGAATAAATCGAGAAGATATTCCCAAGCTTATGATACATTTAGCGATCTGAGTGAATAAGCTTCGCGTATAACAGACCACTTATCAATCTCTGTTTGTAGATTGTGTTTGTACACAATGCTAAGCGAAACAAACTCTCATAAAAGACCACAACGCAAGGAATCACGTCTTACATGACAGCACCAATACTTATTACCGGTGGCGCCCAACGACTTGGCTTAGCCATTGCCGATGATCTTCTTTTAAAGAATCAGCCTGTAATTGTAACATACCGGAGCAAAAAACCATCACTAGATATACTAAATGAAAAGGGAGCAATACTTATTCAAGCAAATTTTGCACACGCAGACGGTATAGCTAAGTTTATAGGCGCCTTGAAAGAAGAGACCGATCGTTTACGAGGTATTATTCATAATGCTTCGGACTGGGCGAAAGAAAAACCCGACAGTGACTATAATGCTCTGCTATTAAACATGATGAATGTGCATGTAAATGCGCCTTATCAAATCAACTTGGCCTGTCAAAACATGCTAGAAAACAACGGCAATTTTGCTGACATTATCCATATGACAGATTTTGTACAAGAAAAAGGTAGTCAAAAACACATTGCTTATGCAGCCAGCAAAGCGGCGTTGCACAATTTAACGCTTTCTTTTAGCGCGCTTTTAGCGCCAAAAGTAAAAGTAAACAGCATTGCTCCAGCTTTGCTTATGTTCAACGAATGGGACGATCAAAATTACCGACAACGAGCACTAAAAAAATCGCTGCTACAAAACTGCCCTGGTGCCAAAGAAGCCGTCAATGCGGTCAATTTTATACTTAATAGTGACTATGTGACTGGACAGGTGCTGCATTTGAATGGTGGGAGACACTTGAAGTAATGAAATATTCTATACTTGCAGCAGGATTGTTCAGTACTAGTATATTATCACAAGTTGTGCTTGCTCAATCCACACAAGAACAAACAAACAACAACATCGAAGTACTCACCGTTACCGCCAATAGAACTTTAGAAGCTATTAATGGTGTAAGTGCAAGTATTACTCAGGTTTCATCTAATGAGTTACACGCTATTAATGCACAACATATCCAACAAGCCTTATTGAGTTCGCCGAGTACTTGGATTAGCCGAGGTAATGGTCAGGAACACCTGACTGCAATTCGATCGCCCGTACTCACCGGCGCAGGCAGTTGTGGAGCATTTTTAATGGCGCTTGATGGTATTAGTTTGCGCGCACCAGGCTTTTGCAATACCAACCAGTTATTCGATACCAATACTGAACAAGCTGGGCGTATTGAAGTGCTCAAAGGTCCCGCGAGTACACTTTATGGCACAAATGCATTGCATGGTGTTATCAACATAATCACTCCCGAAGCTAGTTCGAGTAATAACAGTTTAGAAGCCACATTGGGCGCAAATGATTTTCTGCGTCTAGAAACAGACAATAGTTGGCAAATCGGCAGAGACGGCGACCTACGCTTACTTTTCAATATAACGGATGATGGCGGATATCAAGCAGATAGCGGTTATGATCAACAAAAACTCACTTTAATTAGTCAAAAAAGTGTGGCGCAATGGCAAAACAAAACCGTCGTAGATATTAGTCACCTGAATCAAGAAACCGCAGGATTCGTTCAGGGCTTTGAAGTGTTCAAAGATCGAAGTGCCCGAAGAGAAAACCCTAATCCAGAGGCCTTTAGAGATGCCAGTTCGCTTCGTGCTTACAGTAATTTTAGTCTTAATGGCCTAAGTGTTACCCCATACATCCGCTGGAATAAAATGCGATTTCTACAGCATTTTTTGCCTTGGCAAGGCTTGGAAGAAAACGGGCATCATAGCCTTGGCTTACAAGCGCAATACGCCTTTTCATCATCAAATACTCAGTGGGTAAGTGGCATCGATGGTGATTTTAGCCGTGGTCATCTAAAAGAGACACAAGCACAGCCGTTTTCGCCGACTATCCCACAAGGAGAACATTACGACTACCGTGTGAATGCTAGTCGTCTAGCCGCTTATTTACAAGGAATATGGGCTTGGTCTGATTGGAAGCTCGTAATAGGTGGTCGTATTGAGAACATCCGTTACAATTACGACAACCGCCTGAGTGACGGCAGTGCTTGCGCACCTGATGTAACACTGTGCCGATTTTCTCGTCCTGCGGACAAAAAGGTATCGTTCACCTCTTTTGCTCCCTCGGCCTCTCTTAGTTACGCATTATCAAAGGCGCAAACTGTATACTTTAAGTTTTCGCAAGGTTTCAGAGCGCCGGAAGCCACCGAGTTATTTAGACTGCAAAACAACCAGACAATCACCGATTTTGATGAAGTAAAATTAGATGCCTATGAATTTGCTTGGCGCTTTACTAGCCGTCGTCACAAACTCTATGTATCTTTGTTTGACATGCGAAAGCGAGATGTCATTATTTTAAGTACTGACCGTCAAAGCATAGCTGGCGGTGACACCCGCCATCAGGGATTGGAGTTTACATGGGCCTGGGATGTCAACGACTCGCTGGCGTTAAAAAGCGCTTACACGCGACAAAAACATGAGTACGTCAACGATATCCTCATATCTCGTGCATCCATTGCGGGAAACCGAATAGATACCGCACCCGATACTCTATTTAATACTCAACTGCAGTGGCGTTTTGACGAAAGTAACTTTGCCACACTGTCATTCAATTTACTCGACAACTACTATTTAAACCCTGAAAATACAGCAGAATATGAAGGTCACAAATTACTTGATTTCGGGTTTCGTCACCAGATAACAAAGGCTCTGAGCATACAAGCGAATGTGTTTAACCTACTCAATGAAGATTATGCAGAGCGTGCCGATTTCGGTTTTGGCAACTACCGTTACTTTGTTGGTCAACCCAGACGCCTATTTGTGTCTATTCGCTACAACTATGATTAAGGGCTGTTGGCCATTGCAGTCAACGGTGCTCTAAAGGGTAATACAACGAATGAGAATAGCATCACCCACGCTTCCACTATATTTAATGCCGGAATGGGCAGACATTGAAGCCGTCGTCCTCGCTTGGCCGCATGCAAACTCTGACTGGTCTCCTTGGCTAGACGACGCCAGACGTACCTATGTACAATTGATCTCTTCAATTAATAGTACGGGCGCCACAGTACTACTGCTCTGTCATGAGGACGAACTTGGTTTGGTAAAATCAATGGTACCCATGCATAGTAAAGTGCTCATTGTTGTTACGTCATACAACGATACGTGGACGAGAGACTATGTATTTTTAACCTGTGAAAGCAGTAATGGGAATGTACCAGTTGAATTTGTTTTTAACGGGTGGGGCAATAAATTTAATGCAAATTTAGACAATCAAGTAAATAAAACACTCGCTAGCTTGTGCCAGAATCCGTTGATTTCTTGTAACACGGTATTAGAAGGCGGTGCTATTGAAGTCGACCAAAATCACGAATTGCTAACTACCGCTTCCTGTTTATTTAACCCCGAACGAAACGGGGACATGCCTGAACAAGCCTACAGAGACTGTTTCAAAACTTATTTGGGTAGCGAACAAACCCATATATTTCAACATGGTCATCTTATTGGTGACGATACCGATGGACATATCGACACGCTAGTAAGATATACCCCTTTAAGAGGCTTAGTCATACAAAGTGCTTACAATCGTCCAACAGACCCGCACTTTGAAGGCTTGTTTAAACTAAAGCAAGAAGTGCAAAGTAAATTTCCTGACTACGTCTTATACGAGTTGCCGCTTCCAGCACTCACCAATAAGCATGGTGAACGTCTGCCCGCTTCCTATGCCAATTTCTTAATATGCAACCGGACGGTTATAGCGCCGGTTTACCAGCAAGAAGAAGATAAAGAAGCACTTGAGGTACTTGCAAAGGCTTTTCCGAATTACAAAATCGTAGCCATTGACTGCTCTGTGCTCGTGCAACAATTTGGCAGTTTGCATTGCATTACGATGCAAATACCGGAAAATACGCTAAGGCCTGACATCCTCTCCCAAGCTGAGCTTGGTATAAGCCAAATTCTGTGAGTAAAAGGTTTTTTATAGAGATCGTATATGCAAAACAACAAACATATTCTTAAAGTAGGCTTGGTTCAGGCATCAGTCAGTAGCAACGATAAACACCTCAATTGGCAGCGTTCAGCTGAGGAAGTGAGGTTATTGGCTCAGCAAGGCGTCGAATGTATCCTCTTACAAGAATTGCATTCGACGCTGTATTTTTGCCAAGAAGAAAACGTTGATACTTTTGACTTAGCCGAGCCTATTCCTGGAGAAGCTACCGCATTTTTTGGCTCACTCGCCGCCGAATGTGGGGTGGTATTGATCACGTCTTTGTTTGAAAAGAGAGCCTCAGGTCTGTACCACAACACTGCCGTAGTTTTCGATAAGAGTACCGAAATTGCCGGCATGTATAGAAAAATGCACATTCCCGATGACCCAGGCTTTTATGAAAAATTCTATTTCACACCAGGGGACTTGGGCTTTGAGCCAATAAAAACCAGCATTGGTAACCTAGGGGTATTGGTGTGTTGGGATCAATGGTATCCCGAAGCCGCTAGACTGATGGCGATGAACGGAGCGGACATTTTATTTTACCCAACGGCAATTGGCTGGGATGAGCGAGATTCAGCTGATGAAAAGCAACGTCAACAAGGTGCATGGGAGACCATTCAGCGCGCACATGCTGTAGCGAATTCTGTCCCTGTGGTCGTAGCTAATCGTGTTGGTTTTGAAGCCTCACCAATATCGGGCGATCCCGGCATAAATTTTTGGGGTCACAGCTTTGTCGCTGGTCCTCAAGGAGAGATCCTAGCGATGGCAAGTGATGCGGAAGAAGCGCAACTCATTGTCGACATCGACATGACAAGAACAGAAGATGTAAAACGGATCTGGCCATACTTTAGAGACCGACGCATAGACGCTTACAATGAAATAAACAAGCGCTGGGGTAGCTAGGGGCTGTTGCTTTAACTCAGCGTTACTGACTCAACTCTTGACTATGATCTAGCGAAATATTGCCGCTAAAAGTCATACCTGCAGTTTGTGCTTTAGGGGTATTGCTTCTGCTAGTCGCAGAACCGGCAGGGATAAGCTCATTTAAGCGTTTAAAATTTGAGGCTAATTTTTTTGCCAGTTCACGGTGCTTTTCATTTAAATAGTGAAACACTTTCTGACTACCCAAACGATAAACCTGGTATCGAGGATTATCCAAATACTTTTGTGGTAAAAAGATATCTCCGACCACAATGCCTTCTACCCTCTCGCCATCAAAAAACTTAAACAATTTACCGTGATCTGCAAACTCCACAGATTTTGAGTTTAGCAATACCTCACTATCAAAATGAGACTGAAAATTGTAACCACTCACGCTAGCAATAGACGAAATCTTAGATGTTGAGCAAGAGATACATTGCTGTTTATCTACCACCAACACGATATTGCTTATATAAACGGGGTAGTTAACTTTAACAAGATTTTTGTACTCTTTTGCATGAGATTCGAGCCGCAAATCAAGGCCATCGATCACACCATAGTTTGCACTAATCGCGCCCCGGGTATAAGGGAGCGTCGTAAAGACTACTGGCACATCGAGTGACTGATATGATTTGACTAGTATTTGATGTAAATCAGCATGTTGGGGATTAACCGGTGTAGTGTGAATGACGAGGTCGTCTGAGGCTAGCGCGAAGGGCACCGATAGTATAAAAAATACTATGTTTACAACAAGCCTCATTTTGGACACCAATTTAATTATTATTTGTATGACTCGTAATACCTTACGAGCCAAGTTGGTAAACCGTTGTCGTGACACAGCGGCACTATAGAATCTAAACTAAAACAGACATTTAGGACTGTCTACTATACATTAGTATATATTTTTATAACATAATGAGTTTTTTGTCGTATAGCAAGTACGTTTTTGTTGATTGTTTACAAAATAGTGTTGCTATCGCTTTATCGTCAACTGACAAACCACCTGTATAACTGCCGAAAGCAGGCATCAATAGAAGATTTTTGTCCAGTAAAAAGGACTTACCAGTGAATTTCTGTCGCGAAATATATGTCGATATCTTTGGATGAAAGTGCCCGAAAATTTGTCCTTCATGCGACTTTGGTATACAAATATCACTGGGCTCATGACACAACTCAATTGAAAATAAGGTAGTACGTTTCATACGCAAACCAAGTATATTATCTGGAATAACTGGGTCATGATTCCCCAATATCCAAATCCATTTTTTAAGCCCTGAAATCGTGCTGTTCAGAAAATTTAGGTCATTTTCATGCATGCGCTTAACAGCATTTCGGTCATGAAAGCTATCGCCCAAACAAATCACACAAGCAGGCTTGTATCTTTCGATCGCAACTTGCATTCTCACGAGTGTGTCGTGTGTATCAATAGTCGGTAGAGTGTTGCCAAACTGATTGAGAAAACTGCCTTTCTCAAGATGTAAATCGGAAATTATTAGTGTATTGCATGCAGGCCAAAAAATGATGCCATCACTGTCCAATATCAGATGTTGACCACAAAACTTTACTGGGATCGCCTTGTTCTGCTTGATTTTCAGCTCTAGTTCTTTAGCGTCAATCACTGTACCTCACTATTTTCTAGTAGTTGTCGTATGTCTTGCATCATATCTTCTGCTTCTTTGTACAAGTTGGCTTGCTCAAGTAATGCCTGCTGCCCATTGCCTGAAATACGTTCACTACGCACACCCAATACAATAGGAATAGCAAGTGGAGAGGGTTTAGATAGACTTTTGAAGGTATATGCCCGCTCAAAGCGAATGAGGAGATTGGCAGTACGAGTAAGGTCTAGTAGTTCTCGTTCTGCCTCTTGCCGAGTGACTTTCAACAATACGTGATCCGGGTCATATTTTTTCAATGTGTCGTAGAGCAGGTCACTAGAGAAAGTCACCTGCTTTATTGTTTTTTTGCTGCTGTGATATTGTTGTTCAATAAGCCCGCTTACAATGGCAACTTGCCGAAAAGCTCGCTTTAACATAGCGGCTTCTAACATCCAATTTTCTAATTCATCACCCAATATATCTGGCGCAAAAACTTTTGCGATGTGTTTGTGTAGGACTGGTTGAATACTAGCAATCGATAAGCCGTAGTCAGTGACTGAAAAACTCAAAGGTTTTAATCCCATTTTTTCCATGCGTTTAGTAATCAACATGCCTAGAGTTTGGTTGGCTTTTCGTCCTTCAAACGTGTAATACAAAGTATACTCTGCCTGCCGATACGAGAACTGTTCAATAAGTACTTTATTCGAACAAGGCAACACGGAATAAGCCTGTTGTAGAGCGAGCCATTCACGCACAGTTGCTGGTAGTCGCTGCCATTGTTCAGGGGTATTTAACAAATGTCGAACAGCTTCACCTAAGTCTGTAGACAAAGGCATTTGCCCCCCAACATAACTAGGAATCTTAGGCTCTTTCGCCTTTCCTGATCTAGCCTCAACTATCAAATCTTTGATACATTCAAATTGCAAAACCTCCCCAGCAAAGTAGAAGGTGTCTCCTTTGACAAGTTGTTGCGCAAAATACTCCTCTACCTCACCAATTATCTTGCCTTGGTGTTTTCGCCTCAAGCGCTTAACACGCATCCGGCCAGCCTCTACAATAGTCCCGATGTTCTGGCGATGACGGGCAATAACACGTTTATTAGCAGGCTCGTATAAATTAGGTAATATCAACTGAATTCGCTTATATCTATCGTAAGCTTTTAATGCATATCCACCGTCTTCAGTATACTCCCATAGCTTTTGAAAGCTTTCTCTTTCCAAGTGTTGATAGGGAGGTGCATTACGTATTTGCTGGTAAATTTCTTCTTGAGTGGCTTTTTGACTGCACAAACAATTTAGAATAAATTGCGGAATGATGTCTAGCGACCCATCCAGGGCTTTTTCGCCGTCTAGCTTTTCATTGTTGATTGCGTCAATTGCACAAAGGCACTCCAATGCCTCAAATCTGTTAGCTGGTACAAGTATTGCTCTGGATGGCTTGTCAAGTGTGTGATTTGACCGACCGATACGCTGTAACAAGCGACAAATCCCTTTTGGAGCTCCGACTTGAATGACCAAATCAACATTACCCCAGTCAATTCCCAATTCTAGTGCTGAGGTAGCCACTATGGCTTTAAGCTGATTTTTTGCCATTAAGCTTTCAGCTTTTATTCTTTGTTCTTTTGATAAGGCTCCGTGATAAATAGCGATGGGTAGAGCACTGACATTTTCTTCCCATAACAACTGAAAAATCAATTCTGCTTGGGCACGTGTATTAACAAAAACTAAACTCGTGTCTGCCTTTTCAATCTCTGCATATATTTCTTTTATCGCATATTTAGCTGTAAATCCCCCAAAGGGCATGCGACTTTTACTTCGTAGAATGGTCAGTTCAGGCTTAACTTTATTGCTTACCACTATCAATTTGCAAGGTTTACCCGTTACACCTAACCACTTTGCCAAATCGTCTGGATAGGCAACGGTAGCGGACAAACCAAAGCGAATAGCATGCGGGTTTAAAGCATGTAAGCGTGCCATTGCCAAAGCGGTAAAATCTCCCCGCTTTGTGTTCGCAAAACTATGTACTTCATCCAAAATTATGCATTTCAGCCCAGAAAAAATATTCGGTGCATCAGCGTATGACAGCATCAACATGAGCGATTCTGGCGTTGTCAATAATATGTCAGGTGGACTTTTTCTTTGCTTTTGTCTCTGGTAAGCAGAGGTATCCCCTGTTCGCGAGGCAACTTCAATGTCTAGACCGATTTCAGAAATTGGCTGACGTAAATTTCGCTCAATGTCGTGGGTCAGGGCTTTGAGAGGAGAGATATACAATGTGTGGAGTGACTTTTTAGTCTGTTTGTCTCGTTCAGACAAATCTATGAGACTGGGTAAAAAACCTGAAAGCGTTTTACCTGCGCCTGTAGGCGCAATGAGTAAGCAGGACTCTCGGTTGGCAAAACGCGCAAGCATTTCTTTCTGATGACGCCGTATTACCCATTCCTTGCCAGCAAACCATTTTTGAAATCCACAAGGGATGACCATTTGTTTGCTTGTTCCCAAAATAGAATAGCTCCGCTTTGACTAATAATCTAATTCTACGCAGCATCACGAAAAACTGATCGCAACAAAAACGTCTAAAAAATTTGAATAAGTACCTACCTTTTAGAATAGGTGGCTGACTACCACCATACTCTGCGTTTGGGTTTGCTCTTGTTCTTGTCCAAAAAATACTCTATTTTCGACATCACTTTGATTAAGATGCCATTCAAGACCTATTTCAATGCGTTTGCTGAGGGAGTATCGCCAAGCCAGCGTTAGCGCCTGACCATCACTGTTGTTGGGATCGATCCGAACATTGTCTGTTTCATCTACGTCAAACCAGTCATAACGAGCCGATAAACGATGACTCCTGTATGCTGGAGGGCGCCAAGAAAACCCAATGAAATATGAAGAGAAGTCGGCAGATACCACGCGTTTTCCCATATCGGTTGAACCATCTAATAGCTGAAAAAACACCCGCAGTTCTTTATTTAGATTGTGTTGTAAAGCTAGGCTATGAAATTTCGTTCGCCAGCCGTACAAACGCTGCTCATTGACCACATTGGGGTCAGCTTGATTATCGTAGAAATAATATCGGATATCTGTTTTGCGCAAATACTTAAAATGAGCACCAAGGTAGAATCCTACTCGCCCATCTAGCTCCTTAAAGGGTTCTGTCCACGCGGGGCCATTTACACCTTCTTCGCTAATGACACCGGGAATTGGCGCAAACAATATTCTATCGTGATGCAGACTTTGTCTATCGTGAAACGCAAAACCTCGCCACGGAAGAATAGTCGCTAATGTGTCATTGCCCTTGTACGCCGCGGCAATAAATTCCCAAGTCCATGGACTTTTACGCTGTCGACCGAGTGAGTACCAACTGAATTCAGCACCTGCTGTACGTAGTTCTTCTCCGTACCAACTATTGATGGCTGATTGTGTAAAAAAATAAGGCGACAACCAGCCAGCAGCGGTATTTTCCACAGAAAATTCAGGATAAAAGAATCCAATGCGTGCTTTGTGCTTTATCTTAGATGCGGACAAGGGTTTATAAGTAACATATGCTTGGGTTATCCCTACGTTTTTTTCACCATCAGCATAGGCGTTTAAAACACTTTTGAAGGACCAGCCATTCCACGCCTTGCTTTGATATTTCAGGAAAGTTTGGGTAATGTTTACTCCGTTATCTTCTGCACGCAGTATACCTGTTCCATTCTTTTGCCAAGTGACGGGGTCATCAGAATTAATTATTGCGGCTTCAATCCGCCCACTTATTCCTGCCGCATAGCTTTTCTGGGGTACTACAATCGCGGTAACCAGCGTGAATAAAAATGTATTGAAGCTAGCCGCGAGAATTTTACTAAATTTCACTCTGTCCATTTACTCACCACTTGCCAGCCACTCATTCGTAATCGTCAAAATCGTAATCTTCTTCGTATTTCAACTCGTCAGGTAATAACTCATTTTTCAACATTACCACTACTTCCTGCGAAGGTTCCTTGACAGACAAATCGATCACTCGGTCAATATCTTCATTTTTAAGTCGAGGATGCCAGGTTTTTAAGCTGTAACTCCCCAATGGCAAAGAAAGTCGTAGCTGGCCATCGTCGTCTGTTTTGCCGTATACCGGTGCGTCAGTTACGTACACGTAACCGAGCATCCAATCGTGTACATTACACCCCATTTCGACTATTCCGCCCGTGTCAAACACAACAGTAGACTTACTTGAGTTATCATAGAGAGCAAGCTCAAATGTTTTTGCCTCAGAAAAACTGTATACGTGATGCTGAACACTATCTAGGTTAGGGAAATTGACTTCTGCACCAATCGGAACGATTTTGATATGGGGCGTAAACTGCTTGTTTTCTTGTTTTATTGTCGGCTCTGCTTCGGCTGGCATGGCCGTGAGATCCTGCCCAAACACAGTAACAACCGTGTTTTTCACTACTTGACCATTTGCGTCTTTTAAAGTTATCAAGACTTCTTCTGCACGTGCAGTATTGCAAAAAGCAATAATAATAAAACTCACTGCGGACAGTCGGGCAAGGCTCTTACTCACAATCATCAGCCACTCTTTTTTCAACTTGGTAGAACTTAGATTGGTTAACGGCGACGATAGCGAAAACTTAAGTAGTACAACTCAATAGCGTGAGCAAGGTGCGATTATATTTGGAGGTTCAGCCTCAACTGGGCATACTCAATGATAGTGACAATCAACATTCAATTTGGCAACATTTCCACTTAGGGAAAAATTAGTACGCACAGGCACTGCCAACTAAAACCCCTCCAACACAATCTTACCGATTGCTTTTCCTTCCTCAAGTTCGCGCTGCGCGGCAATTAAGTTTTTGGCGTTTATAGCCCCAAGGTTTTTGCCCATCGTTGTTTTTATCGCGCCACTATCTATCAGTGCAGAAACCTTATTCAGCAGATGATGTTGCGAGATCATATCGTCGGTTTTGAACATGGAGCGGGTAAACATGAGTTCCCAGTGCAGAGATATACTTTTTTGTTTTAAACTGTTTATTGGTATCGCACTTGGATCATCTATCAACGCAAGCTTCCCGAAAGGAGCGAGCAAGGCTACAAATTGTTCAAAATAGCTATCAGTCGCATTTAAGCTAGCCACATGTGTCACATTTGTTAAGCCAAAAGCCTCAAGCTGAGGAGCTAATGCTTTGGCGTGATCAACGACATAGTCTGCGCCTAAACTTTTAACCCAAGCTTGGGATTGCGGTCGCGATGCAGTAGCGATAATCGTTGCCTGAGTTAAATGTTTAGCCAACTGTATTAGCAGTGAGCCGACGCCTCCGGCTGCTCCCGTAATCAGTAAAGTATCCTTAGCTGATAAGTCACCTTCGGCAAGTTGTAAGCGCTCAAACAATAGCTCCCAAGCAGTAATAGCGGTTAGGGGTATGGCTGCCGCTTCAGCATTTGACAAGCTATTCGGTTTTAGCCCGACGATCCTTTCGTCAACCAAATGATACTCGCTATTGCAGCCTTGCCTAGTGATGTCACCCGCGTAGTACACAACATCACCCACTTTAAATAATTGCGCCTCGTCGCCAACTTCAACTACTTCCCCTACTGCATCCCACCCCAACACTTTGTAATTGCCGTTTTCGCCTTGTGCCCGTTTGCGTACTTTACAATCGACGGGGTTGACCGATATAGCCGATATTTTCACCAGTAAGTCACGCCCACTGGGGACGGGGCGAGGTAACTCTATATCGACCAATGCACCTTGTGCATCGAGTGGTAAGGATGACAAATAACCGACTGCTTTCATTACTTTCCTTCCATATATTTAGGTACATTGCGGAGAAAAACATAAAGTGTATGCACATTTTGTTCTTGCTGTTTTTGGAGCCTTACCTGCATATGCGGAAACAATGCACTACGCCGATCAAACTTAGTATGCCAAATTTCACCCCAAGCTTTTTCTCGCTCTCGATTGCAGGCAGTTGAATTGTTTTCATCAAAGCAATCCCAATACTTCTCATCAGCGACTTGGGAGTAACCGTCGAAACCATTTTTGCCGTTGATAGCAAAATTAGTTGCTTCAAGGTAAGCGATATCAATTCCACTGCAAGCAAAGGGAGAGTGATCTGACCATGAGCCTGTTTCTCCTTCGGGGTAACCAGCCACAGCCGGATGCAGCAAGTGCGGCGAGCTAGGATATAGCTCAACAGATACTTTTTTAATCGCGTCTCTCAGCTTTACACCGTGCGCGTAGGTGGGCTCTGTAACAAAATCACAAGTGTAAGGTGTAGAGTGTGCACTATGTACATAAAGTTTGTCGCCACCAATAATAGTGTCCAAATTAATCATACCGATCGTTTTATGCATTTTGACGTCCTTGCGCTGTACATAGTTTTTAGCGCCTAAAAGACCCCGTTCTTCTGCACCAAACGCCAACAATCGAACGGTAAAAGGCAGAGTTTTGTCTTTTAGCAATTCTCCTAGGCTAATCAAAGCCGCGACACCCGATCCGTTATCGATAAGCCCGTGCGAACCAGTGTCGATACCTACCGCATCGTAATGAGCGCCAACAACGATTATTTCATCACTTTGACCTTGGATGTCGATATACAAATTTTGTGAACGCAAGGCTTGCTCTTCTAGCTCGAAGTTAAAAGGTAAATGCTCCACCTTGTGACCTTGGCGCGTCCATTGTTCTGCGATCCAAGCAGCCATCTGCCGCTCAAGTTGTGTACCCGCAGTGCGGTCAGCTTTGTCTTCAATAAAGTCGGCAAGATTGATTAGGTCTGGCCATGCCCTTTGTTGAGTGATGTTTTTGCTCGTTAAATCCTCTTTTTCTGCAATACGATCTCTTGCAGATTGATCAGTGACACCTGTGCAAGCAGTAAGTGAGAGCAACACGCAACTCTTGATTACCATTAGGTAACAACTTAATTTGTTTTTCATTTAAGGACTTCTCACAAGCTATGACTCATATGTTCATCATATCGCTTTCTTGTTTATAGACAAGTACTTACTACAACTGGCTTTGCATAGTCGCGACATGCGCTCATGTAATCCATGCGCAATCACTAAATTGAGTATCGTTACTCTCAACATCCAATTATATTGGCCGATATATTGATGCATCATAAAGGCTAAGTTCAGCCGAGTTGTTTTTTGTAATTACTCCCAAACTGGAAAAACACATTCATGCGTTTATCTTTTCAATGGCTTTCTGAATCACTCACCCGAAAAATAGGTAGCCTGTCGACAATATTGCTATCTTTCATCCTCGTCGTCATTGTTTATTCGATTATTAAACTTCTCGCAATCAACAAAGAAATGCGGGAAGTTGCAGAAATTGATATACCGCTTACTGAAGTAATTGCAGAAATTGAGATACTTCAACTCCAGCAACACTTACTCATCAGGCAGTTACATATCAAACTTGACAAATCTGCTTCCTTCGAGCCTTTGCAAAAAGAATTTATCCGTTTGAATACGGCACTGAATGAGCAGTTAGCTAGCGCCTCAACAATCATTAAAGAGGGCATCGCACAAACACTCATCACAAGTAAAGTAGCGGAGCACCAACAAGCATTGAGTGAAATACAAGTATACAAAAATGCCCATGATAAATTTCAAGACAAAGTAGAACATGTATTTTCCAGCGTGGCTAAGTCTATAGACTTGAGGGATGAATACTGGATGGATCTAGAAAAACATAACGCTGCGCTAGATACACAAACAATCACATTGTTAAAACGAGTAGAAAGCCTAACCGAAGAAATTGCTAAAAACACAGAAAAACACGAAAGAGAATTTTTGTTCGTTAATGCGGCACTCGGGCTGAGTGCGCTGTTTATCGGCGTACATATAACTGCGTATATCATCCATTCGTTTAGACAACGCATGGGACATATTCATGGTCAGATCGAAACACTCCAACGCTCTATCGTCAACCAATCTCCTATCGACACGACTGAAACACCGCTATCTACCAGCAATGACGAGCTTTCTGAGTTAGCAAATGATATCCATCAACTTATGCAAAAGTATGATGAGCAGAGGTCAAATCGATACGAGTTCGAAAATCAACTAATCAAGCTCGCCACTACCGATAAACTAACAGGTGCTTTTAATCGCCACAATTGGGAAGATGCGTTAGTTCAGGAAATTGAGCACGCAAAACAAGACCTGCCGGTCAGTCTCATACTATTTGATGTGGATCATTTCAAAAAAATTAATGACACTCACGGCCATGATGTCGGTGACAAAGTGCTTAAATACCTGACTTTTCTAATTCAACAAAACATAAGAAAAACCGATCCACTATTTCGATTGGGTGGTGAAGAGTTTGCGATACTTGTGAGAGATTTAGATCTTAACCAAGCTAAACAGGTAGCCGAAAAACTGCGCCGTTTAATAGAAAAAATTGATAGCCAAACTTTACCGTCATTTACCGTAAGTTTTGGAGTGAGCCAATTTATTCAAGAAGACACACCTGATAGCATATTCAAGAGAGTGGATAGAGCGCTATACAGTTCAAAAACCCAAGGCAGAAACCAAGTCTCTAGCGCATAGCGACATTTAGATGGATGTTAAGTTATCCGGAGTTAAGGTTATTTAGCACGTTTTTTGTAAACTTGTACGTAGTTAACTTTGAGATCCTTGCTCAACTTCCATTGCTTCACAAACGGATTGTACTTCATGCCTTTTTCCTCAATCAGCTGAAGACGGCTTAAGGATGCCCAACTATTTAGCTCCAAGGGAGTCACAAACAAGCCCCAGCTATGCGTACCTGCGGGTAGATAACGCATAATATACTCAGCACCAATAATGCCAAATATGAAAGATTTTATAGTTCGATTGAGTGTGGCAAGCACCACCACCCCATTTTCTCGAGTGAGTTGTGAGCAGTGTTTTACTAAGCCTTTCTGGTCTGATACGTGTTCAATCACTTCTGCGTTAATCACTACATCGAACATTTCTCCGTCGTCAATCAAGTCTTTTGCAAGCACATTTCGGTAGTCAATATCTAAACCTGACTTTATCGCATGCTGTTTGGCCACTTGCACACTTAATTCACTGGCATCAATACCCACTACCATCGCACCGCGTTTAGCGAGCGCTTCACTCACTAAACCACCACCGCACCCTAAATCGAGGATACGCAGCCCCTCTAAACCGCTTATTTTATCGGGGTGCTGTCCAAAGTGACGCGCAATTTTGTCAACAAAATAATCGACACGAGCCTCATTAAAATCAAGCGCCAGCTTATACTTCCCTTTTGGGCTCCACCATTCTTCGGCCAACGCGTCAAATCGCGCTATCTGCTCCGGTGAGACAGATGCATCAACCTTATCTATTTTTTTTATTTCACTCTTATCTAACATCACGAACCTTATGAATGATGAGGGTCTGTTGACCCTAACTAATAGCGATGGACTACATCCTATTGTTTTGCGTTGATTTTTCCCACTCTTCGTATTTGCGTTTGGCAATCGCGTCAATGATGTCCTTGTTCTCTGCTACCCAATATTGTTCCATTATCCTTACGTTGCGCTGATTGGCTTTAAAAAACAAATCGATAATATCACCTACAATAGGAATAAAACCCAAGCCATAGTCTATAACGGCGTTTCGAATCATCTTTGCCATTAGCGGTTTAGGTAGATTCATTTTTTTGCCTAAATACACTATGCGTAAAGATGCTAGTAACATCAAAGTATCGCCAATACCTGGAATCAAACCGATCAAAAAGTCCAAGCCTACACGAATGCCAATGAAAGGCACCCTTACTGCTGTATCAAGCAGATTTGCAAGAGCTTGTGCTTTTAGTAGGGCATCAGGTGCACGAAAACTATCATCAGGTTCGAAATCGCTTTTGATATTGTCTACTTCTGAGGTCGTTTGTCCCTCTTGCAGCTCATCATTCACAGATGCTTGATCTTGCGGTTTATCGAGCTGCACTTTGTGACCTGTGCTCGGCTTACTAGTCACTTTTTTGCCCCTAAGAGTTTGGCGCGTGCGTTGCTATTGTGCTTATCTTGATTGCCTTTATTGATTACCGTTACCCAATCACCTATTTGTGCTTGAATAATACTTGTCAGCATATCCAAATGATTGTCGTCACTGTTAAGTGCCTCAATATATTCATATCGCTCACCGCCCGCCTGTAAAAAATAATCTCTATTTTCTACGCCTATTTCTTCTATGGTTTCCAAACAATCCGATGAAAATCCTGGACAAACGACTTGAATCGACTTTACGCCGCTACTTGGCAATTGCTTAAGCGTTTCATCAGTATAGGGCTTCAGCCACTCTTCTCGGCCAAAGCGCGACTGAAACGTCGTCATATAATCATTCTTGCCCAAATCTAAATACGTCGCGATCAAACGTGAAGTCTTGTGGCACTGGCAATGATAAGGGTCACCGTTAACTAAATAACGCTTTGGTATGCCGTGATATGAAAAAATCAGCTTATCCGCTCTACCATGCTCGTCCCAATGCGCTTTTATTTTTGCCGCAACACATTCAATATACGCCTGTTCATCGTGATATTGGTTTAAGAAACGCAGCTCAGGTAACCACCTGCGGCGTAAAAAATCGTTTGCCACTGCATCAAACGTCGAGCCTGAAGTTGAGGCACAATATTGCGGGTACAAGGGCAAAACAAACAGCTTTCGGACACCGCCAGAAAGCATACTATCTATGGCATTTTCAATCGAAGGCTGTCCATATCGCATTGCAAAATCAACAACCACGCTGTCACCATATAAAAGCTTAATACGCGATGCTATCCCCGTAGCTTGTGCTTTGGTATGCGTGAGTAAAGGCGAGCCATCTTCAGTCCACACCGTGCTATAAGCATGAGCTGAGCGCTTTGGACGAATATTTAAAATGATACCATTTAATACAAACCACCAAATTAACTTGGGTACTTCGACCACACGTGGGTCAGACAAAAACTGTTTTAAATAGGGGCGCAGCGCTTGCTTTGTTGGCGCTTCTGGTGTGCCCAAATTAGTTATTAACACACCTACTTTATCAGCCTGTGCGTGAGTAAAATTTTCTTGAGAACGGTACTTCATACTTATCCAATTGTATTGCAATGATTTAACTACGAAACAATGACCCTATGAAGACCATAAGCGCAGAAAAAATGTTTTTCACTTATGGTGCATAGTATGTGGCGGCGCCCGGCCCTACTGGCAAACCAAACAGAAAAACCCATAGGTAGAACAATATTGTCCAACCAACAATAAACACCATCGAATAAGGTAGCATCGTGGCAATTAAGGTTCCCATACCTATATCTTTTTTATAGCGCGCAGCGACAGCCAAGATTAAACCAAAATAACTCATCATCGGTGAGATAACATTGGTAACAGAATCACCGATGCGATAAGCCGCTTGAATAGTTTCTGGGGCGTAACCAATCAGCATCAGCATAGGGACAAAAATGGGTGCCGTCACCGCCCATTGTGCCGAAGCACTGCCCAAAGACAAATTGACAATGCCGCACATGATGATAAACAACGCAAAGACTTCGGGGCCATCAAGTCCTGTTGCTTGCAAAAAAGCAGCGCCTTTAACCGCTAACACAGTGCCTAAGTTTGTCCATTTAAAAAATGCGACAAATTGCGCAGCAAAAAACACCAAAACAATGTACAAACCCATTGACCCCATACTTTTGGACATCGCGTCAATAACGTCTCGGTCGTTTTTCATCGTACCCGCTATCCGCCCGTACACAAAACCAGGCACGGCAAAAGTGATAAATATGAAAGCGACAATACCTTTTAAAAATGGGCTTCCCGCCACTTTTCCTGTTTCTGGATGTCGTAAGATGCCATTTTCTGGTACCACCGTTAAAGCAAGCAAGGCGCACAAAATGACAAAGGACACACCAGCCCATTTCATTGCGCGAATTTCCAATGCTGTTGGCGCGTCGATTTTTTGTTCTCCCAAATCGATAGCGGCTTCTTTTGGGTCGTACTCCCCCAATCTTGGTTCAACTATTTTAGCTGTCACCACTGCGCCCATAATCGCCACTGCAAAAGTACTAATAGCCATAAAAAACCAATTGACCTCTGGGCCGACCACGTAATCTGGGTCGATTATTCTCGCCGCATCCTGAGTAATACCAGACAAAAGGGGATCCACCGTACCAATGAATAAATTAGCACTGTAGCCAGCGGATACACCCGCGAAAGCGGCAGCAAGACCAGCTAGAGGATGACGCCCTAGAGAGTGAAATATCATCGCGGCTAAAGGCACTAAGACCACATAACCAAGCTCTGAAGCAGTATTTGAAATCACACCGGCAAACACGACCACAACCGTAACACCGGTTTTAGATGCATTCATTACCATTGCTCGCATCATTGTGCTCAGCAAACCAGAATGCTCGGCAACTGAGACGCCAAGTAGTGCGACCAAGACCGTGCCCAATGGTGCAAAGCCTGTAAAGTTGGTGACTAAACCAGTCACTATTCTCTGCAGGCCTTCTGCATTTAAAAGCGAGACAACAGAAATCACACCATCTTCCGCTCTACCTTTTGCGCCTTCAGGGCGGGGGTCAAGCACTGAAATATCAAAATACCCAAGTACACCGCTTAGCAAAACAATGAAAAGCGCGAGTGAAGCAAAAAGTGTAATGGGATGCGGAAGTAAATTTCCAAGCCACTCGACGGTAGAGAGAAATTTTGAAAACCACCCAGTTTGTTCAAGTTCAATTTTATTTTTTTTAGTTTGCGAATCTGTCGTCACACGCTGATCCTGTCTTTTATAGTTAGAATAGGGTCTGTTTATGGGAAACTTAGCTGACCCAGAAAATTATACTAACCAAATTTATCTGGGTTTTCATAAATAATTGGGGGTTGGTGATATTTGCAGAAAAATTGTACAGAAAAGTGCAATAGACCCCAGCTTTATTGTACAAATAGTATGCGGAGAGATTATACTAACTGACCTAATGTGATAGTTAACGAGCAAAACCTTGCCGTGACGACACAAGCTCATTGTCAAAAGTTTTAGCACGGCATTTCAAAAGCAAGGATTGTGATATGGCTACAAAAGCGACAACTCAGGCATCTAACGAAGTGCTTGGCGAACTAGAACAACTGAGAATGATTGTTTTTGGTGCTGCCAAACAAGAATTAGAGGATAAGATTGAAAACCTCAATCAACGCTTTTCTGCCGAAATGCAGCAATTGCAATCGGATATATCTAAACAGTATACGGAAATACAAAAAACCATTGCCGAAAATCAAACACATTTACTCAACAAACTCAGTGAAACAGACAACACTCAAGAAAACAATCAACATAAACTTCTTGAGATCACTGAAAGCCTGAGTGCACAAATTGAAATAGCTGAGAGCGCCAGTCAAGACGATACGCAAAAGCTCCATGAACGCCTAGATAGTGAAGTAAACAAGCTACAAGCAGACTTGCAACAGGCCGTCGAGCAGTTAATGACAAAACTCGACGCTGTATCAGATAATCTGTCAAATAGTAAAACCGATCGCAAGACCTTGGCACAATTGCTAACTGACGTCGCCACCAATTTAGATGCGGACGACTAGGTAGTAGAGGTCATGCCGAGCGAACCATCTGAGCAATTAGTTTCAGAAAACAAAAAAGTTGATGCCGTCCAACGTGCCAAAGAGGATCTCGACAAGTTGCGCGAGTTATTATTGAGCACACCGCTCAATGAACAGCGAGCTGAAATCCAACGGAATGCACGACAAATGGTCAGTGAAGTCGTTGCCGAGGCCATTAACGACAGAGAGAAGCTGGACAAGAGTGTATCCCAAGTATTAATGCCTGTGGTTGAGCGCTCAATTCAACAATCCTTTAAGCAACAGAGAAAGGAAATTGTTGACTACGTTTTTCCCTTAGTAGGGGAATTAGCAAGGAAGTATATAGCCTCAAGTCTACGAGAGTTTATTGACAAGACAAATGAGCTAATAGAACACTCTTTGTCGCCAAAGGGTTTGAAGTGGCGCTATGAAGCTTGGCGTTCTGGTATGTCGTTCGCCAAGTACATCATTGCCAAAACCCATATATTTAAGATTCACCAAGTACTGTTAATCCACAAGGAAACAGGAATACTGCTAAATTCAGTATCAGCTGAAGGTGTCGCCGATGATAATTCAGTTCTTGTGTCCTCAATGTTGACAGCAATCAATGACTTTGTTGCAGATTCATTTTCAGATCATCTTTCCAATGAAGAGCAAACACTGTCAGAAATTAAAACGAAAGAGTTTTCATTGTATCTAAAACAGGGACCGTCGGCCTTAATTGTTGTCTCGGTGACAGGGCTTCTTTCCCCAGCCGCTAAACATCAGCTACAAACAACCCTTGAGCATATACACAAACTACACGCTGATAAATTGACGAGTTTTGACGGCGATACACAGGCTTTCAGTGACACAGACAGCGCCTTATTCTCCTGCTTAATGTCTGAACAAAAACGAGCTGAAAAAGAAAAAAGTACATGGCTCGCCTCGACTGCAATTGCTGGCGTTGCCCTACTTGTCGGGTGGTGGGGATTTTTGTATTGGCAAACCGCTTCTGCAAGCACACAATTACAGCAAATGTTGACGGGAGTGAATGGGATAGAGTTAAAACAGCTTGAGATAAAAGGCATACATAATATCCATCTTACCGTGCTCCGAGACCCGTCGGCGATTTCATTGACTGACTGGTTAAAGCAAACATCAATTGAGCAGGATTGGCTTCATATCGCCGAGCGACCGACAATTTCATTCTCGAAAACCGTGATCTATCGAAAAGTAGCAGCGCTGAGTGAGCGCTTCCCTAATATCCTATTTGAAAACGGTAAATTGTCGCTGTTACCCGAAAAACAAAACGCACTGAGCTTACACCAGTTTATTGAGTTTGAAACCTCGCTTCAAAATATACCGGGTGTAGAGTTAACGACCTTAAGTGAAGATCTTTTTTCAATTAAACGACAAATCACTACTTTCGCTCAAAAAACAAATGCCGAAGTAACAGAAAAAGTTCTCGGTCAACTAATTGGCGAAATCTCTTCGATACAAATCGAATTCAGTATAAACAAGAGTGAAGTAAGCCCTTCTGAATTGACCAAGATCAGTTTGATTGCACAAAAGTTGAACAAAATCAAAATTATTACTGAACGAATGAATAAAACTCCGCTATTATTAATTTTGGGTACCAGCGATACCCAAGGCACACAAACTCGAAATCAAATATTGAGTATTGAACGAGCAGAAAACGTGAAGACTATGCTTATGCAACAAGGAATTGATGAGCGTTACTTACAAGCGTTTGCTGCGGGACAAATCGAAAGTGATAGACTGAGTTCGAGCGCAAGGAAGGCTATTTTTTCGATAATGTATTAGAGGCTGTTTACGAGGTTTAGAAGGTAAACGCGCCAGAGAGGGAGCTTTACCTTACTTATACAAAGTAACCAAATGGAATTCGACGTGTGTAAATAAAAGTATGCTACAAAAAAAAATTTGTATTTTAGGATCGAGCGGCGTTGGAAAAACAAGTCTCATAAAGCAATTTATCGAGGGCATTTTTTCCGAAAAATACTTGACCTCTATTGGCGTAAAAGTAGACAAAAAAATAGTCAACGCTGGCTTTAGCCCTGTACAGTTACTGTTATGGGACATAGAAGGCGTTGATCGGTACAGCGGTTTTAATCCGCGCTATTTGCGAGGCTGTTCAGGGCTAATTATAGTCGCTGATATTAGCCGCTTTAACACGCTGAGCGAGGCAATTGAACTCTACAACTCTACCCAAGAGCATACTGACAGCCCCGTTGTACTCGCCGTTAACAAAGAAGACTTAAACGCGTCTATAAATTGGAATGAGGCGATTTTAACGGAAAACCAACACTGCTTTGCGAAAATATTTAAAACTAGTGCTAAGACTGGCAACGGTGTACAGGCCATGTTTGAATTCATCGGCAAACTTGTTAGTCAGGGATGACCATGTACACTTCACTCATTCACACGCTGGGACTGATTGATTGCATCGTTCTAAAACGCTTGGACGACGACATTTTTTGCTTGTTAGAAGGCAGCACAGACTGGATCGATAGTCTGTTCCATAATATACACAACTACAGTGAATTCAGTGTGGATAATCAGTCGGTTTTTCTTGATGACTTTATCATTGATGCAAATGCATTTTGGGAACACTGCGAAGGCGGTCAAATACGCAGTGGGATCTGGACTGAATCAACCGAAAATGGCGAACTACATTTAGAAGCTATTGCAGCCAAAATTGACGAACAGCCTTTATTAGTTCTCACCAATGTTGCCGACTATTACAGCCAACAGCGAGAAACATTGCAGATTGCAAGAGAGCTGCTCATTTCGAATGATGAAGTCGTAGAGCGACACGATTACCTGAGTGAACGGGTTCGCTCAATTCTTATTCAAAGTTCAGACTCCGGTATAGGCTTACCTCTCATTCACGCAATCAAACACGCCGATATTGGTGTCATAATTACTGACGATCGCCTTGAGCCAATCGAACTCAATCCCATGGTCTGGCAGATCTTTGATAGCACAAAAGACAAAAACCCGCATAAAATATTGGGTATATTAAAGTCTCTATTTGAGCGACAACATCACGACATTCAAGACGTTTTTTCTCAATTAAGAGAATGGTCTGGAGAACTATACTGGCATGGCCCTCCTTCGCCACACAAATGGTTAAAAGTAAACCTTAACCCTGTATTTTCTGATGCTGGCAAAGTGTCGTATTGGATTTTTACGATTAGTGACATCACACGTCTTAAGTACTTATTGCAGACTAACGAAGAACTTACCTTACACGATACTCTCACAGGTTTGCCTAATAGACAGTATTTTTGGCAAGAGTTGCAAAAACAAGTCAATGAGCGTCAAGCAGTGAGTTTGCTTAGTATCGATATTGTTAGCTTTCGCAGCATAAACGAGCTATATGGCTATTTAGAGGGTGATGACTTGTTGAATCAAGTGGTTAAACGCATATCTTCTCTACTTTCTAAGAATGATTTTATGACTCGTGTGGGTGCGGACGAATTCATGATTCTAAGGAAACATGCGAAAAACCAAACGGCTCAAGAGACAGAACACGCAATACTAAGGTTGTCTGACGAAATATGTGCTATGGCAAAGCAAAGTTTGTTTACTAAAAGCAACAGAAAATGCGTCCTCCCAGTAAAAATCGGTATATCCCATTTCCCCTTAAATGCAATTAACGCAGAAGAGTTAATCAGTTGTGCAGAGCTTGCCTTAAACAAGGCCAAAGAATCGATATCAAAAGATGTGATCATCTACTCAGAAAAGCTCAGAACAGACTCACAAAGACGACTATTCCTTGAAAATGAGCTCAAGAGCGCAATTGAAAAACAGCAGCTTGAAGTGCATTTACAAGCTATCTGCGACCTCAACGATCAACAGGTGATAAAAGCAGAAGCGTTATTAAGGTGGCGACTAGATGACGAACTCATTTCACCCGTCGAATTTATTCCGATCGCAGAACGCAGCGATCTAATAAATATAATTGGTCGCTGGGTGTTCGCAGAAGTATGCAGTATTCAAGCAGAATTCTCAAAACAAGGGATACAGTTACCTATTTCAATCAATTTTTCCCCCAAACAAATCTATGACTTGCATTTAATCAACTTTTTCAGGCAGCAAATAGAAAAATATGAAATACAACCCACTCTACTCGAATTAGAAGTGACAGAAGGCGTACTTATTAACAATTACAACAAAGTAAAAATGTTCCTTCAGGAGATTCGCGATATTGGTATTCGCATCTCAGTAGACGATTTTGGAACAGGTTATTGTTCGTTGTCCTACTTAAAACACTTACCTATCGACACGCTTAAAATAGATCGGTCTTTTATTGAAGGTATTAATGAAAACGAGGACGACAAAGCCATTGTCAGCGCAATCATTGCAATGGCAAAAAGTCTTAATTTGACGGTCATAGCAGAAGGTGTAGAAACAAAAGAACAGCAGTCTTGTTTAACCGAGCAAAAATGCCATATTGCTCAGGGTTTTATGTATGGCAAACCAAAAGCTATCAAGCAATTTTTAGCACAAATAAAAAACCCAATATAGAGGCTGTATATCTATATTGGGCTTCTACAATACAAAACGTGGAGTATTGCTTATTTAGCGCCTGAACTTTGATTCATGTATTTGAAGAAATCACTATCTGGCTCGATAACCAATATGTCAGACTTACTATTGAAGCTTTGACGATAGGCATCCATACTTCGCAAGAAACTGTAAAACTCTGGGCTTTTGTTGTACGTCTGTGCATATATTTCCGCCGCTAAGGCATCACCTTCACCGCGCAGTTGACGTGCATTACGTTCTGCGTCGGCTAACATGATGGTCACCTTTGCATCAATATTGGCTCGAATAATTTCACCCTGCTCCTGACCTTTTGAACGGTATTCTCTTGCAGCTGCAGCACGCTCTGCACGCATCCGATCAAAAATTGAATTACTGATTTCGACAGGTAGGTTAATTTGTTTTACACGAACATCAATGATTTCTACACCTAACTCATCAGAACTGTCTGCCGTCTGTGTTAAAGCATCGTCCATCAATTCACTGCGCTCACCAGATACAATCTGTTGTATAGTGCGCGTACCAAATTCAGAACGTAGACCGTTAGTGACTTTTTGTTTAAGTAGGGTTTCTGCTTGTAATATATTGCCGCCAGTGGACAGATAATAACGTGCAAAATCGGTGATCCGCCATTTGACGTACGAATCAACAATCAGATCTTCTTTTTCACTCGTAACAAATCGGTCAGCGCGTTCATCCAAGGTTTGAATACGCGCATCTAAGCGTTGTACACGAGCGAAAAAAGGTATCTTACCGTGTAAACCGGGATCATAAACAACAGGGGTTTCTGTCTCGTCCATTTTTACCTTTCCAAAGGTAATCACAATGGCACGCGTGCCCTCTGAGACAACAAATAGAGAGTTGTAACCAAGTACAAGCAAAACGGCTATAAAAATCGCATAAATTGGTTTCACAGTTTAGTTTCTCCCTTGTCTTGAAGACGTATTACGAGATGAATCTTGTCTGCGATTCGAACTCAAACCGTTAGCGATACCTTGAAACTGGTTTGGGTCAATCCGCACTTGATTGTCTCTCACTGGTGCCTGTTGCTGCATAATTCTATCC
The DNA here is from genome assembly GCF_042646125.1 of Agaribacter flavus. NCBI lineage: Bacteria > Pseudomonadati > Pseudomonadota > Gammaproteobacteria > Alteromonadales > Alteromonadaceae > Agaribacter > Agaribacter flavus. Next base: position 172,071 of record NZ_JBHRSW010000018.1, read on the forward strand.
AGTGGCAAATACATCATGTTGCCATTGCCTTCAGTGTCGACCATCACTTTACTGGTATTACTAAAGACCTGCTCCATTGTTTCGAGATATATTCTTTGTCGTGTTACATCGGGTGCTGCTGCATACTGAGGTAACAGTGCTTCAAACCTAGCCACCTCACCCTGTGCTTCAAGAATAACGCGCTCCTTGTAGGCTTGGGCTTCCTCATTCATACGATTGACAACACCGCGCGCTTCAGGCTCTCTGGCTTTCGCATAAGCTTCGGCTTCTCGAATAAACCGCTCTTGGTCCTCTTGCGCCGCAATCGCGTCGTCAAACGCGTCGCGTACTTCTTCTGGTGGGCGCGCATTAGTAAAGTTAAGGTCGATGACCGAAACACCCATCTCGTAGGGTGAAACAATACTTTGCAGCTCTTCTAGTACTCTAGCTCGAATTATCTCTCTACCGCCAGTCAGAATATCGTCCATTTTTGAGTGACCAATCACATACCGGATGGCACTGTCGAAAGCTTGATTCAAGCTTTTTTCAGGGTCGACAACCGCAAATACCCATTGTTGCGGGTCAATAACACGATACTGGACTTCCATTTCAACGCCGACCATGTTTTCGTCTTCGGTAAGCATGGCGCCTCTTGAAGGAAGAGAGTTAATTGCCTGAATGTTTACGGGTATAACTTGGTCAATAAACGTAAACTTCCACTGAAGACCTGGGTTTGCTAGACCGTTGTATTCACCAAAGCGCAACAATACGCCTCGCTCTGCTTCTTTTATCGTATAAAAACCGCTTAAGGCATAAACAACAAGCGCGACGATAACGGCAAATCCAAGTCCTTTGCCGCTTAAACCATTTGATGAGCCACTATTTCCGCCTTTACCAAATTTACCGAAAATATTCTTAAGCACATCATCTAAATCAGGTGGTCCCTGATCTTTTCCCCCCTTGTTTTTCCAAGGGTCATTATTGTTGTTATTACCGCCAGGCTCATTCCAAGCCATAAGTACACACTCCACAATTACTCGAACTAACTATTATACTAGAACAATTCGCGAATAGTTTTACTCACTCGCGAATAAAAGTGTAAGAAACCTTACACCTTGCTCAACAAATCAAGACTAATGCACAACATATTGGCTGAGTCTATACTCAACTTTTTTGTCCATTCGATGCCAATCTGAACTTGGCATCTGTACATTTACCAACCATTCCCCTGTATCCGAATAACCTTGCTCTAAAATACAGTTCATTTTATATAGCAAACCACGAATCTTTCCATCACTTGCCGGAATGCACAATTGACAGTTAATCATCGACTCACGTAAGCATTCAGTGAGGGCATTTCTCAATAAATCAATACCCAAACCTTGTTGCGCCGACACCCAGACCCTAATTGGGCGACCTTCTTGGTTTCTGTCAATTTTTGGCTCTACTGCCTCAAGCCTGTCGATTTTATTACAGATTATAAGTTGCGGCACGTCGTCAGCGTCGATCTCTTCGAGCACCTCATTGACTTGATCTATGTTTTCCTGATGCTGGGCATCGGAATAATCGACCACATGCAACAGTAAATCAGCTTCTTGCGTTTCTTGCAGCGTCGCCTTAAAAGCAGCCACCAAGTCATGCGGTAAATGCCGAATAAAGCCCACCGTGTCAGCCAAAATAGCCGCACCGACTTCATTTAACTCAATTTTTCTTAGCGTAGGATCTAAGGTTGCAAACAACTGATCAGCGGCATACACACCCGCTTCAGTGATTGTATTGAACAGGGTAGATTTGCCGGCATTGGTATAGCCCACCAGTGACACCGTAGGGATTTCTGCGCGTTGTCGTGAACGCCGCCCTTGTTCTCGTTGTTTTTGCACACGCTCAAGGCGTTTCAATATCGATTTTATGCGTCCGCGTAACAGGCGTCGGTCGGTTTCTAACTGCGTTTCGCCTGGGCCTCGCAAACCAATCCCCCCTTTTTGCCGCTCAAGGTGAGTCCAACCTCTGATTAAACGCGTTGATATGTGTTTTAACTGCGCTAGTTCGACTTGTAATTTACCTTCGTGCGTGCGTGCGCGTTGTGCAAATATATCGAGTATTAAACTGGTTCTGTCTAATACGCGACATTTGACAAGAGCTTCTAGGTTTCTTTCTTGAGAAGGTGACAACGCGTGGTTAAAGATGACAACGTCTGCGTCGAGAGATTTAACAGTAGCAGCAATCTCTTCAGCTTTGCCGCTTCCAACAAAATATTTAGCGTGAGGAGCATTACGCTTTGCCGTGACAATGCCGGCTTGATTAACACCGGCAGATGACACAAGCATTTGCAGTTCTTGGAGGTCTTCTTTGTTTTGTTCGTCCGAAAAGTCTACGTGAACAAGAACGGCATTTTCACCAGCATCAAAACGATCAAACAAACATTTACTCCGGAATTAGTCTTGGCTTCCGTCGTTGTCGTTATGATTAGATGGCATTGTTATCGCACGTGATGGGACTACTGTAGAAATCGCATGCTTGTATACCATTTGACTGACGGTATTTTTAAGTAACACAACAAACTGGTCAAATGACTCAACTTGCCCTTGCAACTTGATACCATTCACCAGATAAATTGAAACAGGAATGCGCTCTTTTCGTAGAGCGTTTAAAAATGGGTCTTGTAAAGACTGACCTTTTGCCATCCTATGTCCTTATTTATTATTATGTTTTGATTACCCATGTATGAGATAAGTGTACTACATATTTATTTATTTATGCACCCAATTTTTGCAAAACTTGTCGCAAATTAGATTCATCGCCTGTTCTCAAGGCAATAACATCACTCCAAGCCCTTAGCCATGTAATCTGTCGTTTTGCCAATTGCCTGGTCGCAATTACCCCTCGCTCGCGCATCTCTTCGTATGAATATTCATTCGTCAGATAAGCATATACCTGTCGATAACCCACGCTACGCAGAGAGGGTAAATCAAGATGCAGCTCATATTTTTTAAGCAAATAACGGACTTCGTCTACCAATCCTGTATCCAACATTTGCTCAAATCGCTTAGCAATTCTCTTGTGCAATGTTTCTCTATCTTCTGGCATGATACAAAATTGAGTAAAGTTAAACGGGGGTTCTGCGTGCTTTTTGTTCTGCCAAAAGCTAAGTGGCTTACCCGTTGATAAAAATACCTCCATTGCTCTTGAGGTTCGTTGCATATCATTTGGGTGTATTTTTGCTGCGCTAGCAGCATCTACTTCGCACAACATTTGGTGAACGCTAGCCAAGCCTTTGTCCTCAATCAGAGATTTAACATGCTGACGCATACTTTTCTCGCTGGGTGGTACCTCTGATATGCCGTTCACCAATGCATTAAAATACATCATCGTACCACCTGCTAATATTGGTGTTTTGCCGCGAGCAACAATATCCTCAATTGCTGCAATAGCATCTTTTCTAAAATCTGCCACAGAATAGCTTTCTTCAGGGCTACATATATCCATCAGCCAATGCCGAATCCCCGCCATTTCCTCTACATCCGGCTTTGCAGTCCCTATGTTCATGTCACGATAAATCAATGCAGAATCCACACTAACAACTTCACCATTTAATGCCTTGGCTGTTTCAATTGCTAGTGCAGTTTTACCGGAAGCAGTCGGCCCCATAATACAAATCACAGTTGGATATTGTTTGTGATGCTTGGCATGTGAATTGTCATTTGACATGGTAGTTTGGCTCAAGATAATAATGAAAGCAGATTGATTTTTTTACCCTCTTTGGCGCACAAGGCAGATAAATCGATATCTGCGTCTAAGACAAAATGTCTTAGGCGAGTAGTATCGATTTCGCTATGTTTAGCCCAACTCTCCGCAAATATTTTATTGAAGTTAAGAGCAAGCTCCTGACTATCAAATGCTGTCTTCTCTTGTGAAAAAAACCGCGCTTGTTCTTTAAATAAGGCACTAATTAGCTCAGGAAATATTTTAGCCCAAGGTAACTGCCTAAACATCGACGGTACTTGTTTCAATACCACTCTGCCACTTTGTAGACTGACTGAAAAGTCAGATGAATTGATTGTTTCGATAACTTGAGCAAGTAGCCTATCGCATTCACCCTCATTCACTGTAGCTTCGTTAGGTAAATGTTGTTTCGCAAATGACACAGGCATTAACAGTGGTTGTTTGACTGATTCTAGACTATTGAATTTATGAGAAACAAAGGCTGATAAAATCGAAGCTAGGCTTAAGGCATGCAAAGCCGTTGATTCACCCTCTTTTACCACAACCATGACGACATCATCGACGAGCAGACATTCTGGTAAGTCTTTACTTACCGCACTTTCCGCAGATGTTCTCATTAAAGATTGATAATTACGGCCTGCTTCTGTGATCTTGTCATTTTCTTTTGAACTGAGATGGTTTTGCCTATTCGATATTGATTTTGCAATTCGTGGCACGAGTGATAAGGCTTCTGAAGACACAGGTTTGCTGCTTGAATTTGCATTACTCACTGACTGTAAAGGTCGAATGTAATCATGCCTATGAGACAAGTGAGGAGGATTAAAATGCGATGCATCGTATTCTGAAACAGCCACATCTGATTCCCTTGCTTGTTTACTGTGCAGGCTACTTAACAGTACCTCAGATATTCCCTGAAAAACGGCATCATGCACTTTTCTTCCCTGCCTAAAACGCACTTCATGTTTTGCCGGATGTACGTTGACGTCTAGCGCATCTGGTGGCAAATCTAGAAATAGTACAAATGCTGGATGTTTCGCATCGGGTAACATGCCTTCATAGGCTTGACGAATCCCATGCATAAGGAGCCTATCTTTCATCATCCGTTTGTTAATAAACAAGTACTGTTTGTCGTTATTGTCAAATCCCACGCCGGCCTTGCTTACCCAACCTGAAATAACAACATCTTCATATTCGTATTTTATTGTTGCCATTTCAGACACAAACGCGGGTTTACAAATCTGCTCTACCCGTTTTTCTGCATTTGTCGCAGTATATTTCAGTATCTTTTTATGGTTGTGTTTAAGCTCAAACGAAATATTTGGGTGGCTCAATGCAATTCTCTTAACCACCTGTTCGATATGCTGAAATTCGGTTTTGGCAGCACGCAAAAAGCGACGTCTAGCAGGCGTGTTATAAAATAAGTCGAGTACTTCAACCGTTGTGCCATTGGGATGAGCCGCTGGTTTTAACTCAACATCCATATCACGCCCCTCGGCAAAAGCTTGCCAGGCAGCCTCTTGATTTTCAGGCTTTGAAGTAAGTGAGCATCTACTTACAGAGCTGATACTTGCCAAGGCTTCCCCTCTAAATCCCATACTCATAATCGAATCGAGATCTTCAAGATCGTAAATTTTACTGGTCGCGTGACGGCTAAGTGCTAACTTCAGTTCTTCTTTTACAATACCTTTTCCGTTATCCCTTATCGCGATCCGCTTGTGACCACCCTGCTCTATTTCTACGACAATATTGTTAGCGCCAGCGTCAATGCTATTTTCGACTAACTCCTTTACGACTGAGGCAGGGCGCTCTACCACTTCTCCAGCCGCTATTTGGTTTGCTAAACGCGCGGGTAAAACGCGAATGCTACTTGTATTCATGATTGCAGTACTCATGAACTCGGGATTTTTAAAACTTGCCCAATTCTCACCACGTCAGAACTGAGGTTATTTTCATTTTTCAGCTGCCTCACCGTTACGCCATATTGCTGCGCGAGTAACGACAGGGACTCGCCACTTGATACTTTGTGTTCCTGCGGCTCATTTGCTTTCCACTGCGCCCAAAGCGTGCCATCAGGTGGGGTCTGTTTGAAATACGCTTTAATCGAATTGAACATCGCCAGTGCAAGGCGCTCTCTGTGCTTAGCCCAGTTTAAATTCTTTTCTTCTTGTGGGTTTGAAATAAATCCCACCTCAACCAGAATCGACGGTGTTTCCGGTGTTGTGAGTACCGCTAAACTTGCACTCTGTGGCGTACGTTTGTGCATTTTGGTAATACCTTTCATCTCTCTGATGACTTTGTTACTCAATTCATAACTCGACGCCCGTGACAAATCCATCGACATATTAAATATCGTCTCTGCAAAATAGCGCTCTGTATCCCTATCTTCAATTACCTCAGCAGCAGCGCCCAGTAATGCCGAACTTCTTTCTGTTTGTTCGAGTAAGCGACCTAATTCACTGTCAGCTCGCCCTTTTGACAACACCCAAACAGAGGCACCTCTTGGCTGGGGCGTAGTAAAAGCATCAGCATGGATAGACACTAATAAATCTGCTTGCTCACGCGCTGCTATTTTAGGGCGATCGTTTGGGGATATATAAATATCACTGTTACGTGTCATGATCGCTTTCATGCCCGCTTCGTTATTAATATGCCGCGCCAGCATCTTACCAATACTCAAGGTAATGTTTTTTTCATAAGTACCGGTCGGTCCTATAGACCCTGGGTCTTTCCCACCGTGTCCTGGGTCGACAACCACAACAATTTGTTGATCGCGATTAGGTCCATTCGAATTAACAAGAACAGGAACTGGATTAGGGTCGACTAATTCGATGACTAAGCGATCGGGAAAATCTGCATTTTTAGGAATAGGAAATAGCTTGAGTTCAGCCTTACCCGTCATTTCTATTACTAGCCGAGTGTCTTTTGCAGATTTAGGCTTACTGTGTCGAATTTTGCTAACAAGCCCGCCTTTTATCGCCAAGCTATCAAATGAATAACGGTTATCGACGCCCTGTAAATCTACGACTAAGCGATCCGGGTTACGCAAAGTAAAATAGCTGTACTTTGGCGTATCATTTAACTCAAGAACAAGTCGGCTGGTATCTGCCGCAAACGAAAAACGCGCATCCGTGATATTCGTGGCGCCCACCTGTATGGGAAACAAGATCGCAAAAAAACAAATAAATGCACTGACTAACTCGACGCCATCTTTCAATACGCGTGTTTGAGTATGCTTTTTTGCCAACATCACAATCGGAGGAACCATCTTTAAAAACAACTTATTCATACTCGCTTTGTAAGTATTTAACTACTTGCTCCCCTTTATGCGACATCCCTTGTAAGGTAAACACTCTTCCCTCGTCTTTGTATTCAATAAAAATTGTAATATCTTCATCAGGCAACAAACCTTGACCTTTGTCTGGCCATTCCACGAAACAAGTCGAGTGTGCATTGAAGTAATCTCTGATCCCCATAAATTCGAGTTCTTCAGGATCTGCTAATCGATATAGATCAAAATGATAGAAATCTCTATCATTTATGACATAGGGTTCAACCAAGGTGTAGGTTGGACTTTTTACGCTTCCTTTGTGCCCAAGTGCGTGCAATAAGCTTCGGGAAAATGTCGTTTTGCCCGCCCCCAAATCACCCTGTAAAAATACAAGCATACCAGCTAGATCAAATCGCTTTATTGCAGCAGCAAAATGCTCAGCCAATAAAGCCGTATCATCTTCACTGCAGCAAAACACACTTGTTTTAATCATTATTGATTCACTAACACTCTAATGGTTTCAAACAAATCACTGGCCAACAAGCCTCGCTGACCATATTTATCAGCAATCATATCACCAGCTTTAGCGTGCAATGATACACCATATTGGCAAGCCAAATGACTATCAAGGCCTTGTGCCATTAATGCGCCTAATATACCAGTAAGTACATCCCCCATACCAGCGGTAGCCATACCTGGGTTACCATGCCTGCATACCCATGCATGTTTTTGGTTATCTACAATGCTTCCTGCGCCTTTTAAAACACATACAGCGTCGTAGCGCTGTGCACACTGTCTAGCGTAGTTAAATCGGTTGCTCTCCACTTCATCGACTGTCACGTTCAGCAAGCGAGCAGCTTCTCCAGCGTGGGGGGTCATTACACAATCAGGTAGGGCAACAAAACTGGTATTCACTGCTTTTAGGTTTAATGCATCGGCATCTATGACAATGGGTTTTGGCGAACACTGCACAAAATTCATGACACATTCAAATACTGATTTACTCCATTCATTTTGTCCTAAACCTGGTCCAACAACGATACATGTCGCCCATTCAAGTGCTGCTTCTAAATCATCGCTAATCACCATTAATTCTGGGCGACCCGAGCATATTTGTACCTTTGAATCGGAATGCGCGAACACTTTGACTAAACCTGTCCCCATCCTTAAGGCAGCTTCTGCACTCAAACGGATAGCACCAGACATGCCTATATTCCCACCTATACACAACAAGCGACCATAGCTTCCTTTATGGCTATTTATGGGTCTTGGAGACAAGCCTTTAAAATGCGCAATATCGAGTACTTTCGCGTCACTTCTAGCCCGCTCATTGAAAGCCTTAGCAATCCCTAAATCTTTAAATACTAACTCACCGCAAGACTGCTTACCTGCTCCGGTGCTCAACCCCATTTTAATGCCCACAAACGTCACTGTAACGTCGGCCTGAATACAGCGCCCCAATGATTCGCCAGTGTCCGCATCCAGACCACTTGGTACATCAATACTGATAACCGGCGTATTGGCAAGATTGACTGCGTCAATTATATCTGCAAACTCCTTGCGTAAGGTTCCATTGATACCCGTACCTAACAAGCCATCAATAATGACATCAGCCTTAGGTAGAATAGCCGCATCAAACTGACTCACTACTCCGCCACTGTCTAACCAGGCTGTCTTTGCTAGTGCTGCCTCACCATGCACATCTCTGTCTGGTTCAACGGCACAAAGCACTACGTTTTTACCCGCAAGTTTAGCCTGCAAAGCGGCTATATATGCATCTCCAGCATTGTTGCCAATACCAACTAGCACCAAGTAATTATCGACATTTGGGAAATATGCCAAGCATTGCTCAAATACCGTTTCTCCTGCCTTTCGCATCAGCAAATACATGTCAATAGCATGATCGGCAGCCGCCGCTTGTTCATGCAATCTTACTTGCTCAGCGCGATACAATTTGTGTGTTAAACTAGTCGAATCAGTCTTTTGCAACATTAACTTATGTCCTCAATTCCATCAGTAGACCTTACCAAACTCGCGAACGATATCAAGGCTTGGGGTAAAGCGCTAGGGTTTCAGCAAGTTGGTATCAGCGACTTAGATATTTCAAGACACAAAGTTGCGCTAACGAGGTGGTTGGAAAATGGTTACCAGGGGCAGATGGCGTTTTTTGAAAAGAATCTTGAGCAACGCTTAAATCCAGATCGACTAGTCGCAGGTACGCTGCGGATCATTAGTGTGCGAATGGATTATTTGCCAGAAGATGCCATGTTTGCTCAGAGCTTAGAAGACCCCAACAAAGCATATATCAGCCGTTATGCATTGGGTCGCGATTATCACAAGCTCATGCGCAAACGATTAAAAAAGCTTGCGCAACAAATAGCAGAGGTATACCAAGATTTAGAATATCGACCTTTTGTTGACTCCGCCCCAGTATTAGAACACGCCTATGCCGAAAAATCAGGCATAGGCTGGACAGGTAAACACTCACTTACTCTGCATAAGTCTTCTGGTTCTTGGTTTTTTCTTGGCGAACTGTTTATCAATGTACCCTTGCCAATAGACACACCGATTGAAGATGGCTGCGGTTCTTGTACAGCCTGTCTGTCGATATGTCCAACCAATGCGATTGTCGCTCCCTACACCGTTAATGCAAACAAATGTATTTCCTACCTCACGATAGAACACGAAGGTGTCATTCCTGTTGAATATCGCCAAGCCATGGGAAACAGAATATATGGCTGTGACGATTGCCAGTTGGTATGCCCTTGGAACAAGCAAGCTGAACCAACACAAGAAGAGGCGTTTAATGACCGATTAGGTTTGAAAAACGCCGATTTGCTCGAGTTGTTTGCTTGGTCAGAAGACGCATTTCTGCATAAATTTGAGGGTTCTCCTATCCGGCGAATTGGTTACCAAAAGTGGAAGCGGAATATATCTGTTGCGTTGGGCAATGCCCCCTATTCAGAGACTATCATCAACGCACTATCCGAGAGTATTAAAGACATGTCTCATTCAGAAGTATTAGTCGAGCATTTCTCATGGGCTTTGAGCATGCAACTAGAAAAGAAAGCGCTAATCAGCAATGCTAAACCTAGCGTAACTAATCGACAACAATCTAGACTAGTCAGAATAGTAAAAAAAGGCTTACCCCGAGATGCGTAGTGCTATTCGTGATATTGACGACTTTGACTATGCACTGCCTCGACAAACGCGCCAGCATTTTCAGGTGGTACGTCTAGATGAATTCCGTGTCCCAAATTGAATACATGACCACTGCCTTTTCCAAATCCAGCTAGAATAGAGGCGACTTCTTCTTCAATCCTATTGGGTGAAGCATATAAAATTGAAGGATCCATGTTGCCTTGTAGCGCAACTTTGTCGCCTACACGTGCTTTAGCTTCTTGTATATCAATGGTCCAATCCAAGCCTAGGGCATCACAACCTGTCGCCGCAATTGCTTCAAGCCACATACCGCCATTTTTAGTGAACAAAGTGACAGGGATCGTTTGCCCTTGATACTCACGCGTTAAACCACTGACAATTTTTTCCATATATTGGAGCGAGAACAACTTATAATCTCTTGGAGAAAGCACGCCTCCCCAAGTATCAAACACCATTACCGCTTGAGCACCGGCTGCAATCTGTGCATTCAAATAGGAAATGACTGAGTCTGCTAGCTTATCCAAGAGAAGGTGCAAAGTGTTCGGCTCGGCAAACATCATTTTTTTAATTTTTGTGAACGCCTTACTAGAGCCTCCCTCAACCATATATGTCGCCAGTGTCCAAGGGCTACCAGAAAAACCAATCAAAGGGACATCGCCATTCAAGTTTTTGCGTATTGTCCTTACTGCGTCCATTACATAGGTCAGCGACAACTCAGGATCGGGAATGGGTAGGTTTTTAACATCGGCGTCCGACGCAATGACTTTCTCAAATTTAGGCCCTTCGCCTTTCTCAAAGTAAAGACCTAATCCCATTGCATCGGGGATGGTTAAAATATCAGAAAATAAAATAGCCGCATCTAAATCAAAACGACGAAGGGGCTGCAAGGTCACTTCGCAAGCCAGCTCAGGGTTTGTACAAAGCGCCATAAAATCCCCAGCCTGTGCACGTAGCTCGCGGTATTCTGGCAAATACCTGCCTGCTTGACGCATCATCCATACAGGCGTGACGTCAACAGGTTTTTTTAGTAATGCACGTATATAGCGGTCATTTTTCAGGCCAGTCATAAATCTCTCAACACTTTCTTTTAATTTTAGCGCGCCAGTTTACTGATAAGCGCCGACAAAAACTACTGACTTTGTCTAATTTCTTCTATCGTCGCAGAAATGAGTTTACCGGCAATAGATATACTGGGCGGGATCAAAGGTAAGTTATCTATGTCGTACCAATGGGCTTCAGCAATTTCTCTAGTATCAATGTTAATCTCACCACTGTCATAATCAGCAATAAATCCGCACATCAAGGAGTGAGGAAAAGGCCAAGGTTGGCTGCCAAAATAGCGTAAGTTTTTTATTTTGATGCCAACTTCTTCAAACACTTCTCTATGTGTGGCTTCCTCCAAGGATTCTGCACTTTCCACAAATCCAGCTAGGGTCGAAAACATACCACTTGATAAATGACGTACGCCTTTAGCTAGTAAAATTTGCTCGCCTTTTTTAATAGACACAATCGTGCAAGGAGACACTCTAGGGTAACAGCGGTGATGACAATTGTGGCAATGCGTAGCCATTTCCCAGGTCACTCTTTGCATCTGCAAACCGCATTGACCGCAATATCTGTGTGTTTTCAAAAATCGCGCGTATTGCCAAGCCTGTGCTATCGGTGCGAATAAAACTTGGGGAAGCTGATTAAGTAGATCCCGAACACCTACTAATGACCATTGTTCTTCGTCTATCTCGCTTATGTGTACATCTAAAAACTTATATTCACCGCCTTGATTGCTGGTAAAGCTCACCACTTGATCTTGAAGATCAGTAAACACTGATAAAGGCACTTTGTTTAGCGCAGTGCTCAGATTTTCTTCTGGGATACCCACCGGCACCACTAACTTCCCATCGGCAAAAACAAAATGCATGCGCGATAAAACTCCTTTTGGCGTTTAAAAATAGCTCGGTATAATCTCGCCCCAATATTGAATACTAAATTGTCTACCGCAATCAAAGCTTACTGTTGCTATAGACCAAGCCAATGATATACTTGTTAAATAATTTTACAAATATCAGGGAGCACATTAGCTTGTGCAACAAAAGCTTAGTAGCAAACAGCAAAAATTAGTAGCAAAAGCAAAAGCTTATTGTGAAAAAAACGGAAGCCGTTTTACGCCTATCCGAGAAAAAGTTTACGCGCTTCTGCTGCAAAACGAAGGCTCAATTGGTGCATATGATTTATTGGATCGCTTGCGACTCACTGAAGACAGTGCGCGTCCCCCGACTGTTTATCGCGCCCTCGATTTCTTTCTGAATCTCGGCCTTGTCCATAAAGTAGAGTCAACCAATACTTTTAAAGCCTGTCAGCACTTTGATTGCTCCCATCCTGTACAATTTTTGATCTGCGAGCAGTGTGGCGATGTACAAGAAATTCAATCAACTGGCGTAAAAGACACCTTAGAGGCACAAGCTGCTGAAAATAGCTTCAAAATAAAAAGCCAGACAATAGAGGCACACGGTGTTTGCAAAAAATGCAGCTAAAATATCGCTGTGGAACTGTTATAATTCAAATAACTCGTGGATAGAGATACAAAATTAATAATTAAAGGAAAGGAACTAGGAACATGAAGAAACTAGCTATAGCAGTTGGTCTTTCGTTAGCCTCCGCTTCAATGCTTACATCAGCCCAAGATACCCCGCCATATGAAAACTGGGTAGGCGGATTTATAAATTACTATAATGCTGATAGTGAAAAACCTGAACCCGTTGGCGGACTAGACGATGGACGTGGATTCGGTGGTGAACTGGGTTTTCGTTTTGACCCTGCTTGGGCAGTGCGCTTTGAGCTTGGTCGTCTGCTTATCGACAAAGATGATAACAACCCTTCAGCACTTGCAGATGATGGCACGCAAATTGGTGTCGATGCCATGTATTTTCTTAAAGACGATGTCGCCTACTTATTCGGTGGGCTACGTGAACAATCAATCCGAGATAGCTACCGAATGGCAAGCCTCGGCGTGGGTAAACATTGGAAAACAAATAGTAACTGGCGTGTGATTACGGAGCTTGCGACCTATTATGATTTTGGCCAAGGGTACAATGAATATAGTGCTAAATTAGGTTTAGCTTATGTATTTGGTCAATCTAGCGCGCCTTCAACACGACCTGATACTGATGGAGACGGTGTGTATGATGCGATAGACCGTTGCCCCAATTCTGCGCCGGGCACTGAGATAGACGCAACAGGCTGTAGTATTGATCTTGATGGCGATGGTGTACCAAATAATCAAGACCAATGCCCGACCACACCAGCAGGTGTCAAAGTTGACGAGAGTGGTTGCGAAATTGTATTAAAAGACAGTGATGGTGATGGCGTCTATGACGACAAAGATAGGTGCGCTAACACGCCCACTTCGGACAAAGTCGACGCTGTAGGTTGCAGTATTCTAGAGGAAGAAGAAGTTTCTGTATCACTGGATATATTGTTCCCGAACAATAGCAGCGTTATTAGTAACCCTGACTCCGATAAAATTGAAGCATTTGTCGCCTTTATGAAACGTTACCCTAATACAGAAGCTGTGATTGAAGGTCACACCTCTACAGTGGGAGAGGCTGCTTACAACCAATTCCTGTCTGAAAAACGCGCTCAATCAGTTCGTAGTTTATTGATAAATGAGTACGGTATAGACAGTAGTCGTTTGTCTGCTGTCGGGTATGGCGAATCTCGCTTGAAATTTACCGAGAACACGGCCGAAGCTCACCGCCTAAATCGTCGTATCGAAGTCGTTGTTTCGACTATGATTGAAAAAAAGGTGCAACGCTAACGTCGTCTAAGTAAGCGTTTTTTAATTCACTCAAAAGCAGAACACATTGTTCTGCTTTTTTATTGCAAGTTAATACTCATCCTCAAACGCAGGCCCTGCATAGTTATCAAAACGGGAAAACTGACCTTGGAACGTCAGGCGGCATGTACCGATAGGGCCATTCCGTTGTTTTCCGATGATTATTTCCGCAATGCCTTTGTATTCACTGTTTTCGTGATATACCTCATCACGATAGATAAACATAATTAAATCGGCATCCTGCTCTATTGAACCGGACTCACGAAGATCAGAGTTGATTGGGCGCTTATCCGCACGCTGCTCAAGGCCACGATTTAACTGCGACAGTGCAACAACCGGGACTTCAAGTTCTTTTGCCAGTGCCTTTAAGGATCGACTGATTTCGGCAATTTCCAAAGTACGATTATCAGACAAGCTAGGGACTCTCATCAATTGAAGGTAATCTACCATGATCAAAGAAATCCCACCTCGTTCCCGAGCCAACTTTCGAGCACGCGTTCTCAATTCCATAGGCGTCAAACCAGAGCTATCATCAATAAACAAGTTGTCCTTGTCGTGCAACTCCTTCATGGTTTGTTGCATACGCATCCAGTCAGCGTCATCTAATTTTGCGGTACGAATGCTAGTTTGATTTACCCTGCTTAAGGATGCCAACATCCTCATCATTATTTGCTCTGCTGGCATCTCAAGACTGAAAACTAACACGGGTTTATCCTGCATCATCATTGCATTTTCACAAAGATTCATTGCAAAGGTTGTTTTACCCATAGATGGTCTGGCTGCAACAATGATCAGATCGGATCGTTGTAAGCCACTGGTCATTTTATCTAAATCAGTGTAACCACTTGATACACCTGTTACTTCTTGATCTTGCTTCACCAGCTCGTCTAAACGGTCGACCGTTTTTTTCAGCACACTCTTAACATCGACTGGGCCTTCACTGGCACTGGTGCGTTTTTCAGCAATTTCAAAGACTTTGGACTCAGCAAAATCTAATACTTCTTTAGAGTCTCGCCCCTCTGGATTAAAACCAACATCCGCTATATCGTGAGCAACGCCAATAAGTTCGCGCACAATGGCGCGTTCTCGAATCGCATTCGCATAGGCACCAACATTGGCAGCACTGGGCGTGTTTTTTGCCAATTCAATAAGATAAGAAAAGCCACCAGCTTCATCTAGTTGGGCATGTGCTTCAAGCTCACTTTTAACAGTGACGGCATCAACCGCTTCATTTTTGTTTATCAAGCGAATAATGGCGGAGTAAACAATACGATGACTGTGGTTATAAAAATCGTCTTCCACGATCAAATCAGCCACTTTGTCCCATGCATCGGCAGAAATCATCAACGCACCCAGCACAGATTGCTCCGCTTCTATACTGTGTGGAGGGACATGTAGGCTCTCAATTTTGTCGGTATTGGGTTGATTCACGAGACTAAATTTTTATACAAATTAGCTGATTATTATGCGATAAATTTAAGCTAAAGTCTCTCGGTTTTCTAATTTGAAACAAATTACAGTTGACGGTATTTACTCTATTAAAGATGTGCCAAACATGCTCGCCTTTGCGGCCTACTTCCATTTTGTCCAAAGAATTACCGTCTAATGAGATTGAAATTTACGTAAGCCCAGCTAAAAATTTATTTTTTTGATGTAAACGGTTTCAGTATAATATAGCCTTCTCAAGGATGAAAACTGAATTCATATGCGTTATCATCCAAAAAAATTTTTGTATACACACATGTGTTGAATACAGCTTGAAATCGTTTACACCGTAAAACCAACACTTATTGGAAAATTTGGAGGAATTGTTGGCCAAAACCAGTATCAAAGAAGTCGCTAAACAAGCTGGCGTCTCAGCTGCTACGGTATCCAGAGCGCTATCATCGCCGGAACTGGTTAGTGACAAAACGCTCACCCGTGTATTAGCAGCAGTGAGTGATACGGGTTATAAACCCAATCGTTTTGGCGCCAGCTTGAGAACCCAAAAAAGTGGCAATGTTGTTGTTGTGATGCCAGATATAACCAATCAGGTCAATGCAGGGATCATTAGAGCCATAGAAAACGAAGCAATGCAAGCTGGGTATTCGGTGCTTTTGGGTGACACTCAAAACATTCAAGCTCGCGAATCACATTACGGTGATATGGTCAGTTCTGGTCAAGCCGATGGCATTCTAGTATTTACACCTCGCATCCCGTTCCCGACGGATGAAGACCAACAGCCTATCAACGACTTGCCACCTTTAGTTAATTCTTGTGAAGAGATTCCAAACGACACGATCCACAAAGTGATGATCGACAATAGAGCTGGCGCAATAGCCGCCGTAGAACATTTACTCTCTCTGGGTCATACTCGCATTGCAGCGGTCAAAGGACCAGCACTTACTCCAAGTACTGAAAGTCGACTACTTGGCTATAAGGAAGCATTGACTCAAGCAGGTATCAAAGTCGACGAAAAGTACATCATAACCGGTGACTACGGGACTGACTCTGGCGTTATTGCAATGGAAAAACTCCTTCGCTTAAGAGACCGACCCACGGCCGTTTTCTGTTTCAGTGACGATATGGCTATTGGTGCCATGAATACACTGCGTGAATATGATTTTAGAATACCAGAAGACATATCTGTCATGGGTTTTGATGATATTCGTTATGCAAAGTTGATGTCACCAACCTTAACAACGATCAAACAGCCGCTCACTGAGATAGGTAAAGAGAGTATGAAAATGCTTCTTGCCCAAATGAAAGGCGAAAGCGTGGCAAACAAGCGCATTACCCTACCCTTTGAACTGGTAGTGAGACAAAGCACTGGTCCCGTGCCTTCGTAAGGACTATGGCACTACTTTTTGGATTGCCAAATGTGTTGATTAATTGCTGTTTGGGTATTTTTATCGCTTTTGGTTTCGGGTCTGTATTTTTTAACCATGCCTTGCAATAAATTTCGTACAATTTGGTCGCCTGCCAGCTTAAAATTACGATGCTCAGATTGTCTAAAGAGAGCGGATAACTCTGTTTTGCTTATTCGAAAATTTGCATAGCGCAATACATCTATCATGTCTTCATCGCGATAACTCATTGCAATCCGCAATTTACGCAGGATCTCGTTATTGCTTAGCTTTTCACCTGGCTTGAGCGCTTGTGGTTCAGCCCCCTCACGTTTACCCCGCTTTTTAATGATCAAACCATCTAAAAACAACGCCAGTGTTTTATCACGACAAGGAAGAAAGCCCTTCTCTTCCTCTTTTTTCATAATCGCATGTAAATACCCGCCGTCCATTTCATGACCCGCCAACTTAAATACCTCTATCGTGCTCGCATCATTCATGCGAAGGGCAAAACGCACACGTCGTAAAACATCATTGTTGATCATGAAATTACCTAAAAGTTAAGCCGGCTCAGCATTGGCTGATCATACCGGAATGCCGAAACCTACGCTATGATTCAAATAACAAATTGTTACACTCATTAGATTCCACTTACAGAATATCCCTCGGTTTCATTTGTTTATGGGCGCTATAGTAACCTGAACTCGGGATAAGCAACTCCGTCCAGCAGCGCCCTAAATCCCGATCTCTGCGTTGCTTATCCAGAGTTCAGGTTATAGTAGTAAACATTGTTGATAAGGCGAAGTTGTCACGGTGGGATTATACTGGGGAGTTTCCCTCTATTTTTGTCGCAAAATTTATTTTTCATGGAAGAAAAATCAAAGCGTATATGGACATACTCGTAGCGTTTTTGCGACAAAAATAGAGAGAAACTCCCCAGTATAATCCCGCCGCGGCGAGGTTGTAGCTTGCAGTATCAAGCTTTTTAACAAGATGCAGTCCAATTTAAAAAGGTGCAAAAATGAGACTAGCTAAAAAAATGAATCGAAACGCAAAATCGCTACTCAAAGAAAATTGGGGATTTATACTTTTTGTGATGCTCTTACTGATCTCAAGAAGCAGCATAGCCGATTGGTATCAAGTGCCGACGGGATCGATGTTGCCAACTATTCAAGAGGGCGATCGCATACTTGTTGATAAAATGGCGTACCGATTGGATATTCCATTTACCGACATTCCCATTGCTAAAACTAGCTCACCCGAGAGAGGTGACATTGTCGTCTTTATGTCTGAAAAGGCTGGAATAAGACTGGTAAAAAGAGTGCTAGGCATTCCCGGCGACAACATTGCCATGGTAAAAAATCAAGTTGTTCTAAACGGTGAAGTTCTGCAATACACCGAAACAAACCGTGCAAACACCTTCATTGAACAACTAAGTGGTGCCGAACACCCTGTGCAATTCGAAAATGTGCCCCAACCACGAGACACTTTCCAAAATTTGATTGTACCAGAGGGGCACTATTTTGTGATGGGTGACAACAGAAATAACAGTGTAGATTCTCGCTACTATGGTCTGGTTTCAATCACCGAACTTAAAGGAAAAGCGACAAAAGTGCTTTATTCCCTAGATAGTGACAATTATTTCCTGCCCAGAGCAGAACGCTTTTTTAGCGCTTTACCGTAAATAGCTCAATAAATCGCGCAGCACACTTGATTTTTTAACCCCATACTTTTGTATAGGGGGGGCTATACCAATTGCCGTCTAGCGAAGTTCACTCCGCACGTTAAGCTTTATTGCCTTTGTTGTGTAGAGAGAGCTAGCTTGATGTATGTAAAGAAACGGAATGTTGAACCCCTCAACATAGAGGATTTGGGTGGTAAGCGGCGCGTTATTGGTAACAGAGCAAAATTAGCATGGCTCCTCTCAATACCATTGCTCACTACCGCATTAATAAGTCCTACTCAATCATATGCTCAGTTATTTGAGTTGGCTTGCCCTATCACCAGTGATACCAAGTTGCGTTCTGATTATGTGACAGTAAGGCAGTGTAATGTTCGAGCACAGCTCGATATTCAGCAAGGTGCCTCCTTATTAAATAGCGTTAATATTAAAATCATCAATAATGCAGACTTAGTAAACAATGGACAACTCACCAACCTCGGGCAAATCCTCAACCAACGTGATATTTTCAATCTACAAACAGGCGTGTTTACTAACCAAGGTTCGGTAGTGAACAAGCGTAGGTTTGACAATAGTGGGGTGGTTGATAATTATGGGGCGATTTTGAATGATATAGGTATCATCACTAATCAGTCAGATGGTGTAATTAACAATTATCTGTTGTTCACACTACAAAATAGTATGCAGAACCATGGCAGTATTTCTAATCACGGTGTACTTGTAAACGAGGATCATATAGGCAATAGCGGCGAGATAATCAACGAGGGACAGGGGCAGTTTATTACCGCCCAAAGCTTTGTCAATGCAATGAGCGTCGTTAATCGTGGTATTTTTACCAATACGCGCTTGGCGAGCAACAGCGGTGACATTACCAACGATGAAAATGGGGTTTTAAACAATGCATTTGAGCTCGACAACAGCGGTACGTTTAGCAATAACGGTACACTGTTGAACACGGGGGAATTTAACAATAATGGTGTTCTGCACAACAACTCATTTTTACAAAATACCCAAACGCTGCTAAATGTAGGAGAACTAAATAACACAGGGGTATACCAAAACCAAGGCAGCACAGTTAACTTTGCTGAGTTTCACAATCTGGAAGAAGGCACTCTCGAAAACCTGAACACCTTCGAAAACGTGGGTACGGTAAACAACGCCGGCACACTGAATAACGCCCTGCTATTTTCCAATGCAAATCAGTTTATAAACACCGGCACGACAAACAACAATCATATCTTTAACAACACAAGTGAGATACAAAACCTAGGAAGCTTGAATAACTATGCGCAGCTACAAAATAACGACAATGGAATGATAAACAATCAAAGTAGTATCAATAACTTTGGCGTAATGAGTAACATCGGTGAAATCGAGAACCACGGCGAGTTGAGAAATCACGGGCAATTAATTAACACAGGTGCTATCACCAACCATGCACGACTTGAGAATTCTCGAGATGCTTTTTTGAACAACCGACATGTTTTAATAAACAATGACACCCTGATAAATACGGGTCACACAGACAATACGGGGCTTATCTTCAACAAAGAAAATGCATTTCTAATCAACAATACTGATGGCGTTTTCAATAACTTCGCTACTCTTGATAACCGAGGTAGGATAGACAACGATGGTACATTTAATAACTACCAGCGTATAATCAGCACACAATCGTTTATCAACGACAATATACTCATTAATCACGTTGGTGCCAGTATGGTGACAGAAGGCCAACTTCAAAATTTTGGCGAGTTTACCAACTTAGGTGAGGTCACCAGTGAGTTCAGTGTGTACAACGATACAAGGGCAACATTGGCAAATGCGGGTCGCCTCAGCAGTGTATTCATGCGAAATTTAGGGAGTTTTAATAACTCAGGTCAATTTTTCAATGAGACCAACTTAACTAACGAAGGTCGTCTCGTTAACGCTGGTCAGTTTATTAGCCAAGGACAAGTCAACAACGAAGGCACGATAGAAAATTTTGGCTCAATCATCCAATCCAGCGGTAGACGTTTAATGATAAACGGAACACTTATCAATCACAGTGACGTGTTGCTTACTGGGAATGCCACAACCCTTATTGTTAGCCGTGGCGGGAACATCGTCAATAACGGTGATCTTGATACTGACAGTGGCGTTGATCTTGAATTGGGCGGTATTTTCGACAATCGCGGTACAGTGAGGTTTAACACCTTTGCGGATGTTCAGATCACAGGTGAATTTAACAATGATGGCTACTTGTCTACCGAAGGCGACACGAGAGTGTATGGAAACCTCAATAATAATAGCATGGTATCGAGTCACTTGAACCTGATTGTCGAAGCAGACGGCGTAGTCAACAATGAAGGAACTTGGTCAAGTAAAGATCGCACCCTAGTGTTTGGTGAATTTACTAACAATGGTGAATTAAATAATCAAACAGGTGCTGAGTTTATTCTTTCTAGTAGTCAGAAAAACGCGGTGATCCACAACAATGGTAGGGTCTTGAATGAAGGAGAAATCAGCGTAGGCAACACCTTCAACAATAATGCACAAGTCGACAATATCGGTCTAATGAATGTTTCAGGCGTATTCAAGAATTCTGCTGATGGTACTTTAGTTAATCAGGGTAGCCTGTTACTAAATGGCACCTTGAGCAACGCAGGAAATTTGATTAATGCCAATCTGCTTATCAATACCCACATATTGAACAACAAAGCTGTATTGAGCAATCTCACATTAATGACGAATACGGGTACTTTTGAAAACAGTGGCGATTTTACCAATCTTGGCATATTCGCCAACGCCGGAGAACTGATCAATTACGGCAGTATTGTGAACACACAAGTCATTGAAAACCAAGCTACTTTCAACAACCATGGCGTATTCACAAACCTGAACACCTACACCAATCTCGATTCACTGAACAACTATGGCGACATATACAATGAAGTGAGCTTTATCAATCGGGGAATGCTCTCCAATCACGGTAACATAGCGGTATCTGCTTCCAACTTACGTAACAGAATAACACCAAGCTTGTTTAATCAAGGTACATTGGACAACGACGGTCGAATAGAGGTAGGCGGTACTTCTGGTAGCGGTACCTTAGTAAACAGTGGACAAATAAACAACTCAGGAACCTTTATTGTGCTCACCAACGGCGAATTGCTGGGCAATGCTGGCACATTCAAACAGATCCGTGGTGTGTTTCAAGTGGACGGTAATGTGATACAAGATTCGGTATTAATTGAGGGAGGGGGTTTAGTCGGGCACGGAAAAACTCAAGCCACCGAGACAATTATTGGGACAGACGCATATATCTCGCCGGGAGATGAAAATGGCGAGGGCAAATTAAAAATCAATGGCGCGCTGCATTTGTTTGGAAGCTTAAACATAAATATTTGGGAAGGCGGCTTGTTCGACATACTCAACACGGATGTTTTGTTCTTTAAAGACACCAGTACCATCAACTTTATGTTCTCAGACACTTTTAAACCAGTGGATGATTTTAGTTTTGACTTCCTGTATGCAAATTATTGGGAGAATTACCATTTATTTAACTTTTCCAATATTTCTGTCACGGGTTTAGCGGATGGCTATAGCCTTCACTTTTTATTCTCAAATGGAATCGGGCGTGCATTTATATCAGAATTACAATCGGTCCCTGTACCGCAGCCAATTTCGCTTTTGCTGTGTGCGTGCCTATTCTTGTCGTGGCGAAACAAGCGAAGTAGCAAGGAATAGACTGACACCCTATTTGTTGCATAGCCTGGCATTACTGTTTATTCTTTAAACATTTCACGGTCTAGCAAATGCAATCATTGAAGGAATAGGATGCTAATTAAGGCTTTGCTGCTGGCGATTTGGGTGGTTCTGCTTGATTTGTGGATCGCTAAGCACTTTCACAGCTCTTTGGGTATGAACGAGCTATTATTGCTCGTCGGGGTACCCTTAAGTAGCGCACTATTTGCAGGCGTTGTGGATTTTTTTGTCGATGATGCAGAAATTAACACCCTAAAAAATTACCTCAAAGGCTTTGTAAAAAGACAACTCAATTATCGCGTATTAGCCTTTTTATATCTTGTATTCGCGCTTTTCAGCTTGAGCTTTACTACCGTAAGTATTGCTCCTCTTTCCAACGATCAAGCTCGAACGGTTACCCTGCATCATTTAAAACGAGACATGGCTTTGCATACCTATACAGGAAAGTTGGATAAAGTATTGGACATGCATCTGTTTGTGAACCCTTTCGTGACAGAATACAAGCTTTCTGTCTCTGGGTATCTACCCAAAATTGTCCGTGTACGTCCTTTTCTTGGCAGCTTGGTTGTGCCAGATAGAGACTTAGTTGAACTTCCAACGTTGCTTTTCAGGCCGTTGATGAAAAGCTCACGCCAGCTTGTCAATGGCGGATGGGTAGAAATATATAGATTGGATCAAGACGCAAAATTTAAGAAGTTGTCAGAAGCACAAGGCACGCACGCTTGGTTTTTAGGACCAAGACGCGAACAAAGTGCAACTCTTCGCAATACATGGCGTATAGAAAATGTAGCACTGGGTTTATCAGATAAAGTTTCGGCGATTTTAATGCTGCGGTGGCGTAACCCCAATTCTTTGCCTATCGATATCGATATTGGACCAGGCCAAATAATTTGTGCCCTGATCACCAATAAAGAGAGAAAGCGGTACTTTGCAGGAGCGATAACCAAGGTAAGCCAACAAAGCTATCAAGACTTACCCTTAGAGCATTTTGAAAACGAGGATACAAGACATGAAACGGGCATTCATAGCGAGTCTGCTAATGATGTTTGTACTACTCTTTACCAAGGCAAAAGCTGATACGAAAACCCAGATCGCTGTCAATGTTGAAATTGGCGCATCTTACACTAGCGTATTAGGAGAAGTAGCCAGTATGGAGGCAAAAACACTTGCTGAATCTGAGTTAGTCATCGTGCTTAAAGATTTAATCAGATACTTTGATTTCGTTACATCAAAAGAAAACACGTCATACACCTTAGAGTTCAAAATTGATACGCCCTCTTCAAGTAACCAAGGAGGGATACATAGTCTGCATGATTACTACGTCTTCTTGCGATTAAAACACGCTCAAAATCAACGAGGTCAAACTATCCATTGGCTATTTAGAGATGCGGCAGCGAGCTTACACAATGCGGATTCACCCCAAACCATCACGGCGTCTCTAAGCACGCATGTCGAGCAAGTGCAGCATAAGCGGATCGTGCAAGAACTACTTAAACATGTCAGTTTTACCGATCAAGCACGTTTTAATGGCAGCAAAGGGTGGATTATTTCACATTCGGCAAAAGCTTTATGTATGAACAAAAAAAGTCTAGTAGAGATACACAGTATTGTACCCGGTCAAGGTTTTGAAGACGAGTTTTACGCCGAAGTCAAACGTCACAGAGATGATCACATAACCACTTTTATTCTAGCTAAAGATGATGTGAGCAGTTTATCAACACAACCTGACCAAGCAAAAGTGTTAGGCGTTCATGTGCTCAAATATGAAAGGCAATGTGAACACCAAAATACCCTTAGTGAAACCTCTCCTAGCAATGTGTCATTTGAGCTTGGAGGTGTTGAATGAAACATATTTTCAAACTGCTCATGTTAGGGGTGAGCCTGCTAACATCTGAGGTCTATGCTAGCGCTTTGTACGACAGTGTTAAGCAACAAAATTGGTCTGAAGCATATGAGTATGTTGATCAGGAAAAAGCAAAATGTGAACAAAATCAAGACAATCACTGCGACTTAAAAGCGAGGTTTTCTTATGCTTGGGTGCAAACTAAAGAAGCAGAAACCAGCGACCTCGCGCATTCACGCAAGCTATTGCATAGTGCAAGAGATAGCTACGAACACATTCTCAAACAGCATCCCAATCACAGCGCGAGCCTGAGCAATCTTGTGTTGGTTTTACAAACACTCAAGGACGTGGAGGGCATGATAAGCCTACTCCCTAAAATAAAAAATCCAATAAAATCCGCCGAATTAGCCGAAATGATCGCACTCGCTAGCCACGCAGAAGGAGACATAAGTCGCGCCTTTGAATATCGGGTGTACGCATTTCAAAAAGACAAAAGTGAAGCCGCACTCACCGGCCTGACTGAACTCTTTTCAGAAAAAGACATTGACGATGGCTTATTGGAAACATGGGCAAAAAAATTATTAGCACTAGCAAAAAATGAAACAGACAATCAGCTAGCAGCATCGCTATATGCGGCTGTTGCTAACCGCGAAAAACGCCTAAATAGGAAAACATGGGATCAAGCAGCGCTGGGTTGGACGATACTCATAAGTGAGGCTCGTCAACTCGATAAATCTATTGTTGAAGCTAATTTTTCACTCGAAAAGAGTGCCGTGTTCAGAGAGTTGCAAACTAGGTTAACGAAGCCAAGTCTTGGCGTCAGAAACATTGACCTGCGATTAAACAGCCAGATCATGTCGGCGGGACAAGCGTACGCAGGATGGTGGACACGTAATCACGAAAGAGCTCACGCATTAGCAATGGCAGGATGGAGCCTAGGCCATAACTACTTGATTAATGGCGACCCTCAATCCGCGAACGCCGTGTGGCTGGGTGCGCTCTATTACTCCCCCCCGACTGCAGCATATCGTCGCGAGCTTAAGGGAAAGCAAGCCATAAGCCTTGATCTCCTGACAGAGTTGGCAAGACTCCAGCACTTGTATAAAAGCCAACTTGATCCAAATGGGCGCAATTTCAAATCAATAGAAAATTTGTTATTTAACAGCAAATCTAAGGCTTACAAAGTTAATGATTTAGAGGCAATACAGCGTCATCATACCGTATTAGGTAAGTTATATGCCGACTTAGGTGTTTTCAAAAATGACTACCGCGGTGCTGAGTTTCAGCTGACGCATGCAATTAAAACCTCACAAAGTATTGCAAAGCAAAAAGACTCAATAGCCCCCCAACCTGCTTTGTCTAAGTTGTTGGCGGATGGATACAACTGCGCGCTTCCCAAACAAACCGAGCTTTGCAACAAAAATAACAAAAAAGCGAAATACTGGTATACACAAGCGACTATTGATTCTTTGGATGTAGATGCTTTGCACATGGCACAAAAGAGCATTAACGCGCTCGAGCAATTACCTGAGGGGCAAAACCAAGTCACGCTTCAGTTGAAAAATATTGTACGTACCAGAAGTACATTGGGCAAAGCGACGCCAATCGACGCCGATTGGCTAAAAAACCCGGCAATAGACTTATCTCAAGATTTTATCAAACGACAACGTTTTAAAGCATTTAGCCAAGCAGGTTTGCAAGGTGACAAAAAAAGCACTGAGCAAGCGCTCAAGTTGTCTAACGAACTAAACATTTTTAACAACGTCCTAGACCTCAACACCTTGAAAAAACTTGAAGAAATTGAGGAGCAGTAGTGACCTACTCAACGACAATTGCAAATTACAAATTACACAGCAGACAACTTAAACTGCCGCATAGAATCACTCAATTCTTTGCTTTGTATCAGTAACTGCTCATTGCTCTGTTGCATGAGCCCAGTATTTTCAGTCGCTTGAGTCGATAAATCAGAAATTGTTTTAATGCGTTGATCTACGGCCTCACTTGCCTGAGCCTGCAACATTGTGCTATTCGCCATATCTGTATTCATTGTTGCAATTTCACCCATTAATGCGCGAATTTGTGCTATTTCAGCATTCACTGACTCGGCATTACTGACACTACTATCAATCATTTGAGCGTTCCCCTGAATGGCAGAAACAACTGACTCCGTGCCTTTTTGAAGCTTTTCAATGGTGCTTTGTATCTCTGTTGTAGACTCAGTAGTGCGTTCAGCAAGTGCCCTTACCTCATCAGCCACGACAGCAAAACCTCGACCTTGTTCGCCTGCTCTAGCGGCTTCTATTGCTGCATTCAATGCAAGTAGATTTGTTTGTTCAGCAATGCCGCGAATCACTTCTAGAATACTGCCGATGTTTTCCGTGTCCCTCAACAATTGCGTGACCAATTTGGTTGTGGTTTCTGCCGAACTTGACAGACCATTTATATCCTCAGCCATGGTTTTGATTAGCTTGTCCCCGCGATCGGCGATGACATTCGCATCATTTACCCTATCTTTAGTACTCTCTGCGTTGTTTGCCACTTCTTTTATTGCGTGATTCATCTCTGAAATAGCTTGTGCTACTTGCTCAACTTCGTTTGACTGCGTATTGATGTTTAAAGAAATCGCTTTTGTCTGCTCACGGAATGCATCGTTTGAATGTTCGATACACTTTGTCGCATCGAGCGCCTGAATCACAGAGCGCTCAATTTTTTTCATCATGCCGTTAAAGCGTTTAGATATGATCCCTACTTCGCAATTTCCATCAATTTTTACTCGCCCACTAAGGTCAGAATTGTGTTCGATTTTTTCGATAGTTTTACGCAAATTGCTCAAGGGCTTTACAATACTTTTGAACACTTGCCAAGCAACCACAACAGAAACCACTAGAGTAATTGATACAAGTACAAACACCTTAGTATTGGTTGCGGCAATCGATTGCTTAGAGCTGTCGTAAAAGCCGTTGCCCTTATTTTCTGCATAAGAAACAAATTCGTTGAATTTTTTGCTAACTGTTTTCCTTCTTCACCCAATATTCGATCACTTACCATTTGCAAGTGCTATCGAATAAGCGCTTGAGTGTTATTTAAATCGCGTACAGCTCGTGAGCGGCTTGCCGCTGAGCTGGTTGTGTTGACAGCTTCTCTGACAAACAGGCCTGCTTTAAGCACATTGGCGTAGGCCAACGCAGACGCACGAGTCACAGTTAACGGATGTCTATGCATCTTGTCAACAATATCACCCAATTTGGCAACGGAAAAAAACTGAATAGACGACATCACCAAGGTCATTAGTATAATAACCGCGAAAGCTGCGATTAAGCGTTGTTTTATAGTTATATTTCGGACTAAATCTAACATGACTTCCCCATCAAAAACTGCCTGTTTTAAGAAAAATTCGAGCATACTTACGCCTCTATTTTTCGTTTATCGGCGGAAAATTTTTTTTATAAAACACAGCTTGTTAGAACTGGTGTTGATGAGTGAATATACAAACAGGACTTGAGTGGTGCATACCAACACTACGGAAAGATGAATACTGAGGAACAGATAAGGTCTAGCCTGCCCCGCATATCTATTCGTACAATTTGTGCAAGGCATATTCAGGACCGGCATCAACGATTTTCAGTAACACACGAGCAGGGCTAGTCGGAAGAATAATTCGGCAAAAGTTATGACCGTAAAAAGATACGCTACCAAAACAGGATAATCATCCCTACAAAAACATAAACTTCAAAATCCAAACTTGAATAATTTTATTTTGAAGGGATAATTATCCATATTAAGACGTAATTTATGGGAAAATAATCCCTAGCGAGTTGAGTATGGCAAGTGTAGCTGGTCACAAAAAACTATTCCCCAAACAAAAGAAGATCCTCACCACTTTTGGTGAAGACCTATTTCTGGCTATGAAACGCCGAGAGTTCACCAAGTCATTGGTAGCAGAACGTACAGGATTAGATCCCAAGACCATCACTAAAGTATTCAACGGCGACCCCGGTGTTGCTATTGGTGCTTACTTAAAAGTGATGGCGGTATTCGGCATGGAAAGTAACTTTGCTGATATGGCTGGGCACGATGAGTTGGGAAGTAAACTTCAAGACATGAAGTTATTGGAGAAAAAGCGATGAGTCGAGTAACTGCTGAAGTTTATGCTTCTTGGTTTCCAATAAAAGAGCCTATTTTAGCTGGCCACCTTTTATTTCAGGAAACATCACGAGGTGGCGTTTTTAGCTTTGAATACGATAGTGATTTCTTAAAATCTCCGTTTCGCATGCAGCTCGACCCGTCACTAGCATTAAATTCGGGAGAGCATTATAACGATAGAAGTGATAAGAACTTCCGCGTATTTCTAGATTCTTGCCCAGACCGTTGGGGCGAGCTACTAATGAAACGACGTGCAGCTCTCGATTTTAAAAATGGCCACAGGGAGACCGCTAGAATGACAGCCATGGATTATTTACTAGGCGTTCATGACTCGTACCGGATGGGAGGTTTACGATTCAAAACAGAGTCAGAAGGCAATTTCTTAGATGACAATGCTGAGTATGCTGCACCACCAATGGCGTCACTTAAACAACTAGAGTATGCAGTAATGATGATCGAAAACGATGAAAACATTGACAGTGACGAGTATTACCGTTGGTTAAGCATGCTCATTGCGCCAGGCTCTTCATTAGGTGGCGCTCGCCCTAAAGCATGTGTGCACGACAACAATAATGATTTGTGGATAGCCAAGTTTCCCAATAGTAACGACACTACAGATGTCAGCGCTTGGGAAATGGTCTGCCATAAGCTAGCCCGTGATGCTGGCATTGACATGTATCCATGTGATATTCAAAGGTTTAACTCTAATCATCATACGTTTATCACTAAACGATTTGATCGAGATAAAGGTCAGCGAATACATTTTTCATCAGCCATGACTCAACTTCAATACTACGATGGCAGAGGCGAAACAGAAGATGCGAGCTACTTAGAGCTAGCAGAATTTTTAACAGTACATGGCTCGCAAACTCAAAGAGATTTAGCGCAGTTGTGGCGCCGTATTGTTTTCAATATTGCGGTATCTAATACCGATGACCATTTACGTAATCACGGTTTCTTGCTAACAAAAAAAGGATGGGCATTGTCACCTGCCTATGATTTAAACCCGTCTATTGATAAGGCCGGCTTGCACCTAAATATAGATGACATGTCAAATGAGCTAGATTATGGTTTGGCGTTTAGTGTCGCTGATTACTTTGACTTAAAAGAATCTGAAGCTAAGAAAATCTATGACGAAGTGATGCTCTCAGTGAAAAACTGGGAAGCTGTTGCATCTGGTATCGGAATTAATAGGCAAGAACAACTTGGAATGCAAGAAGCATTTAGGGTTTAGATTACTAAAGCGTTGACAACATAAAAAGCGTTTTCGAAACACTTCAGTTTTTCCATCGAGACTTGTTTGTACACATTACCATGTTACCCCAACAATAGCAGATTGTCGACATCATCCAAATCCACGCACAACAAGGCGGTTTCTCCGTGATATTGGGTGAGCCTGGCGTCGGCAAAACCTGCCTGCGTGAGCACTTGCAACAACTCGGCAATACCCGAGAAACCTGCGTCGTCAATTGCTCGCGTACGATGCACACCTATCGACAAATTCTCTATCAACTCGCCGACACCTTTACCATTGATACTCAAGACAAAACCATCGAAAACGACCTCATCAAAACCGCCTTCGATAACGTAAAAGCAAGAAAAGCGCTCTACATTCTCATTGACGAAGCGCATTTGCTGGACATTCAAACCTTGAGAAAATTAAGACTGTTGTTTGACCGTTTCCCCAAAAACCACAATCTCGTCCTCTTCGGGCAACCTGAGTTATTGCGCACCCTATCCATGCTCAACAACCAAGACATCAAGTCTCGAATTACCTATTCCGCCACCCTCAAACGTCTCAACGACGACGACCTCACCGACTTCATCCATCAAATGGCCACCACCACCTTCGATGAGGGCGCATTAACTCTCATTCTTCGGCACAGTGAAGGCAATCTTCGACTCTGTCGAAACTTATGCATGGGCAGCTTAATTGAAGCAGCGCGAGAAACGCAAAAAGCAGTGACCATCACCCACGTCAATGACGTCCTCGTCCAGCCTCATTGGCGCAGTCACGAACAGCTCATCAAACAACAAGCGCATAAGGAGACACCACCTTAAACAACGACGTGCTCTTAGCCGCTCTCACCCAATCATTGAAAATACCTTGTTTAACTGCTCGCTAGCGCGAGCAGTTAAACACAAATATCAAGCTATTCACAGCGCCTTGTTCGCTTTTTTTACATTCAAAACATCAACTTATGACGCCAATTTGGTAAAAAGTACGACCGTAATTTGGCAAACTTAAAAAACGTTATGATAAGAGCGTGGTAAACTCGCTTAAATATCATACGATCGTTCGACGAATAATTCGGCAAAAGTTATGACCGCAAAAAGGTACGCTACAACAGGTGGTTGGCATCTATCGCCAGCGTATGCAGATAGAAGGTGTCAGTCAAAACAACTACACCTGATCTAGCTTGACCTTCCAGGGCAGTAAGTCTTCGGTATTTTCGTTCCCCGCTATCATTTGCTGCATCACATGCAGTAAGTAATCGTAGGGCTTCAGGCCGTTTGCTTTTGCGGTTTCGATGATCGAGTACAGGACAGCACNCGCATAGTGGATGGCTTTGCCTAATGCACTTTCGGGCAAGACCGTTTGAGCCGATTTATCTAACCACGCTTTGAATTGGTCTAGCAGTGGTACTGCTTTTTCTTGTCGAATTTGATAACGCTCGCCAACGGTCAATGACTTGATGTGGGTTTCAATGCGATAGAGTTTTTGAATGTGATTTAACGCCCAGTCGGCTTTGCCTATTTTGGCGCTTTTTCCTTGTGCAGCCTTAGCTTCGGTAAACTTACGACGAATGTGCGCCAAGCAAGCGACCAACTTGGCCTGTGTTTTCTCATAGCCTTGGTAGCCGTCAACGCTTAAATAGCCTTGATAGCCTTGCAGGAAATTAGCCGCATGTTGACCGGCTCGGCT
>NZ_JBHRSW010000019.1:0-519 GCF_042646125.1 Agaribacter flavus
CGATGACTGACTCTTTCGTTAAATAATATTGATTACTTTATCAGCTTTCCAAATTGTTAAAGAGCGCATGTAATGCCAAGCATTACATCTCAAGGTTAAAAAAACCTTAATCAATAATTCACATTATTCATTAAGGCTCTTTGTTGTTCGTATTATCTCTCGCCAAATATATTGGTAGGCTTGGGCAGACTTGAACTGCCGACCTCACCCTTATCAGGGGTGCGCTCTAACCAGCTGAGCTACAAGCCTATGCTGCAAAAATCAACTCGACACACGAGTGAATTGCTTGCGCAGCAAGGATATGCCTGTCCACAAGGCGTGACCTACAAACACCTACTGCAAAAAATGGTGGAGCTAAGCAGGATCGAACTGCTGACCTCCTGCGTGCAAGGCAGGCGCTCTCCCAGCTGAGCTATAGCCCCATTACTTTGACTTTACGCGCTTTTCTTTTCAGCAAAACAATCTGTGTGAGCACTGCATAATACGTCTCAAACTTTAGTAAGGAGGTGATCCAACCCC
>NZ_JBHRSW010000020.1:0-2564 GCF_042646125.1 Agaribacter flavus
AGCGGTAAATCCAAAAAAGCACTGTTTGCATCTCGTTCAATTAGCCCTGCCTTTTCCAAGTATGCGGCAACTCTGCAAACAGTGCTCCACCCTCAATCGCCGCAACATTCAGTCCATAAGCTCTTGAAAGCGTCGTGCTAACTATACCATTTCGGCCAATTTCCCGCCCTAGATTTACGGCAGATTGCCCGAGGGCATGTATTCCTCGTCCAGTTGCTTGAACACCACGAATCCCTAATTGTGCGCCTCTAAAAGCAAGAGAGCCTAGTGCACCGCCACCCACAGCTAACAATGGCAATGATGCAATACCAAGAGCTATAGTAGTCAATTCAGATTTTGTCTGCGCTGCAATACCGCCAGCAACTCGCGCACGAATTGCATCATTGCTTAAATCAACCTCATATCCAGATACGCTAATCGCATTAAAATCAGCAGCAGCTTGCGCGTTACCAATAGCATACCGTCGTTGACGGTAGGCATTGCTTATAGCATTTTGCTGCCTAGCGTAATGACTTTGGCTATAAACCTCATTTAATAAGCCAACCGTGTTGTTGTATGCATCGACCCGCGAATTAAAGCTATTTGTGATCAGCGCATTACCAGCGTTGACTTGCCGTAAAAAGTCATCATGAGATGGATCGTAGTTGGCTAATGCACCAAGCTTATCTAAAGAGTTCGCTGCATTTGCTAGGTTGTAATACTCTTCATCTGATAACTGATCTATTGTGCCATCTGCTGTGCGGCGCTCGAACTCAGCACGTGGGTCATCAAAGTTTAAATCAATTGCTTTACTTTTGAGACTCACATTAACTGAGCTAAGCTGCTCAGCTAACTGCTTACGCTGCTCGGTACCTCGGAAATGACCTACAATACTATTCCCGAGTGCATTGCCAAAGGCATCGGTCGATATCTAAATAGAATTACAATATGGGCTTATTTTTAGCGATTGGCTTCATACTAAACCCATCTACATTACCCCAGTGATCAAGTTTATAAACCGGTAACTCTGCATCTGCCCCAGTAATATTTCTGCGGCTAAATTCTGAATACAACTTTAAATACTTATCGATTGATTGGGGTATTAATACTTTTTCACCGCTTTTGAAACATAAATAAAACCCCGCCATAGGCTCTTCCAATTTATCAGGCATTGGATGCATAACTTTATCGATATCTTCCCATAGTACCTCAGCTTTCATTTTCGGTAACCCGTAAAAATGTAGGTTACCGGCAATCTCAATCCCTAATTCATATACCGTTATTTTCGGCCTGACATTTACTCTGTAATAGTCGAAGGAAACAATTGAAATGGCAACTATAATAACTAGGAATTCCATGACCACAAACCATGTTGGAGCAGTATTCCAATAAATAATTTCTAGAATTACTATCGCAAAGAAACAAACGACCGATGCCCAATTTAGAACCAATATATCCATAAAATGAACATAGCTGTGGTCGTAAGTTTTAAGGTACTTGCCCAATAACTCAGGCTGCTCTTTAGCTTTACTCCATTTCCTCATTGCCTCCTCCTTGACGGGTTGCGGTTGTCTATCAACGCATCTAATCCAGGAGTAGTTGTTCCCCCAAAGGTTGAAGATAAGAATGTTTTGGTATGCGTAATACCTTTCTCAAGTAATAGAGTGCCATTTTTGTTAGCAATAACTGAAACATTTTGCGGCAGTTTTAGCTTTGTAAGTAAACCATTTGCAATTGCACCAGTCACTCCAGACGCGAACAATTCGGACGTATCAACGTCTCCAGTTATACGTTGAGTGATGATTTGTCCAGCTACTGAGCCAGCTGCACCACCAATAGTATTTGCTACTAAATTCTCTGCACTGGGTTTAAATATTCCCGCGGTAGAAGCCAGCCCACCGATTCTCGTTAAACCTTGAGTTGCTCCGAATCCTAGCACACCTCCTGCGAATCCTGCCGCAAATGACGTTGCATAATCAGTTGCGTCGTACTGCTCTCCAGAAAAGTAATCAAAACCAGCGGTGACGCCAGTATTAACAACACCAGAAATAGTACCTGAGCTTAATGCCGTTGTTGATAAACCTCTTATCGATAAAGCAGCAAAACCGCCACCGATTAGAGCTGGAGCAGAAGCTAGCGCAATTACGCTTAGTGCATTTTTCTGTAAGTCTTGGAAATCTTTAACAAACATGCCTTGTAAAACACGTGCTCTAGTTGCATCGTCCGTTAAATCTATCTCTTGCCGATTCCCTAGTACACTCGATTCGAATACAGCTTGTTCAGCTCGAGCTCTTGCATTTCCTCGACTGTAATGCCGTTCTCGAGAAAGGCTAGAAGCAGTAGGCAGTGCAGATTCAAAGTCGCGCTGTGCAACGCGAGCGTCAAATAAGCTTCGACTCACATCTAAAAGCCCTGAATGTCGAAATAAGTCGAGTATAAGATGGATTAACACTACTTACTACCCTCTGTGACAGCTGACTTTAAGGCTTTTTTGATGCATTTCAGATTCAAAAACAGCGGGTAATTACGGGGTAAGTGTGGTCAAGATATGAAAATAGGCTGGCCATTAGTACTGAAAACTTATT